>CAZYKQ010000083.1:0-8825 GCA_964648235.1 uncultured Christensenella sp. | reverse complement strand
TTACAGGGTTGTGAACAGGCTTTTTCATCCGATCCGGCGCGGCAAATGAAAAGAAGAAAGCACATGGAAGATTTGATTATTTTATGCGGGATTACAGCAGCTTAAACCGCGGTCTGCCCTGTTACACAGGCAGAAGGGATACCCCTCCGGGCCGATCATCACCCGCCAGTTATCTGATAACTGATGATTGGCCTCCTTATTGCAGCAAGCTATGGCGTGCCGCGTCGCTGCGTGGATTTCATCGACCGCGAAGTCGATGTGCGCCATCTGCTGCTGCTTTTGCGGCTCGTCGGGCCAGACGGGCGGCTGATAGTCCGGGTTGCGCTGGAAGAGGAGGCCGGGGTAAGCGCCCTACGCGGTGCCGGACGGGTAAACAACGGTATAATCGTCGCCCAAGGGCAGCAGATCCTAAGCCATGAGAGCGGCGTAAAACTACGCCAGTTAGCCGGGTCGATGCAGTCGATGGTAAGGGAGTAGAGTTTGATGGCTGGGGTGTTAGTCATGCTGATTACCTCTTTTTTATATCATTAATTCTAACATGAAAAATTAACAGCAGCACGCAAGAAGAAAACAACAGTTGCTCTTTCAAGCAAACCCTCCGTGGAATGGCATTATCCTGTGTGGAGCGCAGGCCCTGTCTCCTGCCACACAATGAGTTGATGTGTTGAAACAGTATCACTATGCGATCTTGCCTCCCTTATTCAATGCGGGTTTATTCAGCAGATCAAGATGAATCCTTCCGTCCTTGATCTCGATGATGCGATCGGTTTTTTGGGCGATACGTCTGTCGTGAGTGATGATGAGAAAAGTGGTTTTATAAAGTTCGTTTATATCGCGCATGATATCATATACTATTTCTGTGGATTCGCTATCCAGGTTACCGGTGGGTTCATCGGCCAAAATAATGCGCGGGTTGTTAATCATTGAACGCGCGATGGCGGTGCGCTGCTGCTGGCCGCCGGACATCTTGCCAGCGTTATTGTTAGCCAGCTTTTCAATCCCCATCAGCTTCAGCAGCTCTCGTGCCCGGTCAATCGTGTCTTTTTTGACCTTACCATCCCTGATGCGCGCGGGCATCAGCACATTTTCAAGCGCGGTGAACTCCGGCAGGAGGTAATGAAATTGGAATACGAAGCCGATCGTCTCGTTGCGCAGCCGCGCCAGTTCATTCGCGGTCATTTTGGTCGTCAGCCTTTCGTTAATGACAACGCTGCCGCTGGTGGGACGATCCAAAGTGCTGATGATATTAAGCAGTGTGCTCTTGCCCGATCCGGACGCGCCGATGATGGATGAAAAAGACTCGGACTGGATATCTAAGTTGATGTCAAACAGAACCTGTGTCTTGATTTCGCTGCCATAGGTTTTGTTGATGCCTGATAAGCTGATAATTTTATCCATTCTTGATGACCTCCATCGGATCTAAACGAGCCGAGCGCCCGGCAGGGATAAGTGAGGCAAGGGTGGCGGAGAGCACCGCGATCATTGCCGACAAAGAGATAAAACCCGGGTCGATAAAAAGAGCGATAACCGGCGTTCCGTCAGGGTTGAGAGCGAATTTGCTGAAGGAGAAAGCCAGACCTAATCCCAACGCGACCCCCAGCACCGCGCCCGCGATGCCCAGCAAGAAGCCTTCCGTGAGAAAGATCAGGCTGGCGTCCCGATTACGGATACCCATGGCTTTAAGGATACCAAGCTGCTTGGATTTTTGCAGGACAGAGATGGCCAGTACGCTTGCGATCCCGAGCACTACGGACAAAAGAACAAAAATCTGAATCATCAGACTGGAAATGCTTTGGCCGTTGAGGCCGCTGAGCAGCTGCTCGTTTTGAGATTTCCAGTCGGTCACCTTCAGGGTGTTGGGCAGTGCCGCGCGAAGTTCTTCTGAGATGTTGTCGGCCAAGAAGGGATCCCGTGCCTGCATTTCAATGGAAGACACAGTGCGGCTGCTGTAGCCGAACACTTCTTGTGCTAACTGCAGACCGGATATGACCCAGCGCTCATTAAGGGCGGCTGAGCCCAGGTCAAAAATACCGCTGACCACAGCTTCTCGCGTACTGCCCCTGGGTGTGGCCAGTGTGACTGTATCCGCTACGGCAGCCTCCTGAGCCAGATTTTTTCCGATAAGGACCTCGCCCTCCGCGGGCAGCGTGCCGGATACCAGGGATTCACTTAGGCGGAAGATCCCGTTGGCTTTGTCAAGGGCAAAGCCGCGCAGTAAGATCGGAAAATCATCCCCATGGCTGCTTCTGAGGAAGCCGCTGGCATCCACAACGGGGGAAACATGCAGAACCTCAGAGCTGGTTTGCACGATTTTGTCAACCACAAGCTGATAATCCTCGACTGTTTCCCCGCGCATGTAGGCGCTGACAGTGATCTGGGTATTTCGGCCGATGGCGGTATCGACTAATTCGATCTGCAGGCCGCTGATCAGTGAGCCGATAAATACCTGCACTGATACGCCTATGGCGATGCCGATCGCGATCAGAATAGATTGTCCTTTGGAATGCGTGAGGAAGCGCCAGGCGATTCTTGTTGCTGTTCTCATTGCTTGGACTCCTTGTTTTCGAGGATAGACGCAAAGCTTGTGACAGCCCCATCTGCTCCGAACTCAAATGCGCATTTGCCTGTACGTGCCAACGCGCTGCCCGCGATATATACCCGAGTGGAAGGACTGAAGGCTTTAACTGTGGCAATGATCGCAGGCAATTGCGCGAGGTTGAGATAGTTAGTCACGCTGACGGTGACTATATCAGGTCTGAGTGTTTCCAAGGCGTTGAGCATAGTATCCTTTGGGAGGTTGCAACCGATATAGTCCACCTGATAGCCCAGGATGGTATAAAAATCCATCCCCATGCGCAGGCCAATCTCATGGTATTCCTCCTCGGGGGCAAACAGAAGCACCCTGATGTTTTTGTCAGGAATGAGGTATTTTTTTCGCGCCAAGAGCACAAAGGGCCAGCAGGCGCCTATCACTGCCTGGATGATTGCCGATTGGAGATGTTCGCGCCAGATCAATTCGTCTTCCGTTTTCCGGGGCACTTCGATCTGGTTGAGGCATGGGGTCAGGATATTTTCATAGAGTTCAGGAAGCGATGCGTCCCCCCGCTCCAAAAGTCCCAGCGCGAAGGAAACCGCGCCTTCACGATTGCCTCTCTCCAGCAGGGCAGTAAAATCATTTAGCTGGTGTTTTCTTTTTTCTGTCATTGAGTCCTCCTTAGTCTTCTGTATCAATGTAATAATAGCGAGACTCCGTCAGGGCTGATCATTCCCAGCCCCATCCAGCTCGAGAAAATAGTAGGATGACAGGAGGTAGGCCTGTCTGTGCTGCCGTGCCAGGGCGTGGAGTTTGCGTTTCACCGCGTTCAGGCTGCCTTTGCCTGCCGCATAGGCATCAAGGGCTTTCATGTACTGTTTTTTTTGAGCGGGATTGGCCGCATCCTTGAAGTATCCCCAGACATGATTGGCGGCGTTGATCCCGCCCCCGGTTTGCACGGGCAGGGCCAGCGCGGTTTGCACCAGCCGGAAAAACGCAAGCGCCGGGTAGGCTGACTTATCCTTGAGCAGCTCGCGTATTTCCTGATATGCGGTGTGAGAATGCTCCAGCACAGTATATTTGTACCGGCTCCATTCTTTTTCAAGTTCGCTTAGATCGCCGATTTTCTCAATGCAAAGGGAGCATTTTCGGGCAGAGATGTTTTTATCCTTCACCTCAAGCATGATGTCGGGTTTGCTATCGCCCAGGCTGTTGTAAAAATCGATGAAGGGGTCAATGCTAACGGAGGCGGAGTGCGCGCCGAGTTTCTTGCCGGGATTGCTTTGGGAATAGTGTATCTTTTGCCGCCCATCCCGCGGCTTCCATGTGGCCGCGCAGAGCCTGATCCATTCATCCTCCCGGATCGTCCGGGGAGAGGGATTGACCATATGATGGAGGTTATCAAACACCACCGGAATGCCTGTCTGCGCGCTGATAGCCATTACATCTTGCGCGCAATAGCTTTTATCATCGTTTTCGATGACCAAGCGCTTGAGCACACGCTCTGGCAGCGCGAGAAAACGTTGGATGAAGCGCGCTGACGCCGCAGTCTTATCGCCATAGACGCCCCCTATATGTAAAATGATCTTATGGCTTGCGTCCACGCCCAGGCTGTCAAGAAACGACGCGTGATAATCGAGTTCCAGGACTGAATCGGCGGCCACTTTTTCATCAGGGGAGTTGAGCACCGTGTACTGTCCGGGGTGCATTGATACGCGCATGCCGCTGCTGCCGATCTTGCCGCCGATGATGTCCAGAAGACCTTTGAACTCTTCCCTCCAGGGAATCGTGTTGATGGGGGAGGAACCAAAGGGAATGATGCCGGAGCTGATGCGGAACATGCGGATGCCGTTTGATATATTATACTCAACCATGTTCAGCAAAGCCTCCAAGTTGTGCCCGATCAGCTGGCGCAGGCACTCCGGGGTGGCGTTTTTAAGGAGGCATTTTTTGATGTCCGTTCCCTCGACAGCCTCAGCCAGGCAGGCATAACCAATGCTCATCTCCTTTTTTTCCTGTTTTCACTTGCCGGTGGCAAGGGGAAGAACTTGCTGGTCTGTTTTGCGTAAGCCTCCCAATCGGCGCGTCCCCGGTACTTCTTTTCAAGCATTGGCACGCCCGAGACATACAGCAGCATAAAAGTCATCAGCAGTGGGCTGAACACAAGCCAGATCCGGCCTATGTTGCCGGTAAGGCCGATGAGAAAGATGCCCCACCACATAGCGGCGTCGCCAAAGTAGTTGGGATGCCTTGTCCAGGCCCACAGGCCTTTGGTCATCAGCTTGCCCTTGTTTTCGGGCCGGGCCTTAAAGCGGCGCAGCTGCTCATCGCCCGCTGCCTCGAAGAAAAATCCGATCATCCATAAGCCAAGACCCGCAAAGAGCGCAAGGCCCGTGCGCGGCGCGCCTTCCAGGTTGATATATACGACGGGAAAGCCAACCAGTATATTGATAACAAACTGTGTCATGTAGTTTTTAAAAAACATGATCGTTTCAAACCGATTGAACCATTTTGTCCGCATGGCCTGATAGCGGAAATCCTCCGGCTTGCCAATGTTGCGCCGCGCAAGATAGAGGCTCAGCCTGGCCCCCCATATACAGGTCAACAGGGTCATGACCAGACCGGGAAGTGATTTGGGCCCCAGAAGCCAGGAAAGGAGCGCTGACAGCGCAAAGCCGGATCCCCACAGTATGTCCACATAGTCGTGTTTTTTATTCCTTTTGCCGATAAAAAAGACACCTGTAAAAGCACTTAGCAGAACAAGGTATACAATAAGGTATTTCATAGCTGCCTTTTTTTATCCTTTTCCTTTTCAATATAAGCCACCGCGTACGCGCCTTCGCCCGCAAAGTTAGCCACAACGCTTGAGATTTCACATATATAGGAAGGCCCCATCCCCAGCCTTTGCCTTATATCATCCGCCGCCTTCCGGGCGCGAGGGGCATCGTTTGCGTGGACCAAGGCGTAGTGATCGATTTTTCCGGGGCGCAGCTTGTTCAACAACAGCCAGTCACTTCGCCTGCGGGAAAAAGAAAGGCCGGTAATGCTGCCCTCGCCATGAGCGTTGATGGTGACCAGAGGTAAAAAGCCAATTTTCATCAGAAGGCCTCCAAGTTTCCCGCTCAGGCGGCCGGAGGCGACCATGGCCTTTAAGTCCGGGATGGAAACGAGAATTTTTGTCCTTTTACGCAAAGCTTCCAGTTCCTTGGCTACTTCGCCGGGCGCTTTGCCTTCAAGCAGCTGCTTTGCCGCATACAGGACAAGAAGCCCCTGCGCCCCGGAATTGACCAGGGTATCCACCAAATAGACAGGCGCCGATGGGTTTGCCGCGATGTATTCGCTGTAACGCGCATACAAGCCGGACATTTTGGACGATACGGTGATGATCAATGCCTGGTCATAGCTGGCGAGGATAGGGTCCAGAAATTGCTTGATACCCTCCGGATTGACTTGACTGCTTGTAATATGGCCGGAGGATCGGGTCATCCGCTCCGGCGAGATGGTCCGCTTATCCTGAAATGAGACGCCGCCGATCATCAGGTGCAGGGGCAGACAATATACATCCCGGCCAAGCATGTCCTCGGGCACATCGGCAATCGAATCGATGACCAGCGCAGTCTTGCCCGGATGGGGCAGGGCAAGCGATTGCTGCATGCGCATATCATCCGCTTTGACTTCAAGCAGTGTGCCAAGCTCTTCTGCCAAATCGACCGCTTGCTGGGGGTGATCTGTGTGCAGGTGAATACGGGCGATAACCCCGGAGCGGGAAACGACCATGCTGTCGCCGAGGACGGCCAGTTGTGCTTTGATGGCTTCGGGGATGTCTTCATGTTTTGACAGCTGCACCAGCGCTTCTGTGCAATAACGGTAGGCAGATCCATCCGTGATGGCATCGTCAGCATACATATGATCCCCCGTGTCAGCCAATATCCCCCGCATCAGGGCCGGATCAGGATCATTTTGCGAGTTATCACTGCCGGTCAGAGCGTTCAGAAAGCCTTCGGCAAAGTAGAGAAAGGCCATTGCCCCCGCATCCGGCGCTTTTATGGCGCGTTGCTGCGGCAGTATGCCAGCTGTCTGACGCACGGTATGGCGTAGATTATCAAGCGCTTCCTCAGCCGCTTGCAATAAATCGGTGGACTGGACACGCAGGCGATGAAAGCTCTCTGAAAAGCTGCGCATGGCGCTGAGGATCGTACCTTCCTTCGGGTGCTGGATAGACTTGTAGGCAAAAGCATATCCTGCACTGAACATATCGCCCAGCATAGGAAGGGATAAACCGGCGGCGCTGTCCTTCAAGCAGGCTGCGGCTTCTTTGAACCCATTAAAATACTGGGAGAAAATTGCGCCGCTGTTTCCCCTCGCCCCAAACATTGATACCTCGCTGAGCTTTGTCAGCAGTTCCTGGAAAGATTCGCTTGGCTGAAGATGCCGTCTGAGCTGCTGCATGAGATAAGCCAGGTTGCTTCCGGTGTCTCTGTCCGGCACAGGGAAGCCGTTGATTCGGTTGAGCATTTCACGGTTTTCTTCGATTTTAAGCGCACCGCGAAGAAGCGCGCTATGAAAGGCGCAGGGAAGGATGGCTGTTTGCATTGTTTCCTCCATTTATATGAAAATGCGGGTCACAATCCCGCTGGTGGCTGCGGTGACAAAGGCACCCCACGCGAGATCGATGACCGTAATTTTAAAGGGCCAATCCTTCAGCGTGGCTAAATTGGTAAGATCATATGTAGCGTACATCACCAGGCCGAGGAAGGCCCCCCTCAGTAAGGCCTGCCGTACGCTGCCGGCGGCAATCGCCGGATCAATCACAAAATAAAGTAGCGCAACAACAAACAGCAGGTAAAAAACACCAGCCGCAAGAAAATTGACACGGTCACTCATCAAATGGCCAATGTTTTCTTTGTAAAGCTTTGGTGAAATGAAAGCAAGCCAAACAATGTCAATGACTAAGAATACCAGGGCGGTCACCAGAAAACGTTTGAACATGATGAAGTCCTCTCTTTTATACAAGATAAACCCTTGTTTTTTAGCCTTCTTCGGTAAATAGAAGGCTACTGCTTTGTTCGCTCATCCGCATCAGGTTACCGATGAACTTACCGTTCAGAGCCAAATAGATCCTGATATCATCAGAAGAGAAACCCTCCAGGCATTCCCTCTCCCAGTCACTCATCACCTTATCCAGATCCGGCAGCAGCCTTTCACCCGCCGGTGCCGGGCGCAGCGCCTTGCGCCGATGATCACCGCCCATGGGAAGCCGGGATATGAGCCCCTTGCTATCCATTCTGTTGAGCAGCCTGGTTACGTTTCCCTTGTCTGTCTGCAGCAGCTTGGACAGCAGGGAGATCGTGACATTCGGGCTCCTACGGATGGCCATCAATACCACCATCTCCTGCCAGCAAACATCAAAAGGGGATAAGCGCGCGTCAAGTGTTTGCTTCCCGTATTTATGTATGATCGAGATGTCACATACCAGCAAGCCTGATCTCTCCCTTCAAAATGGTTGTAACATACAACATTATAATCAACTTCCCCGGGTATAAACATGCTGGCAGCATGAAATAAAAAAATAAAACATAAGAACAACAAGAAACGAAGCGCAATGCTTCCCGCATGTTTCTTGATGTTCCTGTGTTTCGTTGCTCAGTTAAGCTTATCGCCCTATAACAACCGACACTGCGGGCTGTCGATGATCTCTTTCATCCCGCACAGGCAGAAGGGGTGGCCCTCGGGGTCGATCATCACACGCCAGTTGGCTGAGAACTGTTGATCGGCCTCCTTTGCCCCGCAGGCTATGGCGTGACGCGCGGCCGCTTCGATGTCATCGACGGCGAAGTCTATGTGCGCCATCTGCCGCTGTTTGTCCGGCTCATCCGGCCAGACCGGGGGAACATAGGCCGGGTTGCGCTGCAGCAGCAGGCAGGGGTAGGCGCCCTGCGCGGTGCCGGACGGATAGACGCCGGTGTAATCCTCGCCCAGGGGCAGCGTATCCCAGGCCATCAGGTCGGCGTAGAACCGGGCAAGCTGAGCCGGGTCAATGCAGTCGATGGTGATGGAGTAGAGCTTGATGGTTGGCACCTTATCCATGGGGGTTATTCCTCCTTCATATGGTGATCGGGGATATTGAGTTGATACATTGTTTCATCCATGGATGGGGGACGGAGGCTGCGAAAACAGTGAAAGGCATGAAAGACACGAAATAATAAAGAGTTTCGACCTTTTTCGTGCTTTTCGTGCTTTTCGCTGTTTCATCGTTCCCTCTTTGTTTTCCGCGCCTTCAGCGGTTACCCCG
>CAZYKQ010000082.1:0-8875 GCA_964648235.1 uncultured Christensenella sp. | reverse complement strand
AGGAGGAAAATATATGTTCTCTCTAATCCCCTACCATCGCATGCTGAGTAACTTATCCAGTACGCGTAACAGCTTGGCCAGCGATCCCTTTTTTCGCCCCTTTATGGACATGAACGGCAGCTTGGCCAGTGGCTTCCGGGTTGATATTCGGGAGCGTGATAATGCCTACTTGCTGGAAGCCGAACTTCCCGGTGTATCCAAAGACAAGATTAACCTGACCGTTGATAAGGATGTGTTGACCATCAGCGCTGATATTGAAAGCCAACACAAGGATGAGAAGGAAAATTATTGCTATGTGGAACGCCGCAGCGGCCATGTTGAGCGAAATTTCAGCATCGAAGGCATCGACCACGACAACATTCAAGCCAGCTATGAGGATGGAATTTTACGGGTTGAGTTACCCAAACAAAAACCGCTTCCAGAGAAAAGCAGCAGAAAAATCGTGATTGGTGATACGCTCAAACTTGACAGCCCGGAGCAGCCCGCATAATACGATGCTTAGCAAAGACAGGCATGGGGTGATCCCCCGCGCCTGTCTTTTTTATAAGCGTTTTGCCATCAGTATATCCGGCTTGCCGCGTCCGTTCGCGTCGGGTATGACGCCGATGATGCTGTAACCCATTTTTAAGTAAAAGGCAGTCTGATGTGTGCCCGGATCAAAATTCAAGATCTTTTCAGGAAGCTCAAGATATAGGTCCGCTTGCGCAAAAGACGTTTCTCCGCCCTCTTTTTCATCATCCGCGCCCAGATAAATCGTCAGTCCCCCTTTTTTTCTCGCTTCATCTTCCAGCGCCGTGACGATCGTCCGTCCGACCCCTTTTCTCTGCCGGTCAGTCCGCACAGCCAGAGGGTGCATTTCAAATACCCTTCCCCCATAGGAAGGTGCCAGGAGGCCGCCCCAGCCGACTATCTCTTCTTCATCCAAGGCGGCAAGCAAGGTGTTTTCGGGTATCAGCAGATGTCTGATTTCCTCGATGGCATCCTCAATCTTTGCCCATCCGTCAGGCAAGCAGTCCGTCAGTATTCGCGCCGCTTGCATGATCTGCCGCGCAGTCAAGCCAGCCATATTTTTAATCTTAATCATGGAACTTTCTCCACAAAGCTTTCCATCACATAGCCTTCAAGGCCATCTGCCCGCACATGCAGCCATCCTTCCTCCGCTTGCTTGAGAACAAGCAATCTCTGGCCATAGAACAAAAGAGAAAGAATGTCGCTGGATGTGTTTGGAAGTATTCGTAGGTTCAGCGATGAGTTCTGACTGATGTTCTTGACGACGACTTCCCACTGCCCGTCCTGGGGTATCAGGCTTTGGGGCACAAGAGTTGGTCTTGGTGTAGGCGTGGGGATCGGCCCAGGCGTTGTCAGATAGTCGGTATCAATATAGGGGCGCACGGCAGGAATCGTGCGATAGCGGCTCTCGATGGCACCGGGATAATAGAAAGCTAAAATATCCTGATAGCTTTTCCCATATTGTTTGGCCATCCATTCAGCGCCGCGCTGGCTCATCCCTACCCCGTGGCCATACCTCCCGGATCGAATCGTAAACCCGCCGTCTTCTTCGGACACTCGGATGATCTCATTCGCCTTCATATTGATCGACAATCCCATCAACTTTTCGATCTCAGGGAAAATAGGCAGATCGATATCAAAACCATGGCTTAAAGCTGAAAAAGGGCCTAAAGCTGCCTCTTCCGCTACTGGTGTAAAGGTTGGCGCAGCAGGTTGTGCGCTTTCTCCAACCTTGAACAGCAGGATCTCTTCTTCATCCTTCAAAGTCTGAAGGCGCTTTGCGCTAACCTGCAGCGTAAAGCGAAGCTGCGTCATCAAACGTGATCCACCTCCATATTTTGGAGTGTGTACGCTGAGTTCGGACAGCCGGTCAATCCTGATATTCTCAGGCGCTGCGTCATATCCCATTGAGTCAATCTGCGGTATCAGCTTTTGTATCAGCATGTTTTCCAGCTCCTGAATCTGCTCGGAATCGGTCTGCCAAATCTTTGGCAGATAAAAGCTCTTCACAACGCTCTGTGGATTTTCAACATCATAGATATCGTCATGGATAGGTAAATATACAAAACCTTCTCTACCCCAGGCATGCGCAGATGATTCTGTCTGCCCGCCGTTGCTGGCTGTATAGAAAGCATGAATGATCTGCTCATTATAAGTCAGTACGATTCCCTCGGTCTCTTTCACAGCACGGTGGGCTTGTGCGTGTTCCTTGTTAAATCCTCGATAAACCTGATCATTTGTATCATCCGACAGGTCATAATCCCTGTCCTGGCGCAAAGCCTGCATTGCGTAGCTACGAGCGGCGACTGCCTGGGCTTTTAACGCTTCCAAAGGAAAACTGTCACTCATTTCATAGGGAACCAGCCCATTGAGATAGTCTTCAATACCAATATGCATTACAGCGCGCAGCATGGCGCCGGATAAGGTGATTACCAGATCACCTTCCAACAAACTGAGGGAATCATTGAGGCGTAACCCGTTTTCTTCTCCCGATTTTATTGACTGGCGCTTAAGATAAAGTTGATTCCCAGCGTTAATCGCGATCCCTTCATAATACAGCCATATGGAATCCCGTGCTTCAATCTTTAGTATACTTCCACGTTGGAAGCTAAAGCTGTCATTGACAAGATAACTGCCATAAATGCCTATGTCCATACGATTCACTTTTTCAGAAAGTCCGAGGAGAACGCGTACTGTCCCCGGTTCCGCGCCTTCTGTCGCCTGACTGGACACACAAAAAGAAAACGCTAAAATAGCGCATAAAATAACACATATAAAACGACGCAAACCGCTCATACAGCTTTATGGGCTATCAGACAGCGTCTGCCAAAACGTGTCCTGTTATATGCAACATTGGAGAATCCTAACTCCTCAAGCTCCCGAAGATGATCGATTGTCCTGGCGTGATTACGCCGCAAGGAATATGTTCCGCAGTTGACGGGTAATGCGCTCAGCGCAGCCACAAAGATGCCTTTAGGCTTAAGTACCCGGTAGACTTCGCGAAACAGTTCAATTGAAGATATGTAGAAAGGCGCGCTATTTGTCATCAGTATCCGGTCAAAACTGTTTTCTTGCCATGGAATATCAGCGCCTATCACGGACATTATTTCCGCTTTATCCAAACGTTCTCTCAGCTCTCTGGCCGATCCTATATCAAAGCAAAGTCCGCAAGCCCGAAGCTGATAATGAGACATATAGTATGAAAGAATATTTTCGCGTGCGCAGGAAAGATCAAGCACCGCTTGATAGTCATCAATCATCGCCCATTCGATAACAGACCGTTCAGTCCGGTTAAGAGATGTTTTTTTACCAAATAGGTACTGGGCCATGCTGTTTTGTGCTTCTATCCTTGTCTGCATCCATCTCACTCCACAATCAAAACATGATTACAACAACATTATAACACAATAGAAAGAAAAATGAACTATTTTTGTAATTATTTTTTAATAATTTCTTCTTTAAAGATCGTTTGACAATAAAAGGCAGGCAACATATAATGAAATGGCACTGACGGAGCCAAGTAGCACGCGTGCACTGCCTCAAGAGAGCCTTTGGCCGGTGGAAAAAGGTGGCAGACAGCGTGCGAATACTCTCCTGAGCACGGGACTGAACATGGCAGTGGATTTGCTTCAGTAGGTTCGCGCCGGTACGCCGGTTACAGCGTTCAAGGGCGGGCAATCAGTCAGCCGAATGGAAGTGGTACCGTGGCTTATGTCACCTTCCCCCAATAAATTGGGTGAAGGTGTTTTTGTTTTAAGGAGGGTTCTAAAGGATGGAACAAGCGGTTTTTCATTATGCGGATCGAATGAAAAGCCTGAGCGGCAGCGCAATCAGGGAAATATTCAAATACATGGCCCAGCCGGGGATGATTTCTTTTGCTGGCGGCAATCCCGGTAATTTCGCTTTGCCTGACATGCAAATTGCTGACATCAGCCGCGACCTTCTGCTTCAAAATGGCAAACAGCTGCTTCAGTATGGTCAGACTGAAGGGTATCCTCCTTTGAAAGATTCTTTACCCGCTTACATTGAAGAAAGTTTTACGGCCAAGGTTAGCACAGACAATCTGCTGATTACAACCGGATCGATGCAAGGCCTTGATCTTTTATTTAAAGCTCTGATCAATCCCGGCGATGTCATACTGACTGAGGAACCAGCCTTTCTGGGCGCACTTCAAGCCATGACAGCGGCTCAAGCAAAAATTGTTGCGGTGCAAAGTGATGAAGACGGTATCAATACTGATCACCTGGATGAAATGATGCGTTTGCATAAGCCTAAACTTTTGTATATCATCCCGACTTTTCAAAACCCGACCGGTCGGACGCTAAGCCTCAAAAAACGAAAAACAGTCGCACAGCTTGCCTGTGAGCATGGCGTTGTTGTTGCAGAAGATGATCCCTATCGGGCACTGCGCTACAGCGGCGAACAATTGCCGGCAATTAAAGCCTTTGACAGACAAGGGTATGTTGTTTTGTTGGGAAGTTTTTCAAAAATTATTTCTCCGGGCCTGCGCGTCGGATTTATGGCCGGCGATTCCTCCTTGATTAGCCGCTGCGCTGTATGCAAGCAGTGTACGGACGTTCACACGCCCAACCTTAGCCAGGCAATAGTCGATCATTATCTGCGGCAGCATCTGTTGAAACCGCACATAGACAATATTATTCCCATTTACAGGGAAATGATGAACGCGATGATGAGCAAGCTAAAGTTCATTCCCGAGATCGAGGATTATACAAAACCGGAAGGCGGGTTGTTTATCTTCGCTTTTTTAAGAAAAGACAAAGATGCTTTAGCATTATTCAAGCAAACTGTTGATCGCGGCCTTGCCTTCGTCCCTGGCGAATCCTTTTATATTGAGAGCGGGCACAAAAATACCCTTCGCCTTAACTTCTCCGGGACAGACTTAACAGGAATTGACCGCGGCATGGATATACTCAAAAATTGCCTCAGTGGCATACATTAAGGAGAGAAGAAGATGCACATTCTGGATGTACTCAAGGAGCGGGGTTTTATCGCGCAGGTTACCTTTGAGGATGACTTGTATAAACAGCTTGAAAAAGAACCAACCAAGTTTTATATCGGTTTTGACCCTACGGCAGCAAGCCTTCACTTTGGTCACTTCATTCCCATCCTTGCGATGATGCATATGCAGAGCGCAGGGCATATTCCAATTGCTCTGGTGGGCGGCGGAACTGTTATGGTAGGCGATCCAAGCGGGAAGACCGATATGCGTAAAATGCTTACTCTGGATGATATCAACCATAATGTTGAAAAAATCCATCGACAGTTGTCCCACTTCCTTAATTTTTCTGATGGCAAGGCTCTGATGGCTAATAATGCCGATTGGTTGCTGGATTTGAATTATGTGGAATTTATCCGTGACATCGGGGTTCACTTTTCCGTAAACCGTATGCTGACAGCTGATTGCTACAAGCAGCGTTTGGAGCGTGGGCTCACCTTTCTTGAATTCAATTATATGCTGATGCAGGGGTATGATTTCCTGGAGCTTTTCAAGCGCCACGGCTGCCGCTTGCAAATGGGCGGCGACGATCAATGGAGTAATATGCTGGCAGGCGCCGATCTGATCCGCCGCAAGGAAAGAGAGGATGCCTTTGCCTGTACATTCAAGCTGTTGCTTACACACGAAGGTAAGAAAATGGGCAAGACCGAGCGCGGAGCTTTGTGGCTTGATCCGGCCCTCTGCAGCCCCTATGAGTTTTACCAATATTGGCGTAATGTCAATGATCAGGATGTTTCAAAGTCGCTCTCCATGCTCACATTCCTGCCAATGAATGAGGTGCGGCGCTTGAGTGCGTTGAAAGGCTCTGAAATCAATGATGCTAAAAAGATACTCGCATTTGAGTGCACCAAAATTGTGCATGGTGAGTTGGAAGCTCAAAAGGCGCAGGAAGCTTCCGCCGCTCTGTTCAGTGGCGGTAGCGCTTCTGAGGAAGTGCCCACCTATGCCCTGACCAGAGACGAGCTTGAAGCAGACAACAGGCTGACAACATTGTTGAACGCAAGCGGTCTTTGCACCAGTAAAAGTGAAGCTCGTAAAATGGTCATGCAAGGGGCTGCCCTTGTTAATGATCAGAAGATCACAGATATAGATTACACCATTTCCTATGAACAGGTTAAAGGCGATGGTTTGCTTTTGCGGCGCGGAAAAAAGAATTATGTACGCCTTATCATCAAGCAATAATGCAAGGGACAGATTACAAGACTTTGGCTCGTCACGCTTGTGATGAATTTATAGAACAGAAAAGCCGATTTATCGGCTATGCTTCACCCGTTCAATCCCAGGAGGAGGCGCTTGACTACGTCAAGCAAATCAAAGAAAAGCACAGAGATGCAAGGCATCATTGTTATGCTTATATCATCGGACGGAACTCCGGGATCATGAGATATCAGGATGATGGGGAACCCTCAGGCACTGCCGGGCAGCCGATCATGGAGGTGTTGAAGCACCGGGATCTGGTCAATTGCTGTTGTGTGGTTGTTCGTTATTTCGGCGGTGTATTACTGGGGGCAGGCGGCCTGACACGTGCCTATACCAAAGGATGCGTTATCGCAGTAGCAGCTGCCGGTATTATACTGATGGAGCAAAGCACCCGGTTGAACCTGTCTGTGCCCTATCCTCTGTGGGATAAGCTTCAGCACCGCTTGAGCAGCCTTCCATCTCAGATAGAAGATACCGCATATTCTGATCAGGTCAGAATACGGTTGATCGTACGTTTAAAGGACAGAGCAAATACAGAAAAGGCCATCGCTGAATGCAGCGATGGCCGGATAGAAATAATGAACGATGATGATTTATTTTATTACGCCTGGCCAAGCGCATAACGCCAAACAGCATGGGCTACTCCGTCCTCAGCGTTGCTGAGCGTGACAAGCCTTGCGTTTTGTTTAACCTCGTCCGTGGCATTACCCATCGCGACACCCCATCCGGCTTTTCGGATCATGGATAGGTCATTATCCTGATCTCCAATTGTCATGACCTCATCAAGCTCAATGCCCAGATGAGCAGCCAGCTCCGTAATGCCACTGCCCTTATCTACTCCGACAGGCATTATTTCAATATTACTGGCACCGGAATGGGTCAAGGTGGACATAGTGATCCCTTGCTCCAGCGCGAAGCGTATACGATCAAGCTTCTCAACATCACAGTTAGCATGTGCGTAAAACTTATAGATGCCTTCATCAATTAGCTCAAGACAGGCGTCCGCCCCATAAAGGTATATGGTCCCCGCTTCGTTTTGCATCCTTTCTTCTCCATATTCAATTTGTGAGTGATGCCTGTCTTCAAAGCCCCGGATCGCAACGCGTCCGTTTGCAAATACATAGTACTCCGCTTGTTGTTCTTCCAAAATACGAAAAGCTTCCATGGCGCTTTCTTTGCTCATGACATGTTCAGCAACGACCTCTCCAAAGGGAGAAAGCGCAATCTTCCCGCCATTAACAGCAATTAAGGGACAGTCAAGGCCTTGCTCTGCCATACCAAGTGCCGCGTTTTCATAAAAACGACCTGTAGCAATGGAAAAAACAATACCGGCCTCCTGGGCCTTTTTAACTGCTTCCAGATTTTTTTTTGAGATCTTTCCTTCAGGATTTAGAAAGGTTCCGTCCATATCAACACTGATTAAACGAATTTTTCCGGCTTGCATTCAGTTCCTCACTATTACAGATAATAGAGTCAAAAGGGGGCTTCTATGCTAAAGGTACGTCCCTCCATATAGGCAAGAACTCCAGCAGTATGAAAACGCAAACCGATCGAACACAGCATCAGCCGCTTTGATTTAAATTTGCGATTAATATCATAACTTCCGTACTTGTCATCTCCCAACAATGGGTGGCCAATGAAGGCCATGTGGGCACGGATCTGATGCGTACGACCGGTGTGTAAAGTGACAAGCAGCCTGGCAGAATCTCCTTTCGCCTCTAAGACATCATACTCTGTAACAATCTGTTTGGCAAACCGTCTGGGTTTGTCTGATATAGTTACAATGGATGACTTTGAGTCTTTTAATAAGTAAGCACGGAGAATATCATGGCTTTTCCCAGGTATTCCTGATACCAGACACTGATAGTGTTTTTCAATTTGACGAAGCCGGAATGCTTCTTCCAAAGCTAATTTTTTCTCTTTGTTTTTTGCCAGAATCAGAAGTCCGGATGTTTGCTGATCCAAACGATGAACAACAAAAGCACCGCGGCTATCTGCCCATTCTTCCGCGCTCATTGCGCTGTCTGCCTGTCGATCGGTGCTGATTCCCGCCGGCTTGTTAATGATCATGAGATTGTCATCTTCATAAACGATTTTAAGCTCTGGTTCTTCCCAGGTTGTAAACCATGTTACTCTATTCCCTGCGTTAAGAGAAACATTGTGCGATATCCTCTCGCCATTTATTTTTATATCCCGAAGCTTAAGAGCGCTTTGAAACACATGCTCCGGCGCCAGAGGATAACGCTTTCGGAGGATTGAAAGCAAAGGTTTCCCTTCCTCTTCATCTCTTGCGATCACCTCGAATCGATTCATTTTTCTCCTCTTCTTTGCAAGATATTGTGAAAATACTGCAAATACAACAATCGATGCAGATAAATACATTAAGTAAGGACAAATAACACAAGCGATTAAGGATTAATCAATTGCAATACAAAGCATGTACAATCTCACTATTGCATATTGATGCTTCCTTATGTATTATACCATCAACCGTGGTGAATAACTACGGAATTTAAGGGGGCAGATGTCATGAAAAAACGTAATTGGTTATCTCTTTTCTTGGTTCTTGTTTTGGGCATCAGTTTGATCGCGCCGGTTGCGCTGGCAGAAGATACAATTAAAATCGGGGGCATCGCCGTCCTATCCGGT
>CAZYKQ010000081.1:0-9154 GCA_964648235.1 uncultured Christensenella sp. | reverse complement strand
TTATTTGAAGTTTTTCCGGACAACCATTTCTTTCCCCGGCAATAGGTTTTGATTCAGCACGGAGACGAAGGCAGCCACTTCTTCATCGCTTGCGCTTTCGGGCAGGCAAAGCTCAAACGCTGCGGCATTATCAGAGAACTGGAAATTGCCAAAGCCCAGTATATCTGCATCAGGACGGTCAAAATAGATGGCCTTCAGCGAGTCCATGCCCTGGAAGACGCCGGTTTCGACGGAGGTGACGGAAGCGGTGACGCGGAAAGTTTTGATGTTTTTACATCCGTTGAAGGCCCCTTCGCCGATTCGCGCCAGATGATCGCCCAGGTTTAGTTCTGACAAGGACTCGTTGAAGTTGAAAGCGTAGAAGTCGATTTCCCGGACCCCGTTGACAAAGGAAACATCCTCAAGCGCCACGCAGTTTTCAAATGCCCGAATGCCCAGGCGCTGGACGGGGCCGTAACAGGTGAAGGATTTGAGGGAGCGGCTCTCCAGGAAGGCGGAATCGTCGATGAAATAGACCGTCTCCGGCAGGACCACGCTGGTCAAGCCGGTTCTTCCTGCGGTATCAGACAGGTAGGAGAAAACGCTGGCGTCAGAGAAGGCCAGGGAAGCGATGCGCTCCACAGGCAAGCCGCCGATGGAACGCGGAACGACAACCTCGGCGGAGCTGCCGATATACTTGGTAACAGCCCTGGTCTGGGCATCAAACTCAAAATCTGCTTCCGCGTTGGCGGTGTCCGGCATGGCGGCAAACGTATCCGGCTCGCCCGCCCGGCGAAGGGTGATGTACCAGGGAAGCTCAAGGGCGTCTGCCATTGCCCTGAGCTGCTCGTCCTCGGCATCCGCCGAGACCGTGATCATCCCCGGATCAATGCCGAGTGTGCCTGTCAAACGGGCCCCGGCGGGCAAGGTAAGGGACGTCAGGGCCGCGCAGCCTTTGAAGGCGTCCGCCTCGATAAGCGGCGCGCCGCCCAGGAAGATCACTTCCGTCAGAGACACACAGTTTTCAAACGCGCCCGGGCCGATCCGCTGGACGGAGGGCGGAATGACAATGCTTGCAAGATTTTCGCAGCCTCGGAAGGCGGCTGCGCCGATATCGGTGACGCTGTCAAACAGATAAATCTCTTCCAACTGGCTGTCAGCGAAGGCGCGGTCTCCTATAATTGCCAATTGATCGGAATGCGGAACAAAGAAACGACGCAGATTGCTTGACTCAAACAATCCTGCACCCAGCGCACGCACATCATGAAGCTCGCCATCATTGCCCCAGAAGGTCCAGTACATGGTCATCTCTTCCTGGGCACCAAGGTAGGAGGTAACGGCGCCGTCAGTGTCGTCAAAGGTAAACTCGACATCAAAGGGATAAGGCGGCTCGTCTGTTCGGTTGGCGCGCCAGATGGACAGGCGGTCCATTGCAAGGCCTGCCGAAGAGAAGGCGGCTTGGGCCTCTTGAACCTGCTGACGGTCCGCGTCCCAGGCGATATCGATATCATCGATCGGGCAGTTTGTGAAAACCCCTTCGCCCATCAAGGGCATGGTCCGCCCGGCAAAAACAAGGTAATCCAGCCGATCGCAATCGGCAAAAGCTTCATCACCAATGTTTTGAAGGGAAGCCGGAAGGTAGACGGTGTTCAGGCTGCTGTTGCGCGCAAATGCCCTCGGGGGAAGCGCTGTGATGCCTTCGGGCAGCGTTAAGCTTTCAAAGGCGTTGGAAGCAAAGGCTTCCTCCCCGATGCTTTCCAGCCCCTCGGGCAAGGCAAGCTGTATCAGGCGGGAGGCTGCAAAGGATTTATTGCCTATGGTTTTCAGGCTTTCGGGCAAACGGATGTCCACAAGGGAGGAGGCATAAAAGGCCTGCTCACCGATGCGCTCCAAGCCCATAGGAAGATCCATCCGGATGGGCACCTTATTGCCGAAGAAAGCCTGATCGCCAATGGCGCTCACTTTGATGCCCGCAATGGTTTCGGGCACGATGATATAAGCAGCGTCGCCTTTGTAAGCCTTTACGGTGCCGCTTGCGGGATCGAACTCAAAATCGTTCTCCGGGATCGTTCTGTCAACGCTTACACGCGCGCCGCCTGCCAGAACGGGCGCCGCCAGCAGGGCTTCGTAGGCGGCCTGATCTTCGGAAGGCACGGTGTACTGCCTCTCCTGCAGGGGGTGATCAAAAGCTTCCTTTCCGATCAGGGGCGGCTCCCCTAAAAACCTGATATCTGACAGGTTCAGGCAGCCGAATACCGCGTTGTTTCCGATATAGGATACGGCTGCCGGAATGGTCAGGCTTGTCAGCGATTCATTGGCAAACAGCGCGTAGGGCATGATGACTTCCAGGCTTTGCGGCAACTCAATGGAGAGCAAATTGTCACAAAAGTAGAAGGCACCGTGTCCCAGGCGCTTCAGCCCTTCGGGCAAGCTGACCGCGGTAATCTCCCGATTGCTGTTGAACGCGTGGTCGCCGATTGCTGTGACGGGCAGGCCGTTGATCGTAGAAGGAATCATCACTTCTCCGCCCTGCCCCAGATAGCCGGTGATTGTACCCGAGAGAGGATCAAAAATAAAATCCGTGTCATCGGCCGCGGCGTAAACAAACGGGATGCACAGCAGGGCCGCCATCAGCAGTGCGGAAAGTAAGCGTCGGGATAAGGGTTTCATTTTGTTTCCTCCTTGGATAGCCATTCGAACCTTTAAGGGATCGTCACGCAGGGTGTTTGGATTCGATGCGATGCTTTCGCTTCCGCTTCTTGCTTCGAAACCAAATCCCTCAGCGCTTTGGATGCATTAACCCTTCTAAATGGGTCATATCATCTGAATCAGCGGGAAAACTATTGAATGAAGGGCGAATAGGCGTCAAAGGGATCGCCGCCCAGGGATACCCGCGCGATGGTATCGCCGTATTTTTCCATGTAGGCGATCGTATAGCCGATCAGTCCGTAGATCTCCCCGGCACCGGGTACGACCGAATCAATAATCTGGGCGGAGCGGCATGAGATATGCGCGGTATCATAATCCATGCGGAACTGCGCGTAGTAGATATCATTGTTAATAAGTGTCAAAAGAAGGGCCATTCTGTCACGGTGTTCGAGCGTCATGGACAGGGGAAAATCAGCCGTGACTGAGACCATGTCGTCGTATATGTAGACTGTTACATCAGTGGATTTGATGGTAGAATCCAGATCGAATTCCAGTTCAAAGCATTCATAGTCCGCGTCATAGGTGTAGATGTACTCACCTTCATTGAGGGCGTCTTCGACTACCTGGATCAGCCGATCAATCATTTCCTGCCCGGAGGCTGGGGCAACGAAGGGAAGGCTAAGAAGCAAGCTGCAGAGAAGAAGCGCTGAGATCAGCTTTTTCATGGAATATTCCCCCTTTTTTATTTATAAAAACATCATGAATATAGCATGTTTTTGTGAAGACTGCAAGTAAAAATTGTTAGTTTTATGCCAGAGAGGAGGGGGTTAAGCCATATGGCATCTCCAAGGAGCATCGGCCCACTCCGGTAACCAGATGGGTCTGTTCAGGGACTGAGGCGGCATCCCGCCGGGCTTTTGTATCGACATGCCTGCATTCCCAAGGCATTGTCATGATGATACTGATCAAAATTTTAGAGCATGGATGAGCAGCAATAAAAGCGACTTGTCCGGAGCCCTCCGCAAGCACATTTACAGTATGATAAAACCTTTCTATGGCAGCTTTTTGATCAGGAGCTCACTTGAGGGGTATAATAAAATGATGGTGCCCGGCGCGTAGTGTGGAACTTTTTTGCCCCGTTTGCGTCACAATGATAAGCGCGTTTGATCATGCGCAATTGAAACAAGGAGACAGTTTGATGAAAAAGATGATTGCAGTTTTAGCGGCTCTGGTACTGAGCCTGGGAATGACAGGCGCTCTGGCGGATGAAACGCCTAACCTCAGCGGTGTGGTGATTGGGGAGGAACAGTCCGGCGTATTGATCCAGACAGAAGAGTTTGGCCAGGTGCTTGTCAAATATAGCGAAGAGACATATTTTGAAGGTTCCGGCCAGGCGGGCATCCAAGAGGCGTTTGTACCCGGTGCCTTTCTGATCGTCGCATACAATGGCGTCATGACCCGTTCCCTTCCGCCCCAGATTACCGCGGACATTATTTATCAGCACAAAATCAGCGGCACGGTCACCCAGGTGACTGAAAACGGCGTTCTGGTGGATCAGGGCGGTGAAGCGGGCGAGATGCTGGTCCATCTGCAGGAGGGCATGAGGCCTCTGTTTTATGGCTGCCCTGTGGAAGTATATTTCTCCGGTGTGGTCGCCCTGTCCTATCCGAGTCAGATTGGCGCGCTGCACTATGTAACCCCCACCCTGACGGGCACGGTGACCAAGACGGATGATGGCTTTTTTATGATGACTGACGATCAGGGTCTTGTTTACCGCGTCAACTGCGATGACAGCACGCACTTTGAAGGCCCCATGCAGGAGGGCGGTCGCGTAAGCGTCTATTATAACGGCAGATCCACCTTCTCCATCCCCGCGCAAGTGTACGGCATCGCGGTGTTCCAGGAAGCGGAGTAAGCGGGCGCTGACATAAGGATATTCATGTTAACATTCATGCCGGAACGCGGCATGAATTTTTTCTGTGGAATAAAAAGAAAACATGTGGCGTTTCAGTGCGTTTGCCATATGGGATCCAGGCGTCTGTCTCATAGTGCGGGGAGGCTTACCCGATTAAAAGCTTGTTGGTCTTCTTCAGGAACTTTGCCGGGATGGGGCGATGAAGTTTGTAGGTGATGCTCATGGGCCTGCTGCCTTCATGCTGCACGTAAGATGCCGTGCCCAGCAGCGTGTACGGCGCGGTCATATTGCATTCCTGCTTGAACTCTCTGACAAACAGCAACACCTTGTGCTGAGCGTGACCATGCTGCTGATAACGGCGCCCGGCGGTGGAGCATTCGCTTGTTGTGCTTTGGCTTTGCCAATGAAACAGCCATTCGTTGATGGAATAATCATCGTACATGGTGGTGGGCGAATATTCTTTCTCAGATTTGTTCAGGGTGATCAAGAAGACATCCGTGCCTTTTTCTTCCAGCCATTTCACGCCTTCCCGTATGTTGTGTGCCTTGATGTAGCCCAGGCCAACGAGCAGCTGATTTTTGGAGTACTGACAGTGCAGGTCAAGCGGACAAACAGGTATCTGGCGTATTTCTTCATCAATGAAATCGATCCGACTGAAATTGTGTAAAAGAAGATCCTTCAACTCACCGAGCAAAACGGGGCTGTCTATCAAGGACTGAAGATTGTTTTTCACATCCTCCCCGGGATGCAGTTCAGGGGCTGTTTGCCAGATAGACATATAAAACATCCTGAACATGGCCTGTTCAAGAGGGAGCATTTCTTTCCAGTCTGTATGGTCCAAACGATCGACAAGCTCTGAGACAAACTTGATGAACCGCCTGGAATTTATATGCGCGAATTGCTTAAACCCAAAATCCATGGCTTGCTCGGCAGGCTCGGAAAAATCAGGTCTGACACCCGCTATCACACACATGCGCGCAAAACTGTTACGGCTGTAAATGACACGCGGGTCAAGGTGATAATAATCAAGAAAGGATGATAAGCTCAGGAGCAGGCCTGTGTCCTCTTCAAAGGAGGCAATGCGGTAAATAAAGCTGCTTTGATAACTGAAAGAACCTTTGATATTATTCAGCACATAATCTCTTGCGATGCGCTCCAAGCGGATAAAGCAACCCTTGGGCAACGAGGGAAAATCATGTTTAATTTCATGTTCAACATTCTTTGCCGTATTGTTCAACAGAGCGGCAAATTTTTCTTCAAAGCGATACTTTTTGTGCGCCTGGCCGATGAAATCAAGCACCGTCAGGCAGTCCTTGTTATCAGATAACCGCAGACCTCGGCCGAGCTGCTGCAGAAAGACGGTCAGGCTTTCTGTGGGACGCAGAAGCATCACGGTATTGATCTGCGGAATATCCACACCTTCGTTGTACAGATCCACAACAAAGATCATTTTGATATCCCCGGACACCAAGCGCTGCTTTGCGGCTGCGCGTTCATCCTGAGGTGAGTTGGCATGCAGGCTGATCGACGGAACACCCTGCTGGGTAAAAAAATGCGCCATAAACACAGAATGCTCAACTGACACACAAAATCCTAGTCCTTTTACGTCAAGCATGCTTGTGACATATTTTTGCAGGTTGATCAGGATGCTTTGCGCTCGCCTTATCGCGATAGCGGTATCCAAGGCATATATCTTGGTCAGCGCTTTCTTATCATAACCGCCTTTGGTCCAGGCGATACGGGAGAGATCAACTTCATCCGTGACACCGAAATATTGGAAGGGGCTAAGAAGCTTGCGCTCAATGGCTTCGGGAAGGCGGATTTCAGCAGCGATCCGGTTATCGAAGTATTCTGTGACATCCTTGCCGTCCAGTCGTTCCGGTGTTGCGGTTAAACCAAGTAGAATGATGGGGTGATAGTGGCTGAAAAGGGGCTGGTAGCTGACGGCAGCAGCGTGATGAAATTCGTCAACGATAATGTAGTCGTAGTAATCGCAGGGCGTTTTCTCCTGCCAGCGTTGCGTGTTAAACGTTTGAATGGACATGAACAGGTGATCAAATCGCTCCGGCCGGTATGCCCCGACAAACAGTTCGCCAAAGTTGGCGTCCCCCAAGACCCCTCGAAAACAGCTGATGCTTTGCTTGAGGATCTCTTCACGGTGAGCGATAAAGAGAAGCCGGCTTTTTTTCCCGTGCCTGCTTTGGGCAAAGCGTTTATAATCAAAGGCAGAGATCACTGTTTTTCCTGTTCCTGTCGCCGCGACAATCAGGTTTTTATAATGGCTTCTGATCACCCGCTCCGCGTTCAACTGGTCCAATATTTCCTGCTGGTACTGATAGGGCTTGATTGAAAAATGAAATGCAAAATTATCCAGGCTGCCTGAATGTTGTTCCTCACTCAGTGCCTGATGCAATCGCTCTCGATCACTGGATGAGTAGGGTTCAAAATCAGCAGAGTTCCAGTAGCTGTCAAAAGTTGCCTGCATTTTTCGGATGGATTCCGGAAGATCCTTGGCGGTGATTTTGACATTCCACTCCAAGCCGCTAGATAT
The DNA here is from genome assembly GCA_964648235.1 of uncultured Christensenella sp. Taxonomy (GTDB): domain Bacteria; phylum Bacillota; class Clostridia; order Christensenellales; family Aristaeellaceae; genus UBA1038. The sequence continues at coordinate 2,060 of CAZYKQ010000081.1, read as the reverse complement.
GGCGGCGTTGGATAGATTGGATGAGCCGACATAAGCAGTTGTAAACCCTGTATCTCGATAGAAAATATAAGTTTTCGCGTGCAATCTTGTGCGCTTTGTATCGTAGGAGACTTTCATCTCTACATGAGGCAGCTCACTTAGCTTTTCGATAGCCTTGATGTCTGTGGCACCCATGTATGACGTTGTGATGATTCGCACCCGCCCACCGTTTAAAGTGAACTCGGACAAGGCGTCGTATAGTAAGCGCAGACCGCTCCATTTGATAAAGGAGACAAGCATATCGATCCCGTCGCAGGAAGCTATTTCTTTATTGAACTCTGTGTACAGGCTAGGCTCGTGAACAGCGCCTGTAAAAAGACTGCTTAAGGCAATGGAAGATTCCGGTTTGATGATGGGGCGATTTTCGTCCGCTGCAAGTGCTGCGGCAACACGATTTGTGATGGAATAAAGCACCCTGGCCCGCTCGTCCACGCCAAGATCAAGAAGGTTTTCAATTCCAGTCTCTTTTTCCAGCAAGCTGACAATTTTGTTTGCTATCTCGATTTGCCGACCGACGCTTTCCTGCTCTATGCTGGCATCATCAACATTGCTCAGGCTCTTTTCGATTATGCCGGACAGATACCCCGCAATCATTTTGGAGGCCTCCGCCCTGTCCAGCGCCTGAGTATGGCTGATAATGGTATCCTGGGACTTCTCAATCTGCTCACTTAGGGCACGGAACAGAAGCTGTTCGTACAATCCTCGCTGCAACATGGTCTATCCTTTCGAACAAAATGACTTTCCGCCAGGATGCTGATGGTGTTGATATGAAAAGGTTTAGTACATCCTATCATAAGGGGTGTGATGCAGTCAATCTGGCATCGCGCGCAGAAACAGTTCTATTTTTTCTGAAAGACAGGCTTGTTGACAATTCATGTCGCTGTGCTAAGATCGACCGAGCACTTGGATGGACAGGAGGATTCTGTGGATAAAGACAGGCAGGAGAAGGAGAAAATCGTTCATCACAGGCGTGTCCGCTATCGGGGGACACATCCAAAAACTTTTGGCGAAAAGTATAAAGAACTGCGGCCGGAAGATTATCCCGAGGACGTGGCGCACATCATCAACCGGGGGAGAACCCCGGCGGGGATGCATCTGCCCATCTGCGTGGAGGAGATACTGGCGATCCTGCAGATCAAACCCGGGCAGACAGGATTGGACGCGACGCTGGGCTACGGCGGCCACGCGCAGGCCTTGCTGCAGCGCCTGAAAGGTCAGGGCAGCCTATATGCTACGGATGTGGATGCCCTTCAGTTGCCGCGTACGGTAGAACGCCTGGGCGGCCTGGGCTATGGGCCCGATATTCTGTACGCGCGGCAGATGAACTTTTCACAGATCGACCGGATCACGGCGCAGGCCGGTCTGCTTGATTTTGTTTTAGCGGATCTGGGGGTATCGTCCATGCAGATCGATAACCCGGCAAGGGGGTTTTCCTTTAAGCATGACGGTCCGCTGGACCTGAGGCTCAACCCGCTTGAGGGCATGCCGGCGGCCCATCGGCTCAAACGCGTGTCGGCCGATGAGCTGGAGGGTATGCTGAGCACCAATGCGGACGAGCCTTATGCCCGGCTGATCGCCAGCGCTATCGTGACCGGCAGAAAAAAGGGATTCCATATCGCTACGACAAGGCAGCTGCAGGACGCGATCCGGGACGCGCTCAGAGGAATCCCGGGTCTTGAGGAGGAAGAGATCAAAAAATCCTGCCAGCGGTGTTTCCAAGCGCTGAGGATCGATGTCAACCGGGAGTTGGAAGCCCTGGAAACTTTCCTTGAGAAGCTTCCCGCCGTGCTCGCCCCCGGGGGCCGGGTGGCTATCCTGAGTTTTCACTCGGGGGAGGACAGGCTGGTCAAGCATTCATTCAAGCGGTTTTTGCGCGAAGGCCTGTACAGCGATATCGCGCCCGATCCGATACGTCCGTCCGCGCAGGAACGCCGCGCCAACAGCCGGGCCAGCTCTGCTAAGCTCAGGTGGGCGCAAAGGGCGTGATGCGATCGAATATCTTTTTTTAGAAGCGTTGAAAG
>CAZYKQ010000080.1:0-9292 GCA_964648235.1 uncultured Christensenella sp. | reverse complement strand
TGTTTTGACCGATAACAATATTGCATTCTTCTTTTCCCGTGGCAAACTTACGATAATCGTGATTCCGGTTTTCCCGATTCACACGGGCCTTGTATTCTCCCGCAATCAGCTCATCAAGAGTCGCATAGTAAGAATTAAAGTCCGGATCAGGAATAGACGCCATGTGATAGAACGCCTCCACCATCGGGTAATTGATGTACAGCTTTCCCATATCAGACGATTCTATAAAGTACCTTGCCATGCCGATGATCTTTTCCAGCGTGAAGCCGGAATCGTGCGGATCAAGATCAAATATCAAAAGGATGTCAGAATAGAATTCATCAAATAAGGATTTTTTCGCCGGATCGGGTTCCCGCGATTTCAGCAGCTGGAGTAAGTCCATATCGGCAGGATCGTTGTCCTCAAACATCTCATGATATAGCGTGTAGATATTCGTGCAGTAGGAAACGATCTCATATTTGAAGTCAATTTGATAAGCGGACAGCAGCCGTTCCATCAAAGCGACGTCTGTCTTTGCTCCCTCGACCAGCACGAGAATTTTCCGTTTTTCCTCAGCCATTGAATTCACCGCTCATATAGAGCTTCTCCAGATTATGTCCCTCCCGAAGCTCCCGGTCGGTGGCGTTGGCAAATGAGGTAAGTCTCTCCCCGGTCAAAATGAAGTAGCAGTCCGGACGCATGATGCGATTGGAAAGCAGGTTCGTATTATGGGAAGTGAGGATGACCTGGAAACCGGACATCTGCTCCAGAAGCTCAACGAGCGTTTCCGCCAACTCAAAATGATAGAATGCGTCAAACTCATCAATGAACATCAGAGAAACGTCGGCCGAGGTTTTGTACCAATAGAAAAATGTGTAAAGCGCTTTCGTACCGCTGGACGCCACCTTGAAAAACGGCAAGGGTCTTCTGGTATCGAAGTACAGGCGCTTGATTCCGTCGGCATCCTTCTTCGCGACCAGCTTTTCTTTAATCCCCGCCTTGTGCAGGAAGGACTCTAACTCCTTGAGCATATTCCCTTCGAAAATGAAATCATAATAATCCTTGCTGTCTGCCTTGTAACCAATATAACGGTTTTCATCCAGGCTGCGGAACCAAAGCATGCTGGACACAAAACGCTGCATCCGATAAAGCGGATGATCGTCCGGAAGCGCCGAATTGTTGATGGCATATTTCAGTATGGAGTCGCTGCCGCGGAAGGAGAGATTCAGCGTCGTGGTCAATGCCTCGAGGCCGGTCAGATCACCGCGATTGTCCTCATAGTCGTAAGTGAAAAGACGTTTGCCGTCAATTACGACGGATTCGTAAACAAGAGTCTGCTTGTCATTTTTACGGTAGCGGTAATCTACCTCACCGCTGTCGAATGTGAATACATAATGAAACTCCGCATATCCGGCCTTGTTGTTGACGTTCAGATAATAATCGTATAAGCCCGGCGTCACATTGTTTGTCGTCAGGTGCGAGACGATGTCAAAAAGAGCCAAGCCGAGATTAGATTTGCCGACAGAGTTTTTGCCGTAAACGATAATCTTGCCGAGTAAACCATCGGTGACACAGAAATTATTGAATTTATAATCACGGACATCAGAAAAATCCAACCGAATGGTATTCTCAAAGTTTTTAAAACCTGTAACCTCAAACAGCTTTAACATGGTCCCACCTACTTTCACCATAATTATATCCACGGTAAAGCATCAAGTCAATAATTGCCGTAAAAAAGTTACGGATATTCCGGAATTATTCTTCGGCATAAAACAATTCCCCTTCCGCGTGTTCCACGCATTCCGCGGTTCGTATCTCATCAGCTACGCGCCACAGGCCACATAGAAAAAAACCAAGCACTGCAAGTGCAACCAATTCGTATCCATTCGTGATCATCAGTGGCTCCGTCCCCTTTCACCACCCATCCTGAACTCACCGGAGCATAAAACAACAAACGGACACGAATCAACGCCAATGTTTGACAATGAATTATATAAACCGTATACCTTGAGAAATCTGCCGGATGAACCGGATGCGGTTCAAAAGTCCCAAGCCATGAGGAAGATATATCCCCCGGCTCTTCACCAAAGCATTCTCGGGCTATGTTCCAAAAAAGCATTCCGGGTTATAAAAACTTTCAATTTTCGATTATTACTTAAAATCCACTTTAAAAACTTTTGAATTCCAAAGCTCATCCGGCGCGTACACCGGGTCATGGACAAGCAAGGCTGGCGATATGGAGATTGGCTTCATCGCGACCAAAGGCTATCAGAGATAATTATCCCAAATACATCCTCTCTCTGGATGAGCTCCCCCTTCAAGAGGATGAAATCAAGCAAATCAACCTCATGGATTTCCTGCCGACCTGACAGGGCGCAGTCTCACGGAAGCTCCGAAAGCACTCCTTCCTTCCGTACAAGCTGATCCATCGCCACCTGCCGCGTGCTTCTGGGGCCAATCGCCTCGGTAAGCCCTCCCTGTTCGTAGCTGATGTTCCATTTCTCCGCCGAGAAGGAAGCATGGATTGACAGGCCCTTGATGATGCGGTCCAGCTCCGCGTCATCCCGGCCTTTTTCCTCAACCAGCAGCAGCAAGGCAAAGCCTTTTTGCGTTTCTTCGGTCAAGTACTGTTTTTCTTCGATGGAGTCCACGGCCAGGCCATCAGGCAGGATGACATTGGCGCCAAACATATCAAACTGATCGATCTCCTGATAGGCATCATCCTCCTGCCAGGCAGAGAGCCAGACCCCGGGAGGGGGATTATCCAGGGTGAAAACGACGTCATAGACCCCAAAAGGCCCGGGTTCTTTTGTAATCCTGCCTTCCAGCAAATAAAACCGGTAACCGGGGGTATCCAGCGGCAGATCCAGCACCTCCCGCGGTGCCTCCGGCATCCCCTGGAAAACATTTTCCACCAGCCCGCCCAAGGTATTCGGGTTGTCACTCACGTGGGTGAACTGAGCAGACTGAGCCGCGGTCCGGCTGAAGGATGTATAACTTTGCATGGAAAAAAACGCGCCGTCATCGGGGATGCCCCTGTCCAGGGGGATGCCTGCCAGCGGCAGCGTGATGGTTTCCCGCGAATTGTCACTGCGGACACGGTCAACGGCTATGACCAGGTTTTCCACACTTTCACCCGGCTCCATAAAAATTTCCAGGGCGCCGCGGTTCGTTCCCCCCATGGGCACAAAATAAAGCGTCATCCAATCATTGACCAGATTGTCAATCAGAGAAAGGGGGATCAGTTCGCTCGAGCTTACAGCACGGCCGCTCACCACGCGGAAATGATCAAGATCCTCCAGATATGCCCGGTACTCCGTGGAATCCAGCCTCAGCCATACATTGGGATAAATCACCTGAGCGCTTGGCCATCGCTTGGGCAAGCCCCCCGACCACGCAGTCCAGTAGCGGGCTGTGGCTTCATCAAGTTCGGTTGGCCCCCAGGAAACAGCCCTCAGGTCAAAGGGCGTGCGTTCATCCCTCTGCGGGATACCGCGCAAGGAATGGATGCGCAAAAACCCCCGCACATCCTTGCCGTCCGCCTTAGCCTGCACATACATCCACAAGCCAAGCTTTTCAAGCAAGAGCAGCTTGCTGCCGGCAGGCAGGCGGGCGATGCTTGCCCGCGCGCCCAGCGGGTCGTCCGTCAGCACGGCGTCAATGGGCAGGACAAAGTCCTCCTTGCGCCATTGGTAGTCCAGGTCCAGCAGCTCGTCTTCATCAACAGGCAGATTCTTTGAGGATACATAACCAAAGCGCATCTGCCCCTCATTGATTTCATACTGTACCAGCAGCCAGTCTCCTTCTAAGCCAAAGACCTGCGACCATCCGTTGGTGGACAGCAAGGCTTTCCCCCCAGCGGCCCTGCCGAACCCTTTTCCGGGGCCCCGGTAGACAGGCAATTTGAGGCCCTTTGGCAGAACATATTCCTGGAGGGAAAAACCGCCCTCAGGAATTTTCGGCGGGCCCGCCTCCGCCAGGGCTTGCCGGCCGGGCAGCAGGAAGAGCATGAACAGCGCGATAGCAATCAGCGCGCTTATTTTTAGCTTCATATAAATCATCTCCCCTAAAAGCAATCCGATGCCTGTGTCGTGTCGCTGTGATGGTTCCGATTGTTTGCAAGGCTTTGTTTGTCGGGTTGGTCAGCATGAAGTGCCGGATACAGTCCGGGCGGAAGGTGCCGGGAGGGATGGGAAGTAAACAGTGTACTTATCACACGGCATGCTTCCTTGCGCCCCTCATTGTGAACGATAACTTACCCGGGCAAAGCGTTTTGAAACTTGCCGGTCGATCACTGATGGCCCCTGTGCCGTTTGCCTGTTTCCGGTCAGCAGATCAAGGGACAAAGAGCCTTTCCCTTGCCCTTCCCTGCTTTTGCCCCTGTTCGAGTCTGTTTCGCCGATTAACCGGGGCAATTCCCCCCCCCTGACAAAAAGGACAAAAAAACCGTTGACTCTGACGTAAGGGAATAGTTTATACTGCCTTTGGAGGTGAGGGAATTGGAATACTCCATCAACGCGCTCACAAAGCTGTCAGGCGTCACCGCGCGGACCTTACGGCATTACGATGCCATCGGCCTGTTAAAACCGGCGAGGGTCGCTTCATCGGGGTACCGCATCTACGGTGAGAAGCAGGTGGATCTGCTGCAGCAGATCCTGTTTTACCGGGAGCTTGGCTTTCCTTTGGAAGACATCAAAAAACTATTGCATGCCCCCGGTTTTGACAGGAGGCAGGCCTTTGAGGGCCACCTTTGCGCGCTTCAAAAAAAGCGCGATCAGCTGGACGCCTTGATCCTCAACCTTACAACATCCCTGTCCGTCCTGAAAGGAGAAGCAACCATGAGCGATAAAGAAAAATTCAAAGGCTTCGGGCAAAAGCTTGTCGATGAAAACGAGCGAAAATACGGCGAGGAAATCCGCAGAAAGTACGGTGACAAGGCCGTAGACGAATCAAACGACAGAGTCAGGGGCATGACCCGCGAACAGTATGACCAGTCGGAGCGTTTGCGCCTTGAGTTTGAGCAGACGCTCAAAGCCGCCTTCGATTCGGGCGACCCGGCGGGAGAGCCGGCGCAGAAGGCCTGCGACCTGCACAGGCAGTGGCTCTGCGTCTTCTATCCCGGGTACAGCAAGGAGTACCACAGGGGGCTCGGCGAAATGTATGTGGGTGACGAGCGCTTCCGCGCCAACTACGATAAGCTTGCGCCGGGATGCACCGAATTTCTGCGCGACGCCATCAACATCTACTGCGGCTGAGGGTTAACAGGCTGTATCGGTAATCCTTACAAAAGATCCGGTGCCGGATAAACTTTACCCGGCACCGGATCCTTGTATCAGCGGCCTGATCTGTATGACGCCCCGCCCGGCGCTATTCCCCCATCAGGTACATGTTTCCGATAGGCACCGAGAACATGAAGCCCGCGCCGATCTTGGCCTTTTCACCCAGCACTTCCTTGACGGCGGCGACGGTCTTCTCCACCATCTCCTGGTTTTTAAGCACCGTGAAGATGGTCTTGCTGTAGGGCTTGGCGTTTTCCATGAAGGAGTGCAGGAACCCGAAGTTCAGCACCTCCCCTTCCTGGTTCGCGATGGCTCCTGCCATGCCCTGGCTGTCGAGGATGGTGGCGCCTTTGACGCCGATCTCCAGAAACTTGGCCAGAATATCATCCAGGTATTTGGTTTTATTCAACACAATAAACAGAACCTGCATTTGTTTTCCTCCCTTTCATCCCCGGTGGTTCTCAGGCTTCTTCCGCGCTTGGCTCTTCAGCATCAAAACTCATATCGGGCTCAAGCACGTTTTGCGCCCGCATACTCAGCTCCCTGTCCATGCCGCCGATTTCCCCGGCGCGCTTGATGGCGATCTTGGCGAAAATGGGGCCGCTGGTCTCAAACACCAGCACGCTGAACATGATGATGGTGATGATGGGCACCGCGTACTCCGGCAGCTGCTGGCGGACGATGACGGACAGCCCGATGGATATGCCGCCCTGGGGCAGCAGGGCAAAGCCCAGGTTTTTGCGCACAGCATCCTCCGCATTGACGGCTTTGGCGCCGACCCAGGCCCCCAGGATTTTTCCGCCGGCGCGGGCAAAGATGTAGGCGATGCCAAGCAGGCCCACCTCAGACAGTATTTTCAAATCCAGGCTGGCCCCGGCCAAAGTAAAAAACAAAAGATAGACCGGCGGGGTGAAGCTTTGCAGCGCGTTTTGAATGCGCACGGGGGCGGGCAGCAGGTTGAAGATCACCGTGCCCGCCATGATGCAGGCCAGCAGCGGCGACAGGCCCAGCAGCATCGCTGTGCCGGTGGCCAAGGCGATGGTGGTCAGGATGAAGTTCAGCGTTTCTTCTTCTGACTTGGCCCGCTTGCTGATGTACAGCAGGATGAAGCCGAAGGCCGTACCCAGCGCCAGCGAGCCGATGATCTCGATAAAGGGCTGCACAAACATCGCGATGCCGGCCTGGCCCGCGTTTCCGACGGACAGCTTGGCCACGGAAATGGCGATGCCGAAGGCGATGATGCCAAATACATCATCCAGGGCCACAACGGGCAAAATGGTTTTGCTCAAAGGCCCCGAGGCCCTGTACTGGCGGATGACCATCAGCGTGGCCGCGGGCGCCGTGGCCGCCGACATGGAGGCGATGACGATCGACAGGGCAAAGGGCTGGCCGAAGATCACATACATCACGAAGAACACCACAAAAATCGCGCCGATCACTTCCAGCAGGGTGATGATCATGATGGCTTTCCCCAGCTTTTTCATGTCCCTGACCAGGAACTCGCTGCCGATTGAAAAGGCGATGGCGGCCAGCGCCACATCGCTGATGATGGAAAAAGATTCCGAATCCGCGGCGTTGATCAAATGAAACAGGCTCGGCCCCAGAAACAAACCCGCCAGAAGATACCCCGTCACATCCGGCAGCTTCGCCATGCGGGCGAGCCTCCCCCCGATAAGCCCCGCCACCAGCACAATGGCGAGCTTCAGTAAAACTCCCACCTCCGACCATCCTCCTCCATATTATTGAGAATGCCCCCATTCCCGTGATTCTGTTTTTCCGCAAAGGCCCATGGCCGCGTTCAGGTTTCCTGTTGTTTTCGCCAAGGCAGCCGGCCTGCATAAAAAAGCATAAAAATACAGCGAAAGAATATTTTTACGCTTTAAGTATAGCCCATCCTATGTGATAAAACAAGAATCAGCAGCCGGATCCGCCCCTGTGGGGGCTTGCCGGCAAAGGCTTCTCCTCAGGCCTGTTCAGGCCAGGTACACAAAGCCTCCGTTCCTTTTGCTGGTCTTCAGCCACAGCCCCATATCCAGCCTGAGCATCTGCCCGTTATCGGCGGCGGTCGCGAGCAGGGCATCGCCCTCATGCTCCATCGCGATCAGGCTGACCCAGTGCCAGCTTTCCAGGTTGTTGAGCGCGCCCCGGTCCATGTTGAGGAAGGCGACGGGTGAATTGGCCTCAAAGGCCTGTTGAAGGAAGGAGGCTAAGGCCCGGGTGTCCGGCCGGATACTGTGCTCCGCCGGCACATCCAGCACCCGGCAGCGCAGGGGGCTGTCCAGCTCCTCCAGCAATTTATCCATGCCCTCGCGGAACAGCTGCGTACTGTTAAGGCCAAAAACGCCGGGGGTGATATAGCCCCATACCCGCTCCATCAAGGCCTGCATATCTTCCTTTGTTTGGCAGGGAGTATCCAGAGGGACTCTGTCCCGCATATAGCGCAGAAGGTTGGCTCCGGTGGTCGGTCCGCAGCCCGCCTTGCGCCGCCACACGGTGGAGAACCAATCCTGATCCGCCCCGTGGTACAGCGCGTTCGCGGTTTGAATATCAAGCCCGTTGATATGTTGAATGCTTGCCTGCATGTCTGTGCCCCTTTCATGCCCGGTGAGGGCGTATCTGTAATATACCCCGGGAAGGCAAGGTCTCCCTCATTTTGTAAACAATTCAACATACATTTGACACATAAAGCCCCGACCGCTACAATAAACTTCCATCGCGCGGCGCAAAGCCCTTGATCGAAAGGATAGGCGGCATGCAACTGATTTTTTCTGCCCTGATGGGCATTGTACAGGGTTTAACGGAATTTCTTCCCGTCTCCTCCAGCGGCCACCTGCAGGTGGCGGAAAAATTGTTTGGATTGCTTGGCTACAGCGCCGGCAACTCCCTGTCGCTGAGCGTCATGCTGCACATGGGCACCCTGATCGCCGTGGCGGTCATCTTCTGGAAGGATTGGGTGGACATGCTGCTGCACCCCATCCGCAACCGCACCCTGCTGCTGCTGTTCATCGCCTCCCTGCCGGCGCTTATTCTGGTGTTGCTGCTGGGCGACATGATCGACCGCCTGTTTGAGGGCTGGTTCCTGGGCGTCAGCTTCCTGATCACCGCGGTTTTCCTTGTGATCGTGGAGCGTATCAGCGGCGGGCAAGGGCGTCACAGCCATCGCAAAGACAAGGTGGAACTGCCCCAGGCGGTCACCATGGGCCTGTTTCAGGGCATCGCCTTGCTGCCGGGCGTCAGCCGCAGCGGCTCCACCCTGCTGGGCGGTGTTTTAGGCGGCCTCAGCCGCAGGACGGCGGCAAAATTCAGCTTCATGATGAGTGCCCCGGCTATTTTGGGTAGCTTCTTGATGGAGACCAAAAAAGCGCTGGACGCGGGCGGCCTGTCCTCCCTTGTCAACGCGCAGGCCCTGGTGGGCGTGCTGTTTGCCGCCGTCAGCGGTTTTCTGGCCATCCGCTATATGCTCAAGCTGATTGAGCGTATCTCATTTTACAGGTTCGCCTTGTATGTTCTGATCCTGGGGGTTGCTGTCATCATCATGCAGCTGACAGGGTTTGCCGGTTTCCCGCCGATCGCCTTCCCCTCCGCGGTAGGCTAAAATCCCGTTCGGGCCGTCCTCGCCCCGCGGCGGTTATCCGCCCCGGCCTCCGGACTGCGTGAACGTCTCTTGTTTGGTTTGAAAGGAGTTATTCAGATGAAGACGCTTAAGCGCCTTTCCTCTTTCTTGTTTGCCTTGATGCTGTTGATCCCCATGGGTGCGCCGGCTGAAACGGTTGATGCTGTCTCCCTGTCCGCTGACGGGCCTGTCTTTATGCCGGGCACCGTCGCCACCGGCAATACGGCCAGCTTCTGGGAAACCCCCATGGACATCACCGACGAGGCCGCTGTCTGGGCCATGCTGACCGCGCCGATCACCGTGGTAAAGGGCGATCAGAAAAAGCAGACCTACCTGTACAAGGAACCCGATAAGGATTCCGAGCGGGTGGCCGATATCACCATGGATTCCCAGGGCCTGCATGTGCTGGAAACGCGCGGCG
>CAZYKQ010000079.1:0-9343 GCA_964648235.1 uncultured Christensenella sp. | reverse complement strand
GCAGGACAGGCTGCACCAGGACGCGCGCTTTAAGCTCATCCCCGGCGCGGCGGAGCTGAAGGCGCGCATGGAGAACGCTGGCGCCATCGCCTGCTGCCTGTCGGGGGCCGGGCCGACGCTGCTATGCCTTTATGCGGATGAAGTGTTTCCCGGCAAGGCGGGGGAGATCATCGAGAAGGGGTTTCCCGAAGTTGCGGTGATGCTGCTTAATCTATGCACTGAGGGAGCGGCGGTCATGACAGAGCCAAGATAACGATCCTAGCCTGCGACAGTTAGAGCTTAATAGTGTGATGGCTTTTGAAACCTTAAGAGTCTTCGTTGTGCTATCAAATCATAAACATGACCTGAATTTATTATAGTTTAAAATTAACAGAATCCCCAAAATACAGATAGTCTCAGATTGTATCAGCGTCGCGATCTTGAAACAATACTATATTTTCAACAAATCTTCTGTAAACAGATATTCGATAAATTTATTACAGATAGCATTGCCTCGATGCTCAATATCCCCTTCCAAAAAGTCTTCTTTTTCTATTAATTCATGGTATTCTTTAATGATACTAGCTGGATGCTGTTTACCTTTAGCATCTGTATAACCAGAATAATACTTCTTTTTATCTTCGAATCTATAATCCGAAGCGCGTATATTTATATTTTTTTCGAGTAAAATTTTATTTCCAAGATCTTCTAGTTTCTCAATATTTCTAAGTCTATTTTCTTTGTTATGACGCTCTTTAGCATAAATATGTTCTATATCAAATCTTATTTTATCGGAAGAAGGACGCTCTTGACCACAAAAAGTAAAAGCATACCAAGTAACCATTGATCGTGTTATCATCCTATTATTAGTAAACTTATAGTTTTTGAACACATTACGTATATATTTCTCCTCAAATTTAAAATCTGAAAAATCACATAGTTGGCGATTACGTAATTTTATCATTTCTGCATATATCGGTGTTCGTAAAGCATTTACACCTGGGTTAGTAAGCGAGTAGGCAAATATAAAAGCGGTAATTTTTGAAAGAAAAGCTGAAAATGCTGAGTTACTTAATAATCCTTCACTGTTTCTAAAAGAAAGATAATATACTGAAGTAATATATTCCCACATACTATTCGGTGCATTTTTCAATACAAATAGCTTTTTCAACACATCTTCTGAAAACTGTTCATCATTCTCTTCAACAATATTTTCCCAAAATCCAACCAAACTATTAAGATCACTAATTGTATTTTCTCTCAAAAGTCTGTTGTATTTTTCGTGCTCATAAAACTTACGCAGAGATTCTGTAGTGCTGGACCTATTGTTTTCGGTAGCTCTTATAAAATACATGTATTTTGTAAATAACTCATCCATTGGAGTGCCATTACTCTGTTGAAAGATTCTATCCGTTACTGACGAAAGAACTTTCCAATTATCAATAAATTCACTTTTTTGTCCTTTTTTCTCATAATACTTATATAATTGTGCTTTGAATATATCAGCATCTGCGAGAGGTAACCCCCTATTATTTAGAGTAGAAAAAATACGCAGAGCTGTATCTTGCGAGTCTGCTTCGATCGGCAGAAGAATACAATTATTTAGAATTCTTGCAGGTAAATATGCAAAATATGATGGGTATTCTTCAACAAAAGCTTTAATTTTATTTTCAAAAAATCGATAATTCTGAACATAATTATTGGATGCTGATCTTAAAATTACGCCACTTTTCAAAATAACTAAAAAATCTTCTTTTTCATCATCCGTTGCGACCTCTGAATCAATCTTGAGATTAGTCATATCTGCATTACCAAACTCATCAGTACGCCAAATGCATTGGGAAATATTCTTCCTCATATCCTTTGATGGCTGATCAGCCATATGTTCAAATCTATCATAGAAAGCTCTTAAAAGAAGCAAAATGGTTGTTAATCTTTGTTGCCCATCAATAACCTCTAAATATCCTCTTTCATTTTTATATGTAACTATGGCACCTAAGAAGTACTCATCACTACTTTGGAATAAGTCTTTATTATTATCGGGAAATGCAAAGCTAAATATATCATCCCAGAGGGTCTGACATTCGCCTTCTTCCCAAGCATATGGTCGTTGATAATCCGGAATAAGAAAATTGGATGATTTGTCTGTTAAAAGGTCTTTGATAGATTTTTGATCAACGCTCAATTTACTCATATATGTTAGATTTCTCCCCGAACTGATTTTTTACTTTTCATTTGTTTGTCTAGACCCCTTTATATATTACTTCCAGTAGCCTGATTATATCGCAAAAATCAAAAATACACAATTAGACGTTAGATTCTCATACACGTGCAGAGCTGTAGACTTTAGAAACGTGCTTTTTAGCACTATATGTTATTACAAGATAGCCCTGCCGCGCTATTGACAAAAACATTTTGCGTGATAATATACGTGGGTAAGTGCTTACTAACACAGGAGGGGAAATGAACAAAAATGAGAGGCTGAGCAAGGAAGAAAGAAGGGCGCAGATTCTGGAGGCGGCACTGAATGTATTTATCAGGAAAGGATACAATGGCTCGACCACGATGGATATTGCCAGGGAGGCTCAAATTTCCGAGGTCACTTTGTTCAGGCATTTTGAATCAAAGCGGCAGATATTTATTGAGGCGATCGAGCCGGTTTTACTGACAAGCCTGAAGGAGACCATTGAAGAATCCAGGGATCTTGAGCCGAAGAAAAAACTGAAGTACATTTTTGTCAACCGGATCAAATTTGTTTCCGAGAATCAAAAAGTGATCAAATTGATCCTGATGGAAAGCCAGATCAACCCGGAAATAGCCGATTTTAATTTTATAAGCCTGATAACGGAACTGTTGAAAAACTCGATCAGGGAGACGGCCCCGGGCGCGGTGGATGAGGATTTTATGATTCGCGTCCTGCTGGGGTGCATCCTGTCCACTTTATATCTGCCGAAGCTTGGCGATGATGAAATCAACGATTTTGTTGAAAACCTGATTGAAAAAATCAGCATATAAATTCAAAGAAGGATGGAAAGATTACTTTGCACGCATTATTTTCGAAAATAGGACAGAGAATTGAAAAGACGCCCTTTAAGACCCTGTTTGTCACCGTGCTGGTTTTTGCTGTCATGATTTTTGGGGCGACCAAAGTGAAGATGGCGACGGGAAGCGAAACTCTGGTAAAAACAGATAACAATGCCTATTTGTCAAACTTTTCCATGGAGCAGGAATTTGGCGGAGATGCCATTATGATCCTGCTGGAAGGTGAACGGCAGGACCTGCTGAAGATAGATACCTTCGAAAAAATGTGGAAGGTGGAGGAAAGGCTGAAATATAATGATGATATATTTGCATTCGTCAGCCCGGCTTCCCTGGTACACCAAATCACCGACAAACAGGGAAAGGAAATCAAAAAGCAGCTTTCCGGCATGTCTGACGGGCTTGGTGAAATAGGAAACAGGCTCATGGATATAGGCAGTGAGCTTGCCGCCAAGGAACTGCCGAACCCTCAGGAGACCGAAAAGAAACAGGACGAACTGACAGGGTCGATGGACCTCTTGACGCTTGTGAAGGGGATGGGTTTCAAGCTGCAGGAAGGAGCTTTGATGGGCAAGCTTACGTCCTTGTCTGAAGGCCTGGGTCAAATGGGGGAAAAGCTGAACCTGATCAGCGAAGGGATCGGTGTTTTCCAAGAAAAAGCCGGCATGCTGATGCCCTACTTCCCTCATAATCAGCAGGAGCTTGACAACATCCTGTATGAAGACGGCGCGCTGAGGGAGATTTTCTCTGACACGATCATTGATGATCAGCATGTCATGGTGATGGTCAAGCTGAAGGGGAATCTTGATGACCAATCGGCAGATTCCGTCATACAGGATGTCAGCCGCGCGATGGAAAAAGAAGAGTTTGGCGTCTCATATGTTATCTCCGGCAAGCCCGTACTGGACTCATCCTTAAGGTCAGAAATGAAATCCAACATGCTTGTCATGGTGGCCTCGGCAGTCGCTCTGATGCTGATCATACTGACAATAGTTTTCAAGGTCAGGTGGAGGGTTTTAAGCCTCGGAATCATTTTTGTTTCCGTGCTGGCGACATTGGGGCTTATGGGGCATTTGGATGTGTCAATGACCATGGTGTCCATGGCGGTATTCCCGATCCTGATCGGCCTGGGGATCGACTATTCCATACAATTCCAAAACAGATATGAGGAAGAAAAGTCAGTCAAGAGAACGCTGACGCGGATCGGAAAAGCGGTGGGGTTGGCCGTACTCGCGACAGTACTGGGCTTTGTATCGCTTTTCGCGTCACCGGTCCCGATGATTCAAGACTTCGGCAAGATGCTGACCATCGGGGTGATCATCAGTTTTGCCGGAAGCATCTTCCTGCTGATGCCGATTCTTGGCGCCAGGGACGCAGTCACGGCGCTTAAACCCGAAGACGGAAAGAAAAAAATCAATGGAAAAGAAGCGTCCGCGGACAGGCCTGTTACGGCTCTTGTAAACGGTATCATCAAGTTCGCGCCATTTATCCTGATCCTTTCCATCGCGTTGGCCGGCCTGGGCATCAACGCGGATAAAAAAGTTGGGGTGGAAACGGACATAGAGACCTTTATGCCCCAGGAGATGGACGCTCTGCACGATATTCACTACATCAGGGATGTCGTGGGATCCACCAATCAAATGGTTCTTTATCTGGAGGACGATCATCTGCTGACCGAATCCAATGTGACATGGATGCGGTCGATCGTGGAGGATGCCCGGGAAAGGTTCTCCGGCCGCATCGTTGACATCAAATCAATTGACAGCCTGGCGGGCAACTTCGCTGACGTAAAGAGCCTGAGCTTTGAGGATTATCTGGGCATCCTTCGCGGGGACCTGCCGGAGAGCCAGAGAAAATTGTTTTTGAATGATGATATGACTAAGTCCGTTATTCTGATGAATGTGGAGCACATGGCGTCTTCGGATCTCCGGGATTTTGTCAGGGACATGAACGGAATGCTGGAGGACGCGCCTGTAAAAGCAACCATCACCGGAAAATCCGTGCTGGATGTTGAGATGGTCAAAGGGCTGACCGACGGAAGGATGAAGATGACCATGTTGGGGCTGGGCCTGGTTCTGCTTGCTCTCCTGATCCTTTACAGAGATTTGGGCAAAGCAGCCATCGCTGTGCTCCCCGTTGTTCTGATCGTCGGCATGTCCGGCGGGATCATGTATTTGCTGGGCCTTAAATACACCCCGATCACCGCGACTTTGGGGGCTTTGGTCCTGGGGATGGGCACTGAAATGACCATCATGCTTCTTGAAAGGTATCTGGAGGAGAGGGACTTCGGAAAAGACAAGAAGCAGGCTTTGTTTACAACACTGAAACATATAGGGAAAGCTACCCTGGCTTCAGGGCTTACAACAGTCGGAGGCTTCAGCGTTTTAATGGCATCGAAGTTCGTCATACTGAAGGATTTCGGTTTGATGACCGTGATCAACATCTCCCTGGCCATCATCGCTACCTTTGTGATATTGCCGGCATTTATCTGGGTGTTTGACAGGCTGATCGTCAGGGAAGAAGTAAGGGTCAAGACAAAAGAAATAATCCCGGAAACAAACGGATGAGGGGAAGACTGACATGAACAGAAGAAAGATGATTCAAACAGTTGCACTGATCGTATTCGTATTGCTGATCACACTTGGTAAAATGCAGCTGTGGATGGCAATCTTCGGAGCCGGTGTGCTGTTGTCAACATACTTCGGAAGATTCTACTGCGGGTATGTCTGCCCAATCAACACCGGGATGGAGCTGATCGGCCGCCATGCCGATACCCGGAAAAGAAAGAGAAAATCCGTGCCGGAATTTCTGAAAAAGCCGGTGATCCGATACGGGATATTGGGGCTGTTTTTAGCGACCATGCTGGTCGTATTCAAAACCGGCAAGAAGCTGCCGGTCCTGCCGGCCCTGTTCGCGCTCGGGACAGTGATCACGGTTTTTTATCGGCCCGAGCTCTGGCACAGGTATCTCTGCCCTTACGGCACACTGCTGTCCATTTTCTCGAAATTCAATCAAAAGACCTATGAAGTGCAGCAGGAGGATTGCATCAAATGCGGAAAGTGCGTGAGGGTATGCCCCGCTGACGCTTATGTGTGGAAAGATAAGACGGACTATCCCCTGATCATCAAAAACGAGTGTCTGCAGTGCGGAAAGTGCGTCGAGGCATGCCCCAAGGATACGATCAAATGAAATAAGGGGAATCGGGGCAAACTCCTTTGGCGGGACACAGAATTGACACAGTTGTATGCTATCCTGCGTAAAAGGGACCGGGCGCGCCGCTATGGAAAGGCCGCCCTTTCCCGCCGCAGCCGATCCCCCTTTCAGACCTGTTGCCCCGGAGGGACAGACCGATGGCCAGGATCCTCGTTGCCGACGACAATCAGCAGATTGCGTCCATTCTGGAAGAATACCTCAAGAGAGAAGGGCATACCCCGCACCTCGCAAAAGACGGCATCGAAGCTCTTGAGATGTTCCGGCAGCTCAAGCCCGAAGCTGTTTTGCTTGATGTTGCCATGCCGGGTCTTGATGGGTTTTCGGTCTGCCGGGAGATCCGGAAGACTTCTTCGGTGCCGGTCATCATGGTGACGGCCCGGGGAGAAGATTATGAGAAGATCATGGGGCTGGATATCGGCGCGGACGATTACATTGTCAAGCCCTTTTCCCCGGCGGAGCTGATGGCTCGCCTGCGGGCAGTGCTCAGGCGGATGGACCGGGACGGTTTTGGCGCCAGGAAGTCGATCAGCCTGGGCAACCTGACCGTGGATATGGACACATATACCGCGAAGGTGGGAGAATCGGAGGTCAGCCTGACGCGCAGGGAGCTTGAGCTGCTCTATACCCTTGCCTCCGGCCGGGACCGGGTGTTTACGCGGGAGAATCTGCTGGAGAACCTCTGGGGCTATGAATACTTCGGCGACAGCCGTACCGTGGATTCACATATCAAGCGCTTGCGGGCCAAGCTGGAGGCCTTCCGCCCCGAGGGCTGGGACATCCGGACGATTTGGGGCGTCGGCTACAAGATGGAGAGCAAACCCAATGACGTCTAAGATTTCATTCAGGCTGCTAGTGTTTTTCGCCGCAGCCCTTCTCTTTTTCGCTTCAGTCAGCGGGCTTTTGTTCCGCTCCCTGTTTGCAAGCGCCGTGTCGGAGGCAAAACGGGAGGAGATGCTTGCCCGCGCGGCTTTGCTTTCCAATATACTGGGCGAAGCGCTGGAGGGAAACCGGGCCGGCATGAGCAGAATGGGAGGAGCCGGAGGCAGCTATACGAACTTCGTGCGGCTGATGACCTTGTCCGACCCCAACATGTGGGTGTTGGACGAGAATCTTTCATTTTTGTCTTCCGGCCATATGATGGGGAGAACCCTGGAATACGCGGCGCTGCCGCCTGAGGCCGCTGCCTTGGTTAAAGATGTGTTCCGCGGGGAGACATCCTTTTCCGAGGGATTCAGCAACCTGGCGGGAACGCCTACCCTGACAGTCGGCGCCCCGATCTATCAAGGCGAGAAGGTCGTCGGCGCTTTGCTGCTCAATGACGCGGTCTCGGGGATCCGCCGGGCGCAGGAGCAGGGCCAGCAGGTCCTGCTCTTCAGCGTCTCGGCCGCGCTGCTCGTTTCTACGCTGCTGTCCGCGCTGCTGTCCCATAGTTTTACCAGGCCGATCAGCCTGATGAATGAGGCCGCTCAGCGGCTGACCGAAGGCGACTATTCGGCCAGAACGAACATCGAACGCCGCGATGAGATCGGCGGGCTGGCCCGGTCTATCGACGCGCTGAGCCTCAGGCTCAAGGAAGCGCAGGAGGAGAACCGGCATCAGGAGCAGCTGCGCCTGGATTTTCTTGCCAATGTGTCGCATGAGCTGCGCACGCCGGTCACGGTGCTCAAAGGATCGCTGGAGGCGATGCGTGACGGCATTGTGAAAGACCCCGGCATGATCGAAGAGTATGTGCGCCAGATGATTAAGGAGACGCAGGGGCTTCATCGGCTTGTGGATGACCTGATGGAGCTGGCTCGCTTGCAAAACACCGATTTTCCGATCGAGAATGCCCCTCTCTCCCTCTATGATGTGCTTCAGGATGCCCTGCGCGGCGCTGACAGGCTGGCGCAAAACAAGGGCATTCTGATCAAGCGGGGGATCGGCGCCGTCCCCGGGCAATTCAACGGAGATTACGCCAGGCTGCGGCAGATGCTGCTCATTGTGCTTGACAATGCGATCAAGTTTTCGCCGGGTGGAAGCACCGTTCATGTATCTTTGAACGAACACAGCATCGTCGTTGAGGACGATGGGCCGGGCATTCCTTCGGAGGATCTGCCGTTTATCTTTGAGCGGTTTCACAAGACCGCCGCTGCCGGCAACCGGCAGGGCAGCGGCCTGGGCCTGGCGATCGCCAGGCGGATCGCTGACCGCCATGATATCCGCATTCAGGTAGACAGCAAGCCGGGGCGAGGTACCGCCGTCAGCTTCCGGTGGGATTGACGCCTTTTGAAGGGCAGAGCGCGGCAACCTGCGGGCAAAAGCTTGTTCCGCGGCTCTGGGTGTTTATGTCCGGTCATGATATTGATCTGTTTTTGACCTGAGGATGACACAATTCTGTCACAAAGAACGTCTATGATCAGGATGAGCAAAATAAAGCTCGACTTAAGGATAAGGAAAGGATGACAGACGAATGAAAAAGATACAAAGATTTCTGTTGATAGCGTTGGTGCTCATGCTGCCGGTGATGGGATTGGCGTCCGAAACGGAACAGCCCCAACAAGAGGAAACAGCGACCACAGAAAGCGCGACGATCGGCATTATGCATGACCAAGCCGAGCGCGGGGTTTACGATCAAACCGGCACGCCGTTTGGTATGATGCACCGAGGGCATCAAAGAATCGATCCCGTCGCGCCCGATTCTAAAGAGTCTCCCGCCTTTTCAAAGCCTCGGAAAGGACGCCGCCAGCAGCCGGATTCCGATGTATTTCCCCGCTTTACTGATGAAGACAAAGACGGACTTTGTGATGTATGCGGCAAGGAGCCAGGCACGTGCGCGCGATATCGAGCTTTCGGAGATGCCGATGGAGGTAGGATCTGTGATCACTTCGATGCGCTTCAGCCCAGGCAAAGAGATTCTGTGATGAAGTCAGGCCGCAGAATCCATCGTCCGGCCGGGACAAGCTACAGGGCTCGCAGATTTGCGGACAGGTTCGGAAGATAAATCCTTATGAATGGAGGTCGTTTCACTCGTTGAGACGGCCTCAGTTCTCTTCCTGGAAATCATGTGGAATCTTTTAAAGCCCTTCGACCAGCACCGCCCTTGTCGGCGCGCCTTCGGCCCCGTCCAGCTTCA
>CAZYKQ010000078.1:0-9353 GCA_964648235.1 uncultured Christensenella sp. | reverse complement strand
CAAACGTTCTTCGGCGTCCTTTTCGGCTTGGACAAAGAGCGTTTCTGCGGCGGAGGGGAAGGCGTTAACCAGGCTGGTGTAACGGACCTCACCGCGGATAAAGTCCTGATAGCTTTCCGTCGGGTCCTTGCTGTCGATGATCAGGGGATTTTTGCCCTCTTCGGCCAGCAGGGGGTTGTAGCGGTACAGAGGCCAGTATCCGGCGGCGACCGCTTTGCGGATCTCTGCCTGTGAGAAGCTCATGTTGATGCCGTGGTTAATGCAGGGGCTGTAAGCGATGATGATCGAGGGGCCGTTGTAGGCTTCCGCCTCATTCATGGCCTTCAGCAGTTGCACGGGATTGGCGCTCATGGCAACCTGGGCGACGTAGACATAGCCGTAGCTCATGGCCATCATGCCCAAATCTTTCTTCTTGGTGCGCTTGCCGGCTGCCGCGAACTTGGCGACAGAGCCGGTGGGCGTGGCTTTGGAAGCCTGACCGCCGGTATTGGAGTAAACTTCGGTATCAAGCACAAGGATGTTGACGTTTTGATTCTGGGCGATCACGTGATCCAAACCGCCGAACCCGATATCGTAGGCCCAGCCGTCACCGCCGAAGATCCAGATGGATTTCTTGACCAGCACATCCTTGTCAGCCAAAACTTCCGCACACAGAGGATTGGCGCTGTTTTGCTTCATCACTTCAACCAGCCTGGCACTGGCTGCCTTGGATTCATCAGCAGTATCCGCGGCAAGCCAGCCTTCGCAGGCGGAGACTACATCGTCGTTGCCGCTCATCTGAGACTTCAGGGCTTCCAGGCGCTCAGCCATTTTGGCGCGGCGCTGGTTGAACGCCAGGTTCATGCCGAAGCCGAACTCGGCGTTATCCTCAAACAGGCTGTTTGCCCAGGCGGGGCCGTGCCCTTCATCGTTGACAGTATAGGGGACAGTGGGGGAGGAACCGCCGTAGATCGAGCTGCAGCCGGTAGCGTTCGCGATGATCATTCTGTCACCGAACAACTGGGTCACCAGCTTGACATAGGGGGTTTCGCCGCAGCCGGCACAGGCGCCGGAGAACTCAAACAGGGGCTTCAGGAACTGGCTACCCTTGATGGTGTTCTTGTTGACCTGTCCTTTAAACTCAGGGAGCTTGGCGGCAAACTTGGCGTTTTCACTCTGCTGGGCAACCTGCTCATCAAGAGGCTTCATGATCAGGGATTTTTCCTTGGAGGGGCAAACCTCCGCGCAGTTACCGCAGCCTGTGCAGTCAAGCGGACTGACCTGGATACGGAACTCGAAGCCCGCGTATTCTTTGCCCAATGCCTTTTTAGTGTCAAAGGTGGCAGGCTTTTCGGTGCCTTCCTTTACCAGATAGGGGCGGATGACGGCGTGGGGGCAGACCAGCGAGCACTGGTTGCACTGAATGCAGTTATCGATCTGCCACTCGGGCACGTTGACCGCAATGCCGCGCTTCTCGTACTGAGCGGTGGCGGTGGGTACGCGGCCGTCGGCGGTAAAGGCGGAAACGGGCAGCTTGTCGCCTTCCTGCGCCAGAATCGGACGAACATAGCTATCATAGTATTCGGTGGCTTCAACATGGGGAGCTTCAGCGCCGGAGGAAGCCTGCGCCCAGCTCTCGGGCACCTTGACCTCTTTAAGCCCGGAGATGGCGATATCAATGGCGTCCCAGTTCTTCTTAACGATGGACGCACCCTTGCGGCCATAGGTATGCTCGGCGTATTCCTTCATGTAGCGGTCGGCATCCTCGTAAGGGATAACCTCTGCCAGCTTGAAGAAAGCAGCCTGCATGATGGTGTTGATACGGGTACCCATGCCAACTTGAGCGGCGAGATCGATGGCATCGATGTTGTAGAAACGCGCCTTTTTGATGGCCAGCTGCTGTTTCATGTGGGCAGGCAAACGATCATCCATCTCTTCTTGCGTCCAGGGGCTGTTGAGCAGGAAGACACCGCCTTCTTTGAGCGTATCGACCATGTCGTAGGCTGTGACGTAGGAGGGGTTGTGGCAGGCGATAAAGTCTGCAAAGTCGATCTGATAGGTCGACTTGATGGGGGATTTTCCAAAGCGCAGATGCGAAACGGTCAGGCCGCCTGATTTCTTTGAATCATAGGCGAAATAGCCCTGCGCGTACAAGTTGGTATGATCGCCGATGATTTTGATGGAGTTTTTGTTGGCGCCGACGGTGCCGTCACTGCCAAGGCCATAGAACTTGCAGCTTACGGTGCCTTCGGGCGCGGCGTTGAGGCGGGGTCCCAGGGGAAGGCTGGTGTGGGTTACATCATCCTCAATGCCCACGGTAAAGTGGTTCTTGGGGGTGGCGGAACTCATGTTGTCGTACACAGCCTTGACCATGGTGGGAGTAAATTCCTTGGAGCCAAGGCCATAACGGCCTCCGACAACCATGATGTCTTCACGGCCGTTCTCAAGTAATACGGTGGTCACGTCCTGATACAGAGGCTCACCCAGACTGCCGGGCTCCTTCGTGCGGTCGAGCACCGTCAAGCGTTTCACGGTAGCGGGCAAAGCCGCGAGGAAGTGTTCGGCGCTGAAAGGACGATAGAGGTGCACTTTGAGCACACCGCACTTTCTGCCTTCTTTTTTGAGGGCGTTGATGGTTTCCTCAACAGCCTCGGTGCCTGAACCCATCAGGATGATGACATCTTCGGCATCTTCGGCGCCTTCATAGTTGAACAGCTCATACTTGCGGCCCGTCAGCGCGTTGACCTGCTTCATGACCTCTTCAACGATGGCGGGAACAGCCAGATAGTACTTGTTGGGGGCTTCGCGGTTTTGGAAGTAAACGTCAGGGTTTTGCGCGGTGCCGGATTGATGCGGATGCTCGGGGTTCAATGCGCGGCTGCGGAAGGCCTTGATGGTATCCCAGTCAACCAGTTTCGCCATTTCTTCATATTCGATCTCTTCGATCTTTTGAACTTCGTGACTGGTGCGGAAGCCGTCAAAAAAGTGGAGGAAAGGCACGGAGGCTTTTAACGTCGCCAAATGGGAAACCAGAGCCATATCCTGCGCTTCCTGGACAGAACCGGAGGCCAGCATGGCAAAGCCGGTCTGGCGGCAGGCCATAACGTCAGCCTGATCGCCGAAAATGCTTAAAGCATGGGCAGCCAGCGCGCGGGCTGATACGTGAAACACGCAGGGAAGCAGCTCGCCGGAAATTTTATACATATTTGGAATCATGAGCAGGAGGCCCTGAGAGGCGGTAAAAGTGCTTGTCAGCGCGCCTGCAGCAAGCGAGCCGTGTACGGCGCCGGCAGCGCCCGCTTCCGACTGCATTTCTGCGACATGGACAGTCTGCCCGAACAGATTCTTCCGGCCGTTGGCGGACCATTCATCCACATATTCCGCCATCGTTGATGATGGGGTGATGGGATAGATTGCCGCTACGTCGCTGAAAGCGTACGCTACGTGGCTGACTGCGCCGTTGCCGTCAATAGTTACATGTTTGGCCATTTGTAACCCTCCTGCGATTATCGAATTTTTCTCATGCGGAGGATTCACGAAATATGTGAACAGTCCACCACATATAACAAAGTATAAGCATGGAGTCAGTGTTTGTCAAGAAAGCAAAAGGGGTACACTATTAGATTTTGCTTATATTTTCCATTACCCGATGATTGAATCAGGGCTGTTTTGAGGGTATAATGCCCGACGAATCAATTATGCGCACAGGGGGGATTCATGGCAAATAAAAGATTAGAGAATGCTAACCGTTATGATCTTACACAAGGAGGCATTCTGTCCAAGCTGATGGTTGTTTCGCTGCCTTTGATTGGCACTCAGATCATTCAGATGGTCTATAACCTGACAGATATGTTTTGGCTGGGCCGTATGGGGGCGTACAGCGGTACCGCGGTGGCTGCCTCTGGTTCCGTCGGCCTGTATCTTTGGCTTTCAATGGCCTTTTCAGCTTTTGGGGCAAGGGGCGCTGAGATAGGCGTCTCACAAAACGTAGGCCGGGGTGACAGGCAGTCTGCTCTGCGTATCGGGCAAAGCGCCTACACATTGGCTGCCCTGATGGGTTTGTGTTTCATGGCTTTTCTGATTCTCTTCAGCGAGCCTCTGATTGGTTTTTTGAACCTTTCCGGAGAGGTTCGCAGCCCCGCCCGCAACTATTTGCTGATCGTAGCGATGGGCGTTCCTTTTAATTTTGTCAGCGCAGCGGCCATCGGCACTTTTAACGGCAGCGGCAATTCGAGGACGCCTTTCATTATTAATGGCATATCATTGGGGCTGAATATTGGACTTGATCCTGTATTCATCTTTACGTTCGGCATGGGCGTTGAAGGAGCGGCCGTTGCGACGGTGCTGGCTCAGATTGTATCTGCCGTACTGCTTACCCTGGCTTTGCGGCACCCAAAGCTGCGGCCTTTTGATTTTTTTAAGCCCTTTGCCAAGGCTTTTGCGGAGGACATCCGCCAGATCGTTCGGTGGACCCTGCCTATCGCGCTTGAGAGCCTGCTGTTCACCACCCTGTCGATGCTGCTCTCGCGCATGATTAATGCATACGGTACGGATGTAACGGCGGCCCAGCGCGTGGCTTCGCAGGTGGAAAGCCTCTCCTGGCTGATCGGAGGAGGCTTTGCATCGGCTCTGACTGCTTATGCAGGGCAGAATTTTGGAGCGCTCAAATGGCGCCGAATCCGCCGCGGATTCTCCATATCCAGCGCGGTTATGCTGGTGTGGGGCATGATAGTTACCCTGACACTCTTCTTTGCGGGCGACCCCTTGTTCCGTCTTTTTATGCCCGACAGCGAGGCCGTTGTGCACGCAGGCGTTGAATATTTGCGTATACTGGCTTTTAGCCAGCTTTTACAGTGCCTGGAGGGAATCGCGGCGGGTTCATTCCGAGGAATGGGGAAGACCATGCCTCCTTTTATTTCAAGCGCGACATCCAACCTGGTACGCGTAGTGGCTGCCTATTTTCTTTCTCAAGGGCCGATGGGCTTGCACGGCATCTACTGGGCAGTCGCCATCGGTGCGGCAGTCCGCGGAGCATGGATCTATCTTTGGTACCTGGGCTATAGCCGATCCCTGCCTCATAATGATGGTGAAGCAATCAAGGTATAATACTGAACTCAATCATAAACATTTTGATGGACAGGCCTTTTCCCGCTTCGGCGTTGCTTCATTCACTCGGCGCGGTCGGGTCTTTGTTTCCATACCTTGCCTTGAATTCGAATACCTGAGCGCTTTGGATGCATTCGTTACATTCGAATATTCTTTCAGTGACTTGTTTTCTTAATGATGTAGCTGCCGATGGATTGCAGAATGCTGACCAGCAACAGAAGAATCAGGATGGAGGCGTAGACAATATCCATGTTGTTGCGCTGCTGACCGTAAAGGATAGCGAAGGAGCCAAGGCCGCCGCCGCCCACCGCGCCGGCCATGGCTGTCAGACCCAGCAGGCTGATCATGGTAATGGTAGTGCCGCGGACAATGCCGGGGATTCCTTCTGTGAGGTAGACGCGGAAAATAATACCCAGCGGGCTGATGCCCATCGACTGGGCGGCTTCAATCAGGCCGCTGTCAAGCTGTAAAAGAGCGGTTTCCACCTGGCGGGAAAAGAAGGGAACGGTGCCAAATACCAGCGGAAGAATAACGCCTTTGGTCCCGATAGCGGTCCCGACGATAATCTTTGTCAAAGGGATCAGAGCAATCAGAAGGATTATGAATGGGATGGAGCGAAGAAGGTTGATGGTTTTATCCAACACCCCGAACACAGCCCTGTTTTGCAGGATACCGCCTTTTCGGGTGGTCACCAGCAACACGCCCAGAAACAAGCCGATCACAAATGAGATGATGCCTGATTGAAACATCATCACCAGCGTTTGCTCAGTTGATTTGATCAGTTCCGGGAACCTTCTGACAACCTCAGGCGCCACTTGCTCCAGCCACTCAACCATGCTTTAATACCTCCACCTTCACGTTCTGCTCTCTCATAAAAACAAGGGCTTCCTTTACCTTGTTCGCTTCGCCCGAAGCGATCACAACCAGCGCCCCCAAGGGGGATCCGCCGATGATCTCCACGTTACCAAAGAGGATATTAAGATCAATATCAAAGCGGCGGCTGACTTGCGAAACCATCGGGGCGTTGGGGCTGCGTTCCGCGTATTGCAAGCGGATCAGCAACTCACCAGGAGAAAGCTTGAGGATAGGCGAATCGCCTTCGATCATCTCCTGTACACGGTGCATGGTGCTGGTTGTTTCGATGAAACGACGGGTGATATCCTCCTTGGGGGATGCAAACACCTCGAAAACGGAGCCCAGCTCCACCACGCGCCCGGCTTCCATAACCGCGACGCGATCACAGACTTCCTTGATTACTTCCATCTCATGGGTAATGATGACGATGGTGATACCCAGCTGCTCATTGACCTTCTTGAGCAAACGCAGAATAGATAGTGTGGTCTGCGGATCAAGGGCGCTGGTGGCCTCGTCACACAGCAGAACCTGAGGATCCGCTGCCAGGGCGCGAGCAATGGATACGCGTTGTTTCTGACCGCCTGACAGCTGGGAGGGATATGCGGATGCTTTGTCGCTCAATTCGACCAGATTTAGCAACCTTGTTACCTTATTCTGTATTTCTTCCCTGGACAAGCCCGTGTATTTGAGCGGAAAGGCGATGTTGTCGGATACGGTGCGGGAGGGCAACAGTGAAAAGTGCTGGAAAATCATACCGATTTTGCGGCGTACCCGGCGCAGTTCTTTTTGATTGAGCGTGGTCAACTCCTGGCCGTTTACTGTAATCTGTCCCAAATCCGGCCTCTCCAACAGATTGATTACACGCACCAGGGTAGACTTTCCCGCGCCGGAGTAACCGATGATACCGAAGATTTCGCTCTGCCTGATGCTGAGTGATACGTCACGCAAAGCCTCAACATGCTCCTGATGAGTCTTTCCCATAAAGGTTTTACTGACAGAGGATAGTTCGATCATGATCAACAAACTCCGTTTCATTAGTTACTGCCATACTTAGCGATTGCTTTGCCGGATACGGGGCAGGGTTGCCCATGGGAAGAGTATATGATTTGCTTTTTTTACAGAGCACAATGGTAAAGACGCATGTGCCGAACAAAAAAACAAAGGAAAGAGCAAAAGTTACATGCTGTTTGTTTATTTGGCACGGCCTTATTTCATCGATAGGGCTTGTGCCATGCGGCATGCTAACAGATGATAATTTATTCTGTCAAGCAACACCTGAGCTCAATGCACGATAAAAACATCAACAAAAAAGGGGATGGATATCTTTTTGTATCCATCCCGCTTGAATGGGTGACTCATCAGCCCTTGACTGCCCCGGCTGCAACGCCTTTTGTGATCTGGTTTCTAAAGATCAAATAGAAGACTACAATGGGGATCAGAGAAACCGTCAGCGATGTAAACAGCTTTCCGTAATCCGAGCCCAGGGCCCCGGCATAGCGGCCGACCATATAGGGGATGGCTTTCAGCTTTTCAGAAGAGACCATCAGGCTCATGAGCACGAACTCGTTCCAAGTGCCTGTGAAGGTGATGATCGCCAGGGTGACAGAAACAGGTGCGCTGATCGGCAGAGCCACTCTGAAAAAGATCTTCATAAAGCCCGCTCCATCGATCCTTGCCGCTTCCAGCAGTTCGTCGGGAATGCTCTTCTCAAAATCGGTGCAAAGATAGACGCCCATGGGCAGACCCAACGCGATATAGGGGATCAGCACCGCCCATCGCGTATTATGGATCCCCGCTGCAGTCACCATCAGGAACAGAGGGATCAAAATCGACTGTATGGTCAAGAGGATGCCGACGATGAAGATGCCGTGCAGAAACCTGGTTACCTTAAAATCCAGCTTTGCAAAGGCAAAACCTGCCATGTTTGATAAGAGTACAACAAGAACGACCGTCAAGCCGGAATAAATCACGCTGTTTTTGAAAAAGCTGAAGAAATTACCCTGGTTCATAACAAAGGCATAGTTACCCAGGTACAGTGAAGGGGGAAAGGAAAGCTTGTTGGTTGTCAGATAGGTTGTGTTGGTCTTGAACGACTGGAGGATCAGCCACAGAATCGGATAAATCGTCAGCACCGTAAACAAAACCATGATCAAATAGACGACGATCTTCGCGGGTAAAGAAATGTTTTTGTTATCCATGGTTTATATCTCCTTCTCGCTGAACACTTTTCCTAACCCCGTAGTTATTATGATCAGGATAATGCTGATAATAACCATTACTGTGGAAATGGCATTTGCCAGAGGATAATTGGGTGATCCTTGGAAGGCAGATTGATACATATATAGTGAGAGTACCCGCGTCTGGCCGGCAGGGCCGCCATTGGTCATGGCATAGATCAGGTCAAATGATTTTAAAGAGCCCGAGATCGCGAGAATGGCGGTGGTAATGATCACCCCCGACAAGGCAGGCAGTGTGATATGCCTCAGGATACTGGATTCTTTCGCCCCGTCAATTCTGGCGGCTTCGATGATGGCTGGATCGATGCGCTGCATATTCGCTAAGAAGATAATCATGTATAACCCTACATACATCAGTAGGATCACGACCAATATGGGTACCATGGGATTTTTGAACAGGGTATAGACTGCTGAGGGATCAAAGATGTGCCGGATATCCATCAGCACTGAGCTTCGCCCGTAGATAA
The DNA here is from genome assembly GCA_964648235.1 of uncultured Christensenella sp. Lineage (GTDB taxonomy): Bacteria > Bacillota > Clostridia > Christensenellales > Aristaeellaceae > UBA1038. The sequence continues at coordinate 709 of CAZYKQ010000078.1, read as the reverse complement.
TGGCATTGAAGAGGACACCGATGATGATGGAGGAGATCACGTTGGGCAGATAGATCATAGTTTGAAAAAAGTCGTTTCCTCTTTTGATAAGCTTTCGCGAGAGGATATAGGCTAGCATGAAACCAAGGGGAATCTGGCCGAATACCGATACGCCGACGATCAACATGTTGTTTTTCAGCGCGGTATAAAAGTTGCGTGAGGGCTCAGTGAACATCCAAATGTAGTTTTTCAGACCCACGAAGTGGATATTAGCATTGGGACCGAAGATCGCCCCTCCGTTGTAATCGGTCATGCTCATACCGATGGAGAAGATGGTGGGAAAGGCCACGACAGCCAAGTAGATGATCACGGCCGGCATGGCCAGCAGTAAATATGCAAATATTTTCTCGCTTTTTTTTGTCATCGTGGCCTCTCCCATCCATTTATTAATGCTTAGCTTTGGATCTTACTTGGTAGCATTCCAGGCGTCAAAGGCTTCCTGGGTCGCTTTAGCGACGTCTTCAGGAGTCTGGATGCCCAAACCAATGGCCTGCAGACCGTCGTTCAGGGGAGTATACACGGGGCCTTCAAAGACACCATCGATGACTACGGTTGCCTTGTCATATTCTGATCCCAGGTTCGCCATGGCGACCTGCAGGGGTTCCAAGGACAGGGCGGAGTAATCGATGTCGGTGCGGGAGGGGGTGGCCAGGCCGCCGGTGGACAGCCT
>CAZYKQ010000077.1:0-9411 GCA_964648235.1 uncultured Christensenella sp. | reverse complement strand
TTACTGACTACAAAAACTGCCTCGAAACAACCGCTCAAAGAATCTCCAGCTACTGGACAGTCATTCGTAACTGGATCCAAAATATAAATTTGTTCGTGAAAATGACAGCCAGGGAGGCAATGATTATCTGAAAGAAAGTCATCAGCATAACACATGGAAAGCACCATTACATCTATATCTCTATGAGTCTTAGAAAGCGTCAGTAATCGATCTCAACATGAGTATAAAATCATAGTTGAAGTCTATTAAAAAGCTGATTAGGTTGAACTCATTTCCTTTGCAATTTCATACAACCAATCTTCTTGGCCACCTACTGCTTCACGACGCCCGGCTTCAATAATTATCTTTCGGTAGTCTACGCCAAATCGTTGAGCAGCTCGTCGTGCATGAAGCATAAAACTAGAATATACTCCAGAATAACCCAGCATCATCGCATCTTGAATATCTGGTAAATATACATCATATTTATCTAATACTGACTTTAAAGTATGGATCGAAGCATCACTTGTTTTGAATAAGTCAGCATTTTTCTTGAGACCAGATTTTTCAAGGACTGCGACAAGCATTTCTGTAGCTGTATTCCCAGCGCCAGCTCCCAAGCCTCCCAAAGAGCCATCTATATATTCAGCACCTGCATCAATAGCTGCCAATGAGTTCCCAATAGCTAACCCTAGATTATTATGTGCATGGAACCCGATGGGAACATGCATGTGCTCTTTTAGGATTGATACTCGTTCATGAACATCTTTAGGCAATAATGCTCCAGCCGAGTCAGTAACATAAACGACATCAGCGCCGTATGACTCCATCTTTCTTGCTTCTTCTAACAGACGTTTTGGATTAGCTCGATGTGCCATCATCAAGAACCCTACTACAAAGAAACCCATTCTTTTTGCTTCTCCGATGTGTTCATGAGCAATATCTGCTTCAGTGACATGAGTCGCAACACGAACAAGTCTTGCACCTGCATCCTTTGCCTCAACAAGATCAGGCACTGTACCAATACCAGGAAGAAGAAGAACAGCAATTTGTGCTCGCTTTGCTGTTTCACAAGCAGCTCGAATGAGATCCATTTCTTCGGCTGAGGATAACCCATAATTGACTGTAGATCCTGCTATTCCGTCTCCATGACCGACCTCAATAATATCGATTCCAGCTTCATCAATCGCTTTTACCAGTTGTCGTATATCCTCAACCGTAAAGCGGTGAGCAACGGAATGGCTTCCATCTCGTAGTGTTGTATCTGTTATGATAATATTGTTCATGCTTTCACCCTCAAAAGTTGTTCCGCTTTCACTTCGGCAATACGGATACTTGCAGCATTTATTATATCAAGATTACCAGCCGTCGGTGGCAAGTAATCTCCTGCGCCTTCGACCTCTATTCCCAGCATCACTATATCTTCATTAGGATCCTTAAGAATCGGTCTCATTCGATATCGCACACCTGGCACATAGCTTTTCATCGTCATCAAACAATCATCACACGCCGCAGTAATTAATTCCATATCTACGTTACGTACGCGACAGTAGATAGTGTTGCTCATGAAAATTGGCGGTTTAGCTGGATTGAGTATAATGAGCGTCCGAGCCTTGTCCGCACCACCTACTTTTATCAATGCATTCCGTGTAGTCTGAGTAAACTCATCGATATTCGCACGCGTTCCTGGGCCTGCACTAAATGAAGAGATGGAACTGACAATCTCAGCATAAAAAACGTCAGCAACTTTATTAATTGCCGCAACCATTGGCGTAGTGGCTTGGCCCGCGCACGTCACCATGTTCACTTCTGGATTGTTAAGTATCTTCTCGTCAAGATTAACAGCAGGCACACAATATGGTCCTAAAGCTGCAGGGGTCAGGTCAAGAGTGAACATACCTGCTGGATTTAGTTTCCTAGCATTCTCAATATGCGCCTTTGCACTTGTTGCGTCGAATACTATCTGAATGTCGCCCTCGTACTTCCTGACTAAATAGTCTACTCCATCTATCGATGTATCCACACCCATTTCACGCGCACGAAGTATTCCTGGAGATTCCACGATTCCAACCACACAAGCTAACTCTAGATATTTGCTTCTGCTTATCTTAACCATCAAATCCTGTCCTATGTTTCCAGGACCGATTATACCAACTCTTATCTTATTCATTTACACCTCAGACCTATTATTATTCATATTAACTAGATATTCTTTATTTCTGGTATAGTGCCTTTTATCTTTGCGAAACCATACTCTCTTGCATCTTCAGTACAAAGCAAGCCAAGTAATGCTGCTCGAGCATACTCCATAGCGCTCCCAACAGACATGTTACTCATTCTGTAATATGTTTCTCTGCCAAACATAAGAGCTGCTCCACTGTATTTTGCAATTTCAGAAGCAATTTCTTTAGTTCTAGTTAACACTAAACGATCATCTACGACTTCATTTATCAAATGTAACTCTTGCGCAGTTTGTGCCTCTATTCTTTTAGCTGTATAGCAGATTTCCAACAAACGCTTCTTAGGGATTGTTTTGCTTGTTGTGGCTAAAGCAACCATTGGAAACAGCGCTCGTTCGATCTCAGGCATACCAAACAGACAGGATCTGCCCGCAACAGCCATATCGCATGTATCAACTATGCTAAAACCACCAGCTATTGCATGACCTTGTACCGCCCCAAGAATCGGTTTCTTTGACCTATTCATCGCTTCATGTACACTCCAGAAACTATCGGTGTATGTCAATTGGTCGATTATTGGACCCTCAGGATAGTTATCAATCTCCCCACCACCGCAGAAATATTCACCAACCGCTGTAATAATAATGACCTTAACTAATTTATCATTATTAGCTTTTTGAATAGCTGATACTATTTCATTTCCAGTTAAGCGGTTTATTCGATTATTCGAGTATTCCCTATTGATAGTGATAATAGCTAGCGATTCATCCTTCGTATAGAGAATCTCATTAAATTCTTTCATGTTTGATTCCTTTCAAATACTATTATTCTTAATCACAATCCTCGTCTTAATCTGTTTTATATCCAAAGTAAAGGAACAAAGGTTATTATAGCCAGAATAATTATAGATGTCGCTAAAAAGGGCATCGCTTTTCTGAATACACTTGCAACAGGTACTCCCGTGACACCAGAAGCAACGAAAATACCACCTCCAAATGGGGGTGTAAGCGTTCCAATGGTTATGTTGAATATGGTAATTACACCAAAGTGAAGAAGGTTAATGTTAAACAGCTTCACAAGTGGAAGAATAATTGGAATCATGATGTTCAATATCGCATTGGTTTCCATGAACATACCTGCAACCAAGAATAGTACATTAATCAAGAACAGTAGAGTGATGGGCGAAGAAATCCAACCGGATACATAGGTTGTCACCAGATGAGGAATTCTGTTGATTGCCAATACCCAACCAAAGGGTGCGGAAGCATCTATAATAAACATTACTGCAGCACTGCCAATCGCTGAAGTAATGATCGCCTTATAGAAGTTCTTGATCGTTAGTTCCTTATAGACAAAGACTCCAATAATTATAGAGTATGCAGTAGCAACAATGGCACTCTCAGTGGGCGTAAAAATGCCACCATAAATTCCACCTAAGATGATTACAGGAGATAGTAAGGCCCATATTGCTGTTTTTGCTGCTTTCCATACTTCCGCAGCTTTCATCTTCTGTTGTTTTTTTACAGCTTGATAGTTTTCAGGATGAAGCTTAATCATGATCATCGCAGCGGCAGAATATCCAATAGTCGCCAGGATACCAACCGGAATAATGTATAAGAACATATCACCAGCAGACACACCAACAAGCACAGAGTATACAACTGCAGGTATGCTGGGAGGAACCAGCACACCAAGCGTTCCAGCTACACCTTGTATTGCTGCTGAAAAGCCTTTATCGTAGCCATCCTTAGTCATTTCCGGATACATTATCCCACCAATTGCTGCTGTTGTTGCAAAGGAAGAACCAGAAATTGCCCCAAAGAATGCACTAGCAACAAAACTAATAATGGCAAGACTACCCTTAATCCATCCGAACAAAGCTTTTGCGAAGTCAACAATTCTTCTGGAGATACCGCCCTGCAGCATCAACTCTCCAGCGATAAAGAAAAAGGGAATGGCAAGCATCGAAAAGGAATCATTGAAACCATACAGCCTCTGTACTACAACTTCCAAACGCCCCCCCTGGATGATTTGTGTTAAAATGGTCGAACTTAAAATTGCAAAAGAGATCGGGATCCCCAGAATAAGTGCACCAATCAACAATACAATTATCATGAGATACTCTCCTTGATTTTTTGGATAATTTGGAAAATAGTGTAAATTATTCCTAATACTCCGCTGATTGGAACCGCCATGATCACATATGCAATAGGAAGCTTCATCGCTGCAGATAACTGATTCATGTTGTTCGATGCAAGTTGAAAGCCGAAATAAATCAATACAATAAATACAGCAAGTTCCACCAGATATATGAAAACATCGTAATACTTCGCAGCTTTCCCCTTTACCAGTTTTCTAATCGAATCAATTGCAACATGTTTCCCTTCCATTATTCCTATAGGTACACAAAGCATAGTTGTCCATACAAAACAATACCGTATCAGCTCCTCAGACCAAGGTAGTGAACTCTTAATAACATATCTGAATACAATCTGTAATAAACCAACCACCATCATCGTGATAATCAATATAAAAACTATTGCTTTAATCGCTAGATCAAACCATTTCATTGCTTTCTCTGCCATATCCATCACCTCACTTGAGTAATGAGCTCATGGAGCCTTAGCCCCATGAGCCAGATATTGTCATTTACTTATATTGAAAGTTAATTATGCTTTCTACCAAATCAACTCCAAGAGCTTCAGTAAACTCAGGATAAATTGATCTCATTGCAGCTATCCAAGGTTCTTTGTCGATCTGTTCTACAACCTGAGAGTGACCACGCTCTTTCAGCTTTGCAACCGCTTGAGACTCTCTTTCATTGGCTACCGCTACTTGATACTCACGAGCTTCGGATGCCGCTTCAAGGACAGCATTTTGGTCTTCAGGAGACAATGAATCGAAACGCTGTTTGCTGAAAATCAAGGCAGCAACTGTATATGAGTGTTCAGTCAGGCTGATATAAGGCTGCACCTCGTCAATTGAATTATTAAGGATCACATAAGTAGGGTTCTCTTGAGCATCTACAGTCTTCTGTTGCAAGGCAGTGTACAGCTCAGACCAAGCCATAGGAGTAGGGATAGCTCCGACAACGGAAAATTGGGCAATCATGACAGGGTTTTCGATGACGCGAATTTTTATACCTTTCATGTCATCAGGTGTTCTAACCTCGCGCTTTGAGTTGGTAACATTGCGCCAACCAAGCTTGAACCATGAGAGCATTTTAATGTTACTAATTTGCTCCAGTTTATTAATCTCACTCGTCAAAATTTCGCTGTTAAGCACTGCAGTCGCATGCTCTTCATTTACAAAAATGTACGGAAGGTCGAGCACAGCTAGAGACTTTGAATAGTTTGCAAGCAAGCTCGTTGCAGTTCCGTGTCCATCAATCAATCCTGAGTTGACTTGTTCGACGAGTTCTCTGTCAGACCCTAGAGTTGAATTTGGATAGATATCAGAGGTAATTCTGCCATCGGTCTTTTGTTCAAGTAGCTCTGCAAACTTCTTTACGCCCAAAGTAATGGGGTGGTCATCTTCCATCCCACAAGTGAGTGTTAAGTGGATCTTCGCTTTTTCTGCCACACTTGAGAAAGCCGGGATTGTAGAAGTAAAAAGTACAACTAGAAGAACAAACATTACCTGTGTTTTGAAGTATTTTTTCTTTTGCATTTTAGCTTCTCCTTTTTCTGATAGATATTATTATTACCACTTCACAGGACCTGAGAACCACCTATTGCAGTAATCTCCACCCCTTTCTTAACTCTAACATTCATTCCTAAAGATCAAAGAAAAGATCTTTTACTAGAAGGGTAATTCGCCTGAGTCATTCATGCATTTACTTAAACTGCTATTAATGGACAGCCCTGCATTTTCTATATACTTATTGGCCATTTGCAGCTTTGACAAGTCAACTGGCAACTGATAGCCCATCGCACTAAGCATGTTGCACAAATCCTCAGTTGCTATATTCCCAGCTGCCCCGGGAGCAAAAGGACAACCTCCAAGACCACCAATGGCTGACTCATATTTTGAAATTCCATATTGCAGTCCAATCAATACGTTTGCTAATCCCATACCCAATGTGTTGTGAAAATGAAGGGAAATCATATCCGTATTAATGTGCTTCAGAACTTCATCAAGTACCCTGCTTACAAACAATGGGTTACCATTTCCTACTGTGTCAGAAAGAATGATGTGTTTAGCTCCTGCTGCCATTGCACGCTTTGCATAAATCGCAACTTTTTTGGGATCTATAGGATCGTTTGCATACGGTGAGCCAAAAGATGTTGCTAAGCCAACTTTAATTGAAGCCTTCAGCTCCCTCGTTATTCTCTCCAGCTCAGCAAAGGACTCATCAATTGTCTTCTTCACATTACTGATGTTATGACGTTCGCTAACGGATATTGGCATGGAAAACTCATCTATTTTTGTCGTTAAACCAATTTGAACTCCTTTGTAGTTTGGAACAAGTGCGACTAGTTTCACATCAAAGCCCTGACTGACTTTCCATGCATTAAGGCTACTAGCAACATCAAGTGAGTCAGCCATCTGAGGTACCCATTTGGGACTAACAAAAGATGTTACTTCCAGCTCTCTAAGACCCGCATCGATGAGTAATTTCCCAAGATCCACCTTATCTCGAGTTGGAAGGACCGATTTTAGATTTTGCAAACCATCTCTAAGTCCCACTTCCGTGATATTGATTTTCATATTTTTGAATGTCGGCATATTAAATTACACCACCGTTTTCATATGCTGTGATTTCCTCAATAGAGAGACCTAATACTTCAGAAAAGACTTCATGATTATGTTCTCCCAATAAGGGGGCGGGTTTCTCAACTTTAATTTTATCTTTACTGAGTTTTATCTGGTTGCCAGCAATTGTAGTGTTCCCTGCAACAGGATGTTTTATATTAACAAACATTTCTCTTACATGACTTATATGTTCATCAGCTACAACTTCCGCAATGTTGTATATTGGTGCCGCAGGACAATCGCCTTGAAGAATGAATTCGACAGCCTCTGTCTTACTATAGTTTGCTAGCCATTTTTCGATAATTATCTTTAACTCTTTATGATTCTTTACTCTATTCTCGTTGGTTGAAAATCTCGGATCTTTTGATAGTTCAGGCATTTTCATTGTATTGCATAGATTTTCAAATAGTTTATTGTTTCCGGCTCCTATAACAAGTGGGCCATCTTTTGCTTGAAAAGAATCATATGGATATGAAGCTTCATATCGATTGCCGATACGGTCTGGAATTCTACCGGAAGTCAAGTAGATTTGATTGATTATTTCCAATGATGAAACTACGCTATCAACCAAAGCTATATCAACTTTTTGTCCTATCCCTGTTTTCTGACAGTTAATGTATGAGGCTAGAACACCAATGCAGCAATTCAAACCGCCTAGTACATCTCCAATGGCCGTTCCACTCCGTGTTGGATCCCCATCAGGCCATCCAGTCGTGCTCATTAAGCCACCCATAGCTTGACTAATGATATCATAACCAGGCCTTTTACTATATGGGCCATAGTGGCCAAACCCCGATATGCACCCGTAAATTATACGAGAATTTCTGCGCTTCAACGTATCATATCCAAGCCCAAGTTTTTCCATAGTTCCTGGACGAAAGTTTTCAAGAATAATATCAACATTGTCAATAAATCGTAAGAACAGTTCTTTTCCCTCTGCGGATTTTAAGTTCAGTGTAATTCCACGCTTGTTGCGATTTAGATTCATAAAGTAAGCGCTTTCGCCATTTACTTTTGGCACAAAAGCGCGACTATCATCTCCAGTTCCTGGTAACTCCATCTTGATAACATCGGCACCCATGTCTGCCAAGAACATACTGCAATACGGTCCGGCTAATACTCTTGTTAAGTCCAGTACCTTTACCCCAGTTAACGCTCCCATAATAGATTCCTTTCAATTACTAATAATAATCTTTTGAAAATACTATATCATCTTTTATCTGACCAAGGAGTCAATAGTTCTTTCTCTGCTTTCAGTTGAATAGTGCTTGATAAAATCGTTTGATGTGCGATGTTATCGCACATCGTTCTCTTTTGTTGATATAATACACTTCGACCATCACTCCTGTCAACCTTATAGTTAGTAAGCTGTGGCTAATTATTTAAAAGAACTTACTTAACTCTTTCGCTGTCTCTTTCAGATCGCTTATGGCCTTATTGAAATCTATTTCATCTTTCCTATACTTAGGCATAGAAATGCTAATAGCATATGCAGCTTTGTTTGATTGAATAAAAACTGGCGTACCAATACAGTATAAGCCCTGCTGATTTTCTTCATCATCAATGCTGTAACCAAATTGTCGTATCTTCTTCATCTCTTCAAGCAGATTGCCTTTATCTATGATACTCTTCTCCGTTAATGCTGGTAAGCCTGTTCTATCTGCATACTCGATTATTTGTTGTTCGCTTCGCCATGCTAGTATTGATTTACCTACAGCAGTACAATGTAATGGCATTTCTGCTCCAATTTTAGTATGAATTCGGATTGGTTTTGCACTTTCAAGTTTGTCGATATAAGTCACAGTATCTTGCTCTGAAGAAACAAAATGTATTGTTTCATTATAAGTTTTTTGAAGTTTTTTTAGATAGGGATGGGCAAAACCCGTGAATGAACCAAGTTGTTGTCCCTCTTTTGCTAAAGACTGAAGCCTATATGTGAGTTGGTATTCATCATTTGCTTCATTTTTATACAAATATCGTAGATTTGTAAAAGTCTTAAGAATGCTAAAAACAGTGGATTTATTCAAAGACAACTCCCGGCTCAATTCACTAACTCCTGCACCTTGATGGGTAGCAATGTATTCCAGTATGTTCATAGCCCGCTGTAAAGACTGAATATCAGCACTCATATAGCCAGACCGCCTTTCCTTGTTTTTGCGATATCATAGCACATCGTCCGTCATAAATGAAATAGAACTTATGAGTATTTAGATAATTTTTGTGTAAATAATATTGAACGTGAGACTAAACGCATATATACAAGGTTTGTAGATTTCATGCTTAGCATTTCTTTATGCTCATATAAAAGTCTAAGCTCAGAAATGCTGGGCAGAGTTTATACCTCACAGGCAGCATACAGCTATCTTTTTATCCTACAAGGACTACAAGCGGCGCCCCATTGACAGGCCGAGATGTCTGTTTTATACTAAATAAGAACATACGTTCTCATTATATAAGGAGGCGTCTTGTCGCGGGCCATGAACAGCAGAGCTTATAT
>CAZYKQ010000076.1:0-9497 GCA_964648235.1 uncultured Christensenella sp. | reverse complement strand
TCCACACGCTCCTGGGTGTCGTGTCCCTTCTCCAGGGCAACCACGGTGACCGGTTCGCCCCTCAGGCGGCCGATGCCCGCGATCACGGCACCGTCGTCTGCATAGCGCCGGTCGCCGTGCAGCTCCGTAAAGTCCTCGATCAGCCGGTCGATAAAATCCCGGCCCGTGGGGCGCTGGGGCGCGCGGGCCAGCTGGACAATCTCAAACGCATTCATCACAGTTTCCTCCTGTGCAGCGACAGCAGCAGGGCGATCTTCTCCCGCAGCTCGGCGCGCGGCACGATGGCATCGATAAAGCCCTTTTGCAGCAGAAACTCGGAGCGCTGAAAGCCCTCGGGCAGGGTCTGATGGGTGGTTTGCTCTATCACACGAGGGCCGGCAAAGCCGACCAGGGCGCCCGGCTCGGCCAGGATGATATCCGCCTCCATCGCAAAGCTGGCCGTTACGCCCCCCGTTGTGGGGTCACAGAGCACCACGATGTAAAGGTTGCCCGCGTCCGAGTGCAGCTTCACCGCCCCCGAGGTCTTGGCCATCTGCATCAGGGAAAGAATGCCTTCCTGCATGCGCGCGCCGCCCGATACGGTAAAGCCGATGAGCGGCAGATGGTTTTGCGCCGCATGTTCAAACAGGCGGGTTATCTTCTCCCCCACGGCCACGCCCATGGAGCCCAGCATAAAGCCGGGATCCATCGCGAACACGGCGGCCCGGATGCCGTCCACAGCGCCCAGGCCGCAGACGACCCCCTCGTTTTCTCCGCTGTCCTCGCCCGCTTTGTCAAGCTTCTCCCGGTAGCCGGGGAAGCGCAGCGGATCTTTGGACACAACATCCCCAAAAAGCTCCTCAAAGCTGCCCGCGTCGCAAAGCATGGCGACACGCTCCCGGGCGCTCAGCCGGGACAGCTGCCCGCAATGGGGGCAAACCTTCAGGCCCCGCTCAAACTCCTCCCGCAAAAAGGCGGCGTCGCAGCTGCGGCACTTCAGGTAGAGATCCTCCGGCACGGCCGGGTAAAGGGCGCTCTGCTCACTTTCCAGGGCGTTGCTCGGGCGCTTGAATACATGCTTGGTTAACACGCTTTACCCCCACTTGCTCATAAAATCTGTTGTGTAGCCGCCGGAGATGAAGCGCTCGTCTGCAAGCAGCTCCATCTGCAGCTCGCTGTTGTGGGATACCCCTTCAATGACCAGCTCGCACAAGGCCGCCTGCATCTTGCGAAGGGCCTCCTCGCGCGTCCTGGCATGGACGATCAGCTTGGCGATCATGGAATCGTAAAAGGGCGGCACCACATAGTCCTGATACAGCGCGGTATCAAGCCTTACCCAAGGCCCGCCCGGCGCGTGCAGCAGGGTCACTTTCCCGGCGCTGGGCATGTTTCCCCGGGCCGGGTCCTCCGCGTTGATGCGGCACTCCATGGCGCAGCCGGTGATCTCCACATCCTTCTGCGTAAAGTTAAGGGGCTGGCCTGCCGCGATGCGCAGCTGCCACTTCACCAGGTCGATCCCCGTTACCATCTCCGTCACGGGATGCTCCACCTGCAGCCGGGTGTTCATCTCCATGAAGTAGAAGTTTTTATCCCGGTCCAGCAGGTATTCGATGGTGCCCGCGTTTTCATAGCCGACGGCCTTTGCCGCCTGTATGGAGCAATCGATCATCCGCTGCCGCAGCGCCTCGTCGATGCCGGGCGAGGGGCTTTCCTCCAGCAGCTTCTGGTTGCGCCTTTGCACGGAACAGTCACGCTCTCCCAGCGCCACATAGTTGCCGTGTTTATCGCACAGCACCTGCACTTCGATGTGCTTGACGGGGCGCAGGTATTTTTCAATGTACACATCACCGCAGCCAAAGGCGCTCTGCGCTTCCTGCGATGCCGCCGTAAACTGGTGCTCCAGCTGTTCGGGGGCTGTGACCAGCCGGATGCCCCGCCCGCCGCCGCCCGCGCTTGCCTTGATCAGCAGCGGATAGCCGATTTCTTCAGCGGCCTTGCGCGCCTCCTGCACGCTTTCCAGCTTCTCACTGCCGGGAATGACCGGCACGCCTGCCGCCTTCATGGTCTTTCGCGCGACATCCTTATCGCCCATGCGGGAAATCACCTCATGGGGCGGCCCGATAAAGCAAAGCCCGCAAGCGGCGCACAGCTCGGCAAAGCGGGCATTCTCAGACAGCAGGCCATACCCCGGATGCACGGCCTGCGCCCCGCTGACCATCGCGGCGGACAGAATGGCCTGCATGTTCAGATAGCTGCTCCCGGCCGGCGCGGGGCCGATGCACATGCTTTCATCCGCCAAATGGACATGCAGCGCGTCCCTGTCGGCCTCGGAATAGACGGCGACGGTGGACACCCCCATCTCCTTGCAGGCGCGTATCAGCCGCACCGCGATCTCCCCGCGGTTGGCGATGAGAATTTTAGAAAACACGTCTTATTCCTCTCCGTCCTGAATGGCGAAAGACAGCTCGATGTTGACCGCCGTCTCCCCCGCCACGCTGCCCTCCGCCTTGATGAACATAAAGGGGCCCCTCTGTACCTGGCCGTCACAGCGGATATCCAGCTTGTCGCCCGGCTTCACTTTGCGGCGGAAGCGGGCGTTTTTGATGCCTGTCAGGTAGGGGGTTTTGCCGGCCAGCTGATCGGCAATCAGCACGCAGCCGGCCTGGGCCAGCATCTCGCACAGCACCACGCCCGGCACAACGGGATTGCCGGGGAAATGTCCCTGCAAAAACCACTCGTTCCCCCGCACGGTGTAACTGCCGTAGGAGGAACCGCCCTCCAGGCGGGCTTCATCCACCAGCAGCATCGGCGGCCGGTGGGGGATGATGGTCATCAACTCTTCGCGATTCATATCACAGCCCTCCTCAATACAACTTGAACAGAATTTGTCCGAACTCGACCACCTGGCCGTTTTGAGCGCAGACATCGACCACTTCGCCGTCCGCGTCCGCCGTGATTTCGTTCATCAGCTTCATGGCCTCCACCACGCAGAGCACGTCGCCCTTTTTGACGCGGCTTCCGATCCTGACAAAAGGATCGGCGCCGGGCGAGGGCGCGGCGTAGAAGATGCCCACCAGCGGTGATTTCACCTCTTTCAGCCGGTTGAAATCCACCGTGCCGTCCGGCTTGTCAGAAGGGACAGGCGTTTGCTGTACAGGGGCGGGCTCAGGCGCCGGCAAAGCGGCCGCATAGTTCTGGCTCTCCTGCCTGACCTGGCTTTTTTCAAGCCGGATTCTTGTATCGGCCTCCTCCAGCTCCAGCACGCAAAGGGTGGACGACTCCAGCAGCTTAACCAATTCCTTGATCTGGCGTAAATTCATGTCGCCGCCTCCTCAAAGCGTTTGAAAGCCAGGGCCGCGTTGTGCCCGCCAAAGCCCAGCGACACCGAGAGGGCGTAGTGTTTCTGTACGGTTCTTGCATGATTTGGCACATAGTCCAGATCGCATTCCGGGTCTGCTTCCCGGTAGCCGATGGTGGGCGGCAGCACGCCGTCGCTCAGGGCCAGCACCGCCGCGATGGCTTCCACCGCGCCGGCCGCGCCCAGCATGTGCCCGGTCATCGATTTGGTCGAGCTGATGGCGGCCTGATACGCATACTGCCCCAAAGCTTTCCTGATGGCCAGGGTTTCGGTCTTGTCGTTGAGCGGCGTGGAGGTTCCGTGCGCGTTGATGTACAGATCCCCCGCCATCTGCGGCGTGATTCCCCCTTCTTCCATCGCCAGCGCGATGGCCCTGGTCGCCGGATCCGCCTGCGGGTGCGGGGCTGTCACATGGTGGGCGTCACAAAGGTTGGCATAGCCGGTCACCTCGCCCAAAATACTGGCCCCGCGCGCCCTGGCATGCTCATACTCCTCCAGCACCAGAATGCCCGCGCCTTCGCCCATCACAAAACCGTCGCGGCGCTTGTCAAAGGGAATTGATGCGTTCTCGGGGTCGTTCCGCTGGGTCAGCGCCATGCAGTTGGTGAAGCCCGCGACGGCCAGCGGGTTGATGGTGGCCTCGGTCCCGCCGGCCAGAATGGCGTCCGCGATGCCCAGTTTGATCGCGCGGAAGGCCTCGCCGATGGCATGGGTGGATGTGGCGCAGGCCGTCACCACCGGCAGGCAGGGCCCCATGGCCCCGTAGCGGATGGCTATGTTTCCGGCGGCGATGTTTGAAATCATCATCGGGATGAAGTGCGGCGAAACAAAGCGCGGCCCCTTTTGCATCAGGGCTTCGTGTTCGCGCAGCAGGGTATCCATGCCCCCGATGCCCGAGCCCACGTATACGCCGAAGCGGTAGGGGTCCTCCGCCTTCAGGCCGCTTGCGGCCATGGCCTCCGCCGCCGCCACCATGGCGTAGCGGGTGAAGGGATCGGTCTTGCGGATCTCGGCCTTATCCATCGCGACGGAAGGATCAAAATCCTTCAGCTCCGCCGCGATCTTCACCTTGTAGTCCGCCGTATCAAATTTGGTGATCAGGCCGATGCCGCACTGCCCTGCCTTCATCGCCTCCCACATGGCGCTCACGCTGTTGCCCACAGGCGATACAGCGCCCATGCCCGTAATAACTACTCGTTTCATCTTACACATACTCCTTTATAGAGTTTGACCGGGGGAAGGGGGACGGCTCACACAGAGCACACAAAGGCACGGAGGCGCTTCGCTTTTCACAGAGACAAATAAGGAAGATATGTCTTGGAGAAAAATCAAAAACTTTGCCGATTCTCTGTTTCCTCTGTGCGCACCGCAGGTGCGTTTGTCGGAATCGTGCCAAGCAGGGATGGAAAGCATTGAAACTCCATGATTATTTTCTCTGTGAAGAGGCCGCCAGGCCGCTGCTGTGTCTCTGTGGACTCTGTGCGAAACCGTAGCCCTGTCCCTCATCACATCGCCAGCCCGCCGTCCACTTGCAGCACCATCCCCGTGATATAGGACGCCCCGTCGCCGCACAGGAAACTGACCGCCTTCGCGACCTGGGCAGCATCCCCGATGCGCCCCATCGGGATCATCTTTTGCATGGCCTGCCTGCTTTCTTCCGTCATGGCACCGGTCATTTCGGTGGCGATAAAGCCCGGGGCGACGGCGTTGCAGGTGATCCCGCGGGAGGCCAGTTCCTTTGCGACCGATTTGGTCAGCCCGATCAGCCCGGCCTTGGCGGCGGCATAATTGGCCTGCCCCGCGTTGCCCATCAACCCCACCACGGAGCTGATGTTGACGATCCGCCCGGACCGCTGTTTCACAAACTGCGGGGTCAGGTGGCGGATAAAGTTGAAGGCGCCTTTCAGGTTGGTATCAAGCACCCGGTCATAGTCTTCCTCGCTCATCAGCATCATCAGCTTGTCCCGCGTGATGCCGGCATTGTTGACCAGAATGTCCAGGCCCCCGAACCTGGCGATCACGGCGTCCGCCGTCTCCTTGCTGGCCGCGTAATCGGCCACATCGCAGGCGTAAATCTCCGCCTGGGCGCCCTTTTCCCGGCAGGCTGCGGCCGTTTCCTCGGCTGCCGCCTGATTGCCCCGGTAGATCAGCGCCAGTTTCATGCCCGGCCCCGCCAGTTCCAGCGCGATGGCGCGGCCGATGCCGCGCGAAGCGCCGGTAATCAGCGCCGTTTTCTCTAAGCTCATGATTGACTCCTTTGACTGTCCGCAATTGTGTCAGAGTGAAGCGGTAACGGAACCGCGAAAGACGCGAAATGCGCGAAAAGGGAAGCGGGAAACAACATGATTTTTCGCGTCTTTCGCGCTTTTTGCGGTTCGGTCTTCCTATCCCAGCGCCGCGGTCGCCGCTTCTAAGCTGTCTGCGTCGCTCACCGCATGGCAAGCGGCACCGGGCGCGATCTTTTTGATCAGCCCGCACAGCGTATTGCCGGCGCCCATTGCGAGGAAGGTATCGATGCCCGCATCCCGCATCCGCTCGACAGTCTGCACCCATCTGACCGGCGCGGCGATCTGCCCCGCCAGGGTTTCCCGGATCTCGTCCCCGTAGGGCTCCGCCGTCAGGTTGGCGTAGACCGGGATGCCGGGCTTTCTGAGATCAGCCGCCTCCAACTCTTTCAAAAACCGGTCCGCGGCGGCCTGCATATAGACGCTGTGAAAGGCTCCGCTGACATTGAGCGGCATCACGCGGCCCCTTTTGGCAGCCGCAGCCGCCGTGAAGGCCGCAAGAGCCTCCTTCGGCCCCGATACCACCGTCTGCGCGGGCGCGTTATAGTTGGCGGGGCTGAAGCCTTCCGCCTCCCGGCACAAGGCTTCCACCTCCGCGCTCTGCAGCCCGATCACGGCCGCCATTACGCCGGCCGTTCGCCCGGCTTCATCCGCCATCAGGCGTCCGCGCTTGATGGTCAGGCGCAGCCCCTCTTCCACCGTCATGCTGCCTGAAAAGGCCAGAGCGGACAGCTCTCCCAGCGAAAAGCCCGCCAGGCAATCCGGCTTGATGCCCCTCTCCCTTAAAGCGGCAGCCGCCGCCAGGTTCACGGTATACAGGCAGGGCTGGGTGTTGGCCGTATCCGCCAGCTCCTCCTTGCTTGCCTCAAAGCATTGGGCGCTTGTGCCGGGGCGGATCGCATCGGCCAGGTCAAACACAGCCTTCGCGGCCTGCGAAGCCTCGCACAAAGCCCTGCCCATGCCGGGCCACTGGGCGCCCTGCCCGTCAAACACAAAGGCTATGCCCATTGCGGTGCCCTCATCAGAAGCTCCCGCGCTTCCCCCATGATCTCTTCAATGATTTCTTTGGCGGGTTGCTCCTTGTTCACCAGGGCGGCCGATTGCCCGATCATGACGCTCCCCCTGACCACATCGCCCTCGCGGGCAGCCAGGCGCAGGGCCCCCGCCCCGTACCTTTCCAGCTCCTCATTGGAGACGGATGAGTCAAACTCCTTGCGGATGAACTCCTGCATGAACTGGTTTTTCAGGGCGCGCACGGGATGGCCCAGGCGCTTGCCCGCCGTCGCGGTATCAATATCGCGCGCGTCCAGCACCTTCTGTTTGTAGTTATGGTGGATGGTGCACTCGGTCGCTACCAAAAAGCGCGTCCCCAGCTGCACGCCCGAAGCGCCCAGCATAAAGGCCGCCGCCACGCCGCGCCCATCGGCAATGCCGCCCGCGGCGATCACGGGGATGTTCACAGCGTCGCAAATCTGGGGGATCAGGGTCATCGTGGTCAGATCGCCCACATGGCCGCCGGCCTCGCCGCCCTCGGCGACGACGGCACAGGCCCCGCGCCGCTCGACCAGTTTGGCCACGGCGGTGGAAGCCACCACCGGGATCACCTTGATGCCGGCTTGAATCCAGGCGGGCATATATTTGCCGGGCATCCCGGCGCCTGTGGTGACCACCGGAACTTCCTCCTCAATGACCACCTGCGCGACGGCGTCGGCATAGGGGCTCATCAGCATGATGTTGACGCCGAAAGGCTTGCCGGTCAGCTGCTTGGCCTTCCTGATTTCTTCTCTCAGGATTTCCGGCGGGGTGCTCATCCCGGCGATCAGGCCAAGGCCCCCGGCCTCGCTGACCGCAGCGGCCAGCGAGGCATCGGCAACCCAGGCCATGCCGCCCTGAAATACAGGGTATTCGATGCCCAGAAGGGCACACAGGGCGTTTTTCATCGATTTATGCTCCGGCTTGCTTGGCAAGCTCATGTTCAACGGCATCGACCACCGCGCCGACCGTATTCATCGTCTCGTTGCTCATTTCCAGGGTCACGTTGAACTCGCCCTCCAGGCCCATCGCCAGCTCCACGCGGTCCAGGGAATCCAGGCCCAGATCGGCAAAGTTGGTCTCGCGGGTGATCTCGGCATCCGTTTCCCTGTAGTTCTTCAGCATCTCCACAACCTTATCAAATACCATGATGTTGTCCTCCGTCTTTTCATTTGTTTTGTCCCTGATCCCGGTGAAAGCCCCGTATGCGTCCAGGCCGGCAGACGGTCCTGTCCCCTTGCCTGAAGCGGCGGCGCCGGGCCGTATGGATGACGGCGCAGCGCAAAGGCAGAACCATCCGCGCGAGGGTGCGGGCAAGGCAAGCGTCGGGATCAATCTATGCTCCAGCGCAGCAGGCAGGCACCGCTGGTGAGGCCCGCGCCGAAAGCGCTCATGGCCAGGATATCACCGGGGCGGAACGTGCCTGCGCGCCTGCATTCGTCAAGCAGCACAGGGATGCTGGCGGCAGAGGTATTGCCGTAGCGTTCCATGTTGTGTAAATAGCGCTCATGCGCAATGCCAAGGCGCTGTTTGGCCGCCTCGATGATGCGGATGTTGGCCTGGTGGGGCAGCACCCAATCGACATCCTCATCCTTCAGCCCCGCCTGCGCGATCACGCCGCGAAGGCCTTCGGACATGGCGCCGACGGCAAACCTGTAAACATCCTGGCCGTTCATGTGCACCTTCGCCACCTCATCCTCAGGCTCCGGCGCGTCCTTCATGAAGGGCGAGCGGGCGGGGAAGGCCGTCACGCGCAAAGGGTCCGGCGTTCCTCTGGCCTGCAGGCGGATGGCCAGGAGATCCTCTCCCTTTTCCAGCACCACAGCGCCGGCCGCGTCGCCAAACAGCACGCAGGTCGTCCGGTCCTGCCAGTCCACCACCGGCGATAAAGCCTCCGCTGCCACGACCAGCATCTTTTGGACGCGGCCGCTTTGAAAATAAGCCCCCGCCACATCCAGCGCGTACATAAAGCCCGAGCAGGCGGCGTTGACATCCATCGCCGGGCAGGTCGCCCCCAGCTGCCCTTGCAGCAAACAGGCCATGGAGGGCGAAAGGACATCCCCCCGGATGGTCGCGCAGAGGATCAGGTCAAGTTCTTCAGGCGCGGTGCCCGCGTCGGCCATGGCCTTTTCGGCGGCCTGCAAAGCCAGCCCGGTCAGCGTTTCGTCGCTGAGCACGCGGCGCTCCTTGACACCGGTGCGGCTGGTGATCCATTCATCGCTGGTATCCACAATATGTGATAAATCCTCATTGGTAACGACCAGCTTGGGTATCGCGCTGCCCGTTCCCTTGATCGTAAAGCTCATCTACGCCTCCTGACTGACTGCCTTTTCGGTAAAAAAGGCGTTCAGCTTGATGATGCCCTTGAGCAGGATTTCTTTTTCCTCCTCTTCCATGTGACGGGCGATTTCCTCCACCATCTTCTGATGAAAATAGTTATGAAGCTTGTCTGCCCGGTGCCCCAGGGCCGTCAACCTTACACGAACGGAACGGCTGTCCTCCTCACAGCGCTGCTTTTCCACATAGCCCTTTTTGACCAGCTTGTTGACAGCGACGGTCACCGAAGGCAGGGTGATGCTGCGCTCCTTGGCCAGAGAGCTGATGGTGCATCCCTCCGGCTCCCCCTTGCCCACGGCCTCCAGCAGATGCATCTCGCCGATGGACAGGTTGGCCCCGCCGGAGGATTTCAACATGTTTTCCTCCATGCGCAGGATGCTGTTGAAGGTATCCACCAGCAGCAGGTTCAGCTGTGTGCTAAAGTCGTCCATACGCCCTCCGCTTGCTTAGATTGACTAACTAATTATATCCTTGTGATGGAGTTTGTCAATCATGGAGCAAGTGGG
>CAZYKQ010000075.1:0-9568 GCA_964648235.1 uncultured Christensenella sp. | reverse complement strand
GGATCCTCCGGCTCGCCGAAGCGGTCAATCAGTTCATCCAGCAAGTCGCTCTTGTCCTGCTCTGATTCGATCAGCGAGACGCGCTTATAGATCTCCATGCGCTGCGCCTCGCCGCTGACGTATTCTTCAGGCAGATAGGCGTTGATATGCAGCTCAACCCTGGTATCCAGTTCACTCTCCCGGCGCCCGCTGAAATCGCCTTTGGCTTCCCGCACAGCTTCCTCGATCATTTTGCAGTATAAATCATAGCCTACGGTGCTGACCTGGCCGGACTGTTCCGGCCCCAGCATATTGCCCGCGCCGCGGATGCTGAGATCGCGCAGCGCGATGCGGAAGCCGCTCCCAAACTCCGTAAATTCTTTAATGGCGGACAAGCGCTTCTCCGCTGTTTCGCTCAGCACTTTATCTGGCTGCACGGTAAAATAGGCGTAGGCGGAACGAGTGCTGCGCCCGACGCGGCCGCGCAGCTGGTAAAGCTGCGACAGACCAAAATGATCGGCGTTGTGGATGATGATGGTGTTGGCTCGGGGAATATCTATGCCGTTTTCAATGATGGTGGTGCACAGCAGCACATCATAGTGCCCCGCGACAAAGTCCATCATAACGTCCTCCAACGCGTTTTCCCTCATCTGCCCGTGCGCGACCGCGATCTTCACTTCAGGCACCAGCTGACGTAAAGAGGAAGCAAAGCGATCGATATCCGCCACACGGTTATAGAGGAAATATACCTGCCCTTCACGGTTTTTTTCGCGCAAAATGGCATCGCGTATCAGGGTTTCAGAATAGTCCACGACATAGGTCTGCACAGGATAGCGCTCCTCCGGCGGGCTTTCCAGCAGGCTTAGATCACGCACCCCCACCATGCTCATGTGGAGGGTTCGGGGGATGGGGGTGGCTGACAGCGTCAGCACATCCACCCTTCGTTTGAAGTTTTTAATGCTTTCCTTATGCGCGACACCGAAACGCTGCTCCTCATCTACGATCAGTAAGCCTAGATTTTTAATGTTAACATCGCGACTCAGTAATCGATGCGTGCCAATCAGAATATCCAGTTCGCCTCTGGCGGCACGCGCCAGCACTTCCTTATTAGACTTGGGTGTGCGGAAGCGGCTGATATAGTCCACGGTAACGGGGAAGCCCTCAAAGCGTTTCTTGATGGTTTGATAGTGCTGTTGCACCAAAATGGTAGTAGGCGCCAGGAGAGCGACCTGCTTTGAATTAATGACCGCGCGGAAGGCGGCTCGCACCGCCACCTCTGTTTTGCCATAGCCCACATCGCCGCACAAAAGCCTGTCCATATTGGTTTGATGTGCCATATCATTCAATATGTCATGCACAGCGTTTTCCTGATCGGGCGTCAGCTCCCACTCAAAACGATCGCCAAACTCGCTCTCAAACTCGGTCTGAGCCTCATAGGCAAATCCCGGGACAGATTGCCGCTCTGCATATAGCTTAACCAGATCAAAGGCCAGCTTTTGGAGGCTTCCTTTTACTTTTTTGCGTTGTTTGTCCCATTCGCCGCTGCCCAGATCATTCAGCTTGGGCGCGGCTTCTTCGGAGCCGATATACTTTTGTACCCGCTCAAACTGATCCAGCGGCACATAGAGCTTGTCATTGCCTCTGTAGTTAATCAGGAGGTAATCCCGCCAGGCGCCTTCGCTTTGCAGCCTGACCGTTCCCTGGTAGATGCCGATGCCGTGATGCTCGTGCACGACATAATCGCCCGCGCTCAGGTCGGTAAAGGCCTCGATCTTCTGGCCGGAGCTGGTACGTGCCTTTGCTTTTCTTTGCCCGCTTCCCAGCACATCCGTATCCGTGAGAAAAACGATCCCCGCTTCTTCCATGATAAAACCGCGGGTGTAAGGAATGGAATATAAGTTGGCCTCACCCCTCTTGAGTACAGGAGCCGGATCTTGCTTGATTTCAAGCGGACAATCAAACTCACGCAATGCGCGCTGCATGCGCTCGGCTCTGGCCTCGCCCCCGCAGAGGATGGCGACAGCATATTGATCTGCTATCCATTGCTTGATGTTCAGCGCAAGATCAAAAAATCTGCCCTGGAAGCGGCTGAGTCCGCTGCCCTTCATCTGCACAGTGATATCCGGTTCCAGGCCGGCCATGCCGCGCAGGAGTTCCTGCATAGTGACGATGGGCTGCAATTTTAGCCGCGTAAAGACTTCCTGGGCTGTATACAGAAGGTTTTGCTGGGCAGGAAGGGCTTCGCCGCGCTCCAGCGCAAGGTTCAGATTCTGTGCATAGCCCTCCAGACGCTCATTCAGACGTGAAAGGGAACGATCGGGTGTATCGACCACAATAATCGGGTCGTTCATCAGATCGGGAAGTTGACGTGTGTCGGGGTAAAGCACATTGGCCCATAGATGCATGCCGGGAAAATGTCCCTCGTCCAACATCCGCTCAACATCACGGTCAAAGCCATACTGCGCGGGAAGCGTGGGGGTTTCTTCTTCCTGCGCGGCATAAAGCTGCCGGGTTTTTAAAGAAGAGGCTCCCTCGCCTTTCAGAGCAAGCCGCATGCTTTGAGCCGCTTGTTCGCGGTATTGTGGGGGTACGAAATACTCAAGCGCAGGCCCAAAGAAGGCTTCGCTGAGCCGACCGATGCTGCGCTGGGTCATAATATCGAAAGAGCGGATGGAGTCGACTTGGGTATCAAAAAACTCAATTCGTACCGGCTGGTCACTTTGTGGGGCAAAGACGTTAAGGATATCACCGATCAGAGCACACTGCCCTTTGCCTTCCACCATCGGTACACGCTCGTATCCCATGTCTGTTAATTGAGCGATCAGGCTTAACGGTTCAATCGTGTCGCTCTCTTTGATGGTAATACCAGCTTTGTGAACATAATTTTCGGGCATGAAGCGCGTCAACAGGGCCTCTGCCGAGACGGCAATCAGACGAAGATCACCAGATTTTAAACGCCCCAGAACGGTTAACCGCTGCCAGTCGGCCTCGCGGCCCGATACGCCGCGAACAAATTGTATCTCCGGTGTTTGCAAAGAAGCAGTTGCGCCGCCTAAAAGCTGTGCCGCATCTTCAGCAGCTCTTGTAGCCAGGGCCTCGGAATAAGCAATATACAGGATAGATCTGCCTGTGTTGATTGATAAGGCGGCAGCCAAAAAGGCCCGCTGCGACTCGATCATGTCATAAAGCGCGGCTGTCTTTCTGGCCTTAACACTTGACAGTATCTGCTGCCACTTTGGGTTGAAGGTTAATGTATCAAAGCTCTTTTGTTGCATGCTCTCTCTTATTATAACGATTCATCGCAAGATCAATACCATTCCTGATGAAGCAGTCAGCGGCTTGTGCGGCATGCTGAAAAGCCTCATCCATGACAGGCTGGTTCTCACCAAAGGATGACAGCACCCAGTCCTTCAGATCCCATTGCGGGGGAGGGGCTCCAATGCCAATGCGGACGCGGGGAAACTGATCGCTTCCGGTGGAGGCGATAATGCTGCGCCACCCGTTATGCGTGCCGGCGCCACCGTGAGGTCGGATGCGCACCATGCCCAATCTCAAGTCAATATCGTCTGAAATGATCAAAACTTGCTCAGGCTGTATTTTATACCAGTGCAGCACAGCGGATACGCTGTCTCCACTCAAATTCATATAGGTCTGCGGTTTTACCAGAGCGATACGCTGCCCAGCCGTCACGCCCTCACCAATCAGAGCCTTGCATCGGCTTTTATTGATGATCATTCCGTATTCTTTGCTTAGTATATCCAAAACTTTCCAGCCTACGTTGTGCCTTGAGTTCTCGTAGGCAGCGCCCGGATTGCCCAGGCCGATGATAGCGAGCATTGTTTCTCCTTAGGAACAGTTTTTCAGAGGATCCAGTCCGCAGGTCGGATGGAGAGCGGTTTATCTTCCCCGCCGCCTGTAAACAACAGGAGGGATTTTTCCTTTTCAATGGGCTTGCGCGGAGGCGTATCCTGCGCAAGAACAAAACTTAGGCCGATTACTTCTATGCTGAATTCATCCATCAGGGAAATTAAGCCCCTGGCGGTGCCGCCGCCGCGGATCAGATCGTCTACGATCAAGGCGCGCTGACCGGTTTTAACTGCGCGACGAGACAGGGACATGGTCTCAATGCGGCCGCTGCCGCTGGGGTAGTTGATATTGACGGCGCTGCCCTCATAGACTTTGCTCTGCCGCCTGGCAATCACCAAAGGAATATTCATATAGTCCGCTGTCATCATGGCAACGGGGATGCCCTTGGTTTCCATGGTCAGGATAAAATCCGGCTTCTCCTCGTACCAGGCACAAGCGATGATCTGGCTCATTCCCCGGACAATAGCCGGGTCGCCCAAAATATCCGATAAATAAAGGTATCCGCCGGGAAGAATGCGGTCAGGCATCAAAAGGGTATCGATCAGGTTGTTTAAAAAACGCCGATTTAAGTCTGTTTGAACACAGGGGCGAAAGCGCACACCGCCCGCAGCGCCTGCGATTGTCTGAAGCTGGCCCAGGCTGTGATGGCGCAGCGAGGAATCGATGATAACCATGTCCTCACTGAGCGTTGACTTTGCGGAGCCAAAGCGATCGCTGAAGGCCGAAAAGGATATTATCTCATTGGGCCTGGATACTAATATTTTTGTCAGCGCGGCAATGCGCTCCGTGCGCTTTATTTTGTCCATGAACCAAACCTCCTTCTTAAGGCACTGTATTTTATCATAATAGATCGAATAATGCTATGAAAATATATACGAATGTTCGCCATAATTAATTTGCCTTGAATGGATAAAGCATATATGATAGCTTGGTAAATGACAGGGGGCTTAAAAGAATGGTTGATGTGGTAGCTGCTCTGATCCGGGATGGAGAACGGTTTTTGATCTGCAGGCGTCCGGCGCACAAGGCTCGGGCCTTGATGTGGGAATTTCCGGGGGGCAAGGTTGAAGCGGGGGAGAGCCCGGAGCAGGCTTTGATCCGCGAATGCCGGGAAGAGCTGGATGTTACGCTTAAAGTGAGCAAGCTGTATTCGCAAGTGACACACGAGTATCCGGATCTAAGCATACGATTGTCACTGTATGAGGCCGCCATTGTATCCGGTGTTCTGACAAGAAAGGAACATGACGACTTGCGCTGGATACTGCCCGCTGAGATACCCGAATACGAGTTTTGTCCGGCAGATGTAGATATCATCGACAAAATACGGCGCGAGAGCTGATGACAATACAACAAGATGGGAAGGCCTTGAGCCTTCCCATCTTGTTACGGTCAGTCGATGACAGTCAATCTATTTTTACAGAGCGTCGCTTAGTTTTTTCAGCTCGGCTCTGGTGGTAGCGTAATCACCCGTTTTGATGCTGTCAATCTCTGCGCGGCCCTCTACGACCGCAGCCAAGCCGGGTGCGCGGAAGTACTTCACTTCCACGGTATCGCCTTCTTTGTACTCGCTTAACGCTTCGACAAGAGAAGTTGAGCTGGACACGATGGTCTCATTAACTTCTACAATGATGTCACCGGCTTGCAGTCCGGCCTTTTCAGCGGGAGAATCGGATTCGACTGCGCTGATGTAGGCGCCCTGAGGAAGTCCGCCGGGAACAGTGGAGTTAAAGCTGTCGCTGAGCGTGGTGATTGTGATGCCGATGCGCGGGCGGTTGGGGTCAGCGCTTCCCGCTGATTTGTCCTCAACCTTGGCAGCTTGCACGGTTTCCTCGTTATACTGCTCCAAAGCCTGGCGCAGCAGGGGCTTGGCTGTGTTGATCGGTACGCACATCCCGATATTATCGATGCTGACAGAGGAGAACGTACGGCTGCTGTCATATTTCAGCGTGGGAATACCCTGAAGCTGGCCCAGCATATTAAACATTCCGCCGCCTGAGTTGCCGCTGGAAATAGCAGCGTCCACCTGGATCATGCTGTTGGTCACGGTCGTCTTTCGTCCATAACGGTCATTACCGCTGCCTTGAATAGAACGGTCATAGGCTGAAACGACACCGACGGTAACGGAACGGTCAAACTCCTGTCCAAGAGGATTTCCAATGACGATAGCCCATTCACCTACCTGAATGTTGTCGCTGTCTCCTAACTGGACAGGCTTCAGATCAATCCCAGGAACCAGCAGCACGGCGACATCCTGTGTTTCGTCACTTGCTACCAGGGTGGCCTCAGCCTCTTTGGTACCGAAGGTGACGGTGATGCGCCCTGCATCCTTGATCACATGGTTATTGGTAAGGATGTGGCCGTACTTGCTGACCACAACACCGGATCCGGTTCCCACCAGCTGCTCTCTGGACTGATTGGGCTCACTGTAGTAGTATCCGCCGAATCCGCCGAAGCTATTACGCCGTGAGGTAACCAGCTGATAGTTGTTGACGCCGACAACGCTTTCGCGAACGTCATTGGCTACGGAGAGAAAGGGGCTTTCGATTTGTTTGGTATCAGTTTCAGTACTGACGATGGCATCTATCTGATCTTTGGTCAGCGTACCGCTTGCGGCTGACGAAGTGAAGGCAAGCGATACGGCCAGCGCAAAGGCCATCATAACTGTCAGAATGCCTATCTTTTTTTTGTTACTCATAGAAGGGCTCACTCCTTATCCTTGGTAATGTCTTCGACACTTTGTGTGTCTATCTTTAGTTTACCCAAGATTTTGACATGGGAATGAACAGATTGTGAACTGTGAAATGCTTGCATAGCTCTTGACTAAAGTGGTATTATGTAATGTAGCGTTTTATGCGCTGCTCAAAACGAATTGCGCAACATTACAGGAGGTTTCCATGGAGTTCAGCACTGATAAACTGTCCGGGAATAAGGTAAAAATAACGTTCACCGTCGCGGCGGAAGATTTTGACGCGGCTATGCAAAAGGCTTACATCAGGACGAGGGGACGTGTCAACGTGCCCGGCTTCCGCAAGGGAAAGGCCCCGCGTAAGCTGATTGAGCGCATGTATGGTGAAGGTGTTTTTTATGATGACGCGTTGGATGCCATTTTCCCCGAAGCATATCAGGAAGCTGTTACCAAAGGGGACATTCATCCCGTTGACAAGCCTGAACTTGATGTCCAGCAAATTGGCAGCGGGCAGGAGCTGAAGTTCACTGCTGAGGTTTATGTATTGCCGGATGTTACGCTGGGCGACTACAAGGCCCTGAAGGCAGTCAAGCATGTGCATGATATCAGTGAGGATCAGATCGAACACCGCATCAGCCATGATGTTGAGAAGGCCACGGTTGAACAGGAAGTGACTGACCGGGAAGCCCGCGAGGGAGACACCGTGAAAATCGATTACATGGGTTCTGTTGACGGTGTACCCTTTGAAGGCGGTCAGGCTGATAATCAGCAGCTGGAGCTGGGCAGCAATACCTTTATACCTGGATTTGAAGAGCAGGTTATCGGCATGGGAATCGGCCAGGAAAAGGACCTCCACGTTACCTTCCCCGCGGAATATCACGCGGAAGCGCTGGCCGGCAAGGCGGCTGTGTTTCATGTCAAGCTCAACAGCATTGCAGAGCGCGTGAAGCCTGAGATGGATGATGATTTTGCGGCGGATGTATCCCCTTATGCCACTTTTTCTGAATATAAAGACAGCATTATCAAAGAGCTGACGGAACAGCGTGACCGCAACGCCGATATCTCTCTTGAGAATGATCTTGTGCAACAGGCTGTTGATCAGGCTGATTGTGATATTCCTGAAGCCATGATTGAGGATGAGCTGGAGAACACTTTCCGCAACTGGCGCATGCGCCTGGCCTATCAGGGGATCAGCGCAGAGGATTTTATGCGTTATACCGGCCAGACTGAGGAGCAGGTGCGAGAGATGATGAAGCCGGAGGCGGCCAACAATGTCAAGACCCAGTTGGTTCTTGACGCGATCGCCAAAGCTGAGAACTTTGAGCCTGATCAGGAAGCCATTGACCATGAGGTTGAGGAACATGCCAAGCAGATGAATCGTGAGCTTGATCAGTACAAGGAAGGGCTCAACGATCGCCAGCTTGCCTATTATAAAGATCTGGCGACTTCCCGCATGGTGATCAATCTGTTAAAGGATAAGGCTGAGATCAGCCTGCATGAAGGCCCTGCCCATGACGATGAGGATATCGATGTGGAGGAGGTCATGGAGAAGGTGGAGGAAGCGCTCCCGGAAGAAGAAAAGGAAGCCCCCAAGAAGAAGGCATCCGCAAAGACTGCCAAGGAAGACAAGGCTGAGGAGCCTAAAGAAAAAAAAGCTGCCAAACCCCGCACCAAGAGTGCGCCCGATAAGGCAGAGGAAACGCCGCAAGAGCAGGAATAATACCTTAGCGGCAGACAGGAGACTGATGTATGAACAATTCCAACTATATGATTCCTTACGTGATTGAACGCAGCGGAAGCGGCGAACGATCCTACGATATATATTCCCGGCTTCTGAAGGACAGGATTGTCTTTCTTTCAGGAGAGGTACACGATGAAATGGCCAATGCCATTGTGGCACAGCTTTTATTTCTCGAGATGGATAATCCGGACGCTGATATTTCTCTTTATATCAACAGCCCCGGCGGTTCTGTCACCGCCGGGATGGCGATCTATGATACCATGCAATATATCAAAGCGCCGGTGCGTACAGTATGCGTGGGCATGGCGGCTTCCATGGGTGCCTTTTTGCTGATGGCTGGCGAGAAGGGCAAACGCATGGCGCTTCCCAATGCGGAAGTCATGATCCATCAGCCCTCGGGCGGCGCGCAAGGACAGGCCACCGATGTGAGTATCCGGGCGGAATGGCTGCTCCGTACCAAGAAGAAAATGAATGAAATGATGGCTGAGATGACCGGTCAGACATTTGAAAAGGTAGCGGCGGATGCCGAGCGTGACTATTTCATGTCTGCTCAGGAAGCGCTTAACTACGGCATTGTCGATCAGATATATGACCCGCGCAAATCGGGAGAGGTGAAGGATGCCTAAGGGACCGGGTGAGCTGCAAAAGCAGCATAGCTGCAGTTTTTGCGGTAAAACACAAAACCAGGTGGAACGCCTGATCGAAGGGCCTGGCGTTTATATCTGTGATGAGTGCGTGTCTCTGTGCGCGGATATTCTGGATGACCTGCCCCGCGAGGCACAAAAGCGGCTGGACAACGAAAAATTGCTGAAGCCGGCGCAAATCAAGAAGACGCTGGATGAGTATGTCATCGGGCAGGAACAGGCCAAACGCGCCCTGTGTGTGGCGGTATATAACCACTACAAGCGTATCCGAAGCAATTCAGATAAAAATGAGGTGGAGCTTCAAAAATCCAACGTGCTGCTGGTCGGCCCCACGGGCTCGGGGAAAACCTATCTGGCCCAGTCGCTGGCCCGCATTTTGCAGGTGCCGTTCGCTATAGCGGACGCTACCTCCCTGACTGAGGCCGGTTATGTCGGAGAAGATGTCGAAAATATCCTTCTGCGGCTGATTCAGGCTGCTGACGGCGATATCAAGGCAGCCGAGCGCGGCATCATCTATATCGATGAAGTGGATAAGATCGCCAGAAAAAGCGAGAATGTGTCTATTACCCGCGATGTATCTGGCGAGGGCGTGCAGCAGGCTCTGCTGAAGATCGTCGAGGGCACGGTGGCCAATGTGCCGCCGCAGGGCGG
>CAZYKQ010000074.1:0-9632 GCA_964648235.1 uncultured Christensenella sp. | reverse complement strand
GTCGCCAACCAGGAAGACACCGGCGACATCTACGGCGGTGCCTGGGTTGTTATCGACCCCGAAGCGCAGAATGACCGCCAGAAGGAAGATATTGCCGAGTTCCTGAACGTGCTGAACTGGGGCCTTGAGAAGGGCTACATCAGCCAGGAAGACTTCGCTGCCTACAGCGTGTCCGCCTACTCGATGTCCTCCTACATCGCCGTGCGCGTGTTCATGGCCGGCATGGATCGCCTGGCTGATAAGGAAATCACTCGTGATGCCTTCCTGGAGGCCATGGAATCCGCCCGCATCGACGTGCCGATCTCCGGCGGCGTTGATTACTCCGAAGGCCAGCGCATCGGCCTGGACGGCATGGCCTTTGCCAAGTACGTCAAAAACTACACCGACCCCACCCTGGCCTTCGTAACCGTTGACGGCATGAAGTCCATCGGCGAACTGCTGGGCGAGTAAGGCTGATTTTGCGTCGGCACAGCTCCCAGTGATTCCCGGGGAGGGAGCCCTCGGGCTTCCTCCCCGTTTCACAACAGGCAGATCCTGAACCTGAGCGCATCGGGCGCAATGCCCTCAGGTTTGGGATCCGTACAGCACAGGTTTGAAAGAGAGGATATAAGACCATGACAGACTACAAAAGCAAACTAATTTCAGTTCAGCAGGCCATTGACATGGTGCAATCAAATGACTACATCGTAACAGGGCTTGGCCCCTCCTTTGCGGACAGCTTTTTTGCCCAGCTTCATACGGCCGCCGACAGGCTGCGGGACGTCACCATCTCCACCTGCCTGCCGATGAACGACCATCCCTGCTTTTCAGACCCGGCCTGCGCGAAAAGCTTCCTGCACGACGCCTGGTTTTACTCCCCTCCCACGCGCAAAGCGCATAAAAACGGCGCGACCAGCTTCGTCCCCAACTGCCTGCACTTTGCCGGTACAAAGCGTTTGTTCCACCGCAAGCCGCGCTTTTATATCGGGGTCGCCGCCATGCCCGACAAACACGGCAACATCTCGCTGAGCTGCTCCAACACCTATGAGATGCAGATGCTTGAAGCGGCGGATATCGTCATCCTGGAGATTAACCCCAACTATCCCCGCACCTTTGGTGATCACATCCTGCGGCTGGATGAAGTGGACTACCTGATTGAGTCAGACAAGCAGATCCCCTGCCTGCCTGACATTCCCCCGACAGAGAAAGACCGGATCATCGGTTCTTTGGTCGAACCTTACATCCATGACGGCGATTGCATCCAGTTGGGCATCGGCGGCATGCCCAACGCCATCGCCGATGCGCTGATCAACAAGAAGGATCTGGGCATCCATACCGAAATGCTGACCACCAACATGATGAAGCTGTATAAAGCAGGGGTGATCACCGGCCGCAGGAAACAGATGCACAAGGGCAAGATGATCTGTACCTTTGTGATGGGCTCCAAAGAGCTTTATGAGTTTGTTGATGACAACCCGGCTGTTGAGATCCTGGCGGGCAGTTTCACCAACGATCCCTATGTGATTGCCCAAAACGATAACATGGTCTCCATCAACTCCACCATCGAAATCGACCTGACCGGGCAATGCGCCAGCGAATCCATCGGCTCCACCCAGTTTTCGGGCACCGGCGGCCAGGCGGACACCGCCATCGGCGCGCAAAATTCCAAAGGCGGGCGCAGCTTCATCTGCCTGTACTCCACCGCCATGGTGACCAACAAGCAGACGGGGGAAAAGGAAGAAATCTCCAAGATCGTTCCGCAATTGAAACCCGGCGCCGCCGTCTCCCTCAGCCGCAACGATGTGGATTATGTGGTCACCGAATACGGCGTGGTCAGCCTGCGGGGCACCAATATCCGTGAGCGTGTGGATCTGCTGATCAGCATCGCCCACCCCAAGTTCCGTGAGGAACTGAGGCGCCAGGCCCACGAGCTTGGCCTGGTATTCGACCGATGAGCGATTTTGTATTTCAGGGAAAAAAGGTGCATTACCGCCTGGTTGGCGAGGGACAGCCGCTTTTGATGCTCAACGGCATCATGATGTCCACGAAAAGCTGGGCTCCCTTTGAGCAGGCTCTGCAAAAAGGCGGCAACCAATTGCTGCTGGTCGACCTTCTCGACCAGGGCGAGTCGCAGGCCATGGACGGGCTCTATCCTCAGCAGCTGCAGGCTGACATGCTGGACGCCTTGCTGGAGCATCTGGCCATTGGGTCAACGGCCGTATTTGGCACCAGCTATGGCGGCGAAGTTGCGCTGAACCTGGCGGTCAAATACCCCGCGCGCGTGCACAAGATGGTGCTGGCCAATACCGTCGCGCGCACCAATGCCTGGCTCAAGGAAATCGGGGAGGCCTGGATCATGGCGGCCGATAAGCCTGAAGCCTACTACAACACCACCATCCCCGTGATTTACAGCCCCGATTTTTATGACCGCCGCAGCCTGTGGATGAAAAAGCGCAAAGAGCTGCTGACAGCGACGGCCTTTGCCAACCCGGATTTCCTGGCCCGCATGGAGCGCCTTACCCGCTCAGCCGAAAGCCATGACGTACGGGATGGCCTTGGCTTCATCAACTGCCCGGTTCTGCTGATTTCTTCCGAGCAAGATCACATCACGCCGCCTGAGGAGCAAGCCTATCTGCACAGCCGAATCCCCGGAGCGGAACTGGTCCTGCTGCCCAAGACCGGCCACGCCGCCTTCTATGAGCGGCCCGACCTGTTCATCAGCATCGTAACCGGCTTTATCAACCACCGGGATCCGATCGTGCTGCCCTGACACTCAGACGGCATCATGCTGCAGGGGAAGAAGGCATAGGACGACAGGCCCCGGCTTTTCACCCCTCTGATGATGGGCTCGACAGGTACTGGTCGTTTGACTCAAAGCCTGTTTTAGGCTATCATTTACACCTTGGAATGACTCATGATGTAAGGGAAGAAGGCATATGACGACAGGCCCCAAAACCGCCCGCGGGCTGACGACCATGAATCGGATCATCAAAGCCGCGGAGACGGAGTTCGGCCGTAAAGGCTATTACAATACCGGGATCAATGACATCGCTACCAGGGCCAAAGTCGCCTCCGGAACGATCTATCTGTATTTTGACGATAAATACTCGTTGTATGTCCATCTGCTGACCCAGTATGGCCACCGCATCCGCAAGGAGATCGCCAAGAATACCGAAAAATGCGCGACGCGCTACGAGTTCGAGCGTGAGGGCCTCCTGGCCTTTCTGAAGCTGGTTAAAAAGCGGCCGCATATGTACAACATCATCTGGGAATCGCTGTACATTGACCCCAAGCTGTTTGTCGAATACTACGAGACCTTTGCCTCCCGCTACCAGCAGCAGCTGGACAAAGCGCAAGATGAGATCACCCCGATGGACACCACCGTCATGGCCTACTGCCTGATGGGCGTATCCAACTTCCTGGGGCTGAAGTATGTGTTCTTTGATAAGGACGCCGACCTTGAGTACGTGGTGGACGAGGCCATGAAATTCCTGAGTTTCGGGGCGCTTTCAGGCGCGACGCAGCGCGGCGCAGGTGACAATACCGAGTCAAACCCTTAACCAAGCGGCATATCGTTTACGGCTGTCCGCCCTCCTCCTTATCCTTCTAAACAAAAACGGAAGAGCTTGTGCTCTTCCTATTTTTGTTCCTTCCCGCCAAGCGGGGCAGGGTATCATTTTTTCATCCCGCTTACGAATTTTTTGATGACATCAAATGACACGTCGCTGATGTCGTGCTCAATCTTGCAGGCATCATCCGCCGCGATCCCTTCCTCTACCCCCAGATTCACCAGAAACTCCGCTAAAACATTATGGCGCTCATATATTTTTTCGGCAATCTCAAGGCCTGAGGGCGTCAGCAACAGGTGGCCCTGATCATCCACCGCCACATAGCCCGCGTCACGCAGGATGCCGATCGCCCGGCTGACGCTGGGCTTTGAAAAGTTCATGTATTTGGCGACATCAATGGAGTGAACAGGTTTTCCCTGCTGGGTCAAAATGAGGATTGTTTCAAGATACATCTCCCCGGATTCATGCAAATTCATGCTTTCACCTTCCTTGCCGGTTAGTCGTGTGCAACTTTTATACAGCATATCATAAACACGTAAAAAGTCCAAGTATTTCATCCCGATGATTAGCTGGAAAAAAAGTGGGTAAACCCGAAAATTCTATTGACATTCTGCTTTGTTTCATTCAAAATGTGATCTGTTAGCAAAAGCTAACGTGGGTTAGAGAAATCTAACCCGTTTCTTGGGCAGTATGCCACAACGGGTGGGAAGGGGTTTCGCATGATGCCTTTAACGCTAGCGTCGCTCGGCGAGAGCAACATCATCAAAAAGGTAGGGGGGCTTCCGGATGTCAAGAAGCATCTGGAGGATTTGGGCTTCGTACCGGGTGGGGAAGTTTCGGTGATCAGCACGCTGGGTGGCAGTGTGATCGTCAGCGTGAAAGAGTCACGCATCGCCATCAGCCGCGAGATGGCCCAGAAAATCATGATTTGACGGCGTCTGTCGTCCACAAGGAGGAAGAGATATGAAAACGCTGCGGGATGCCGTGATCGGCGAAACGGTCAAGGTGGTCAAACTTACGGGAGAGGGCGCCGTCAAACGCCGCATCATGGACATGGGGATCACCAAGGGGGTGGATGTTCACATGGTGCGGGTCGCTCCCCTGGGCGATCCCATCGAGGTAACGGTGCGCGGCTACGAGCTGAGCCTGCGCAAAGCCGATGCCGAGATGATTGAAGTAGAATAAGGTATGTGGGAAGAGAGGAAAAAGATTCATGGATCTGAGAATAGCCCTTGCGGGAAACCCCAACAGCGGTAAGACTACTCTGTTCAACGCCCTCACCGGCGCCAACCAGTTCGTTGGCAACTGGCCCGGCGTTACGGTCGAAAAAAAGGAAGGCAAGCTGAAGAAAAACGCCGGCGTCACCATCACTGACCTGCCGGGGATCTACTCGCTGTCTCCCTATACGCTGGAGGAAGTGGTTGCCCGCAACTATCTGATCAACGAGCGTCCCGATGCCATCCTCAACATTGTGGATGGAACCAACCTGGAGCGCAACCTGTATCTCACCACGCAGCTGACGGAGCTGGGCATCCCGGTCGTCGTCGCCATCAACATGATGGACGTGGTCGCCAAGGCCGGCGACAAGATCAACGTGGCTGAACTCAGCCGCGCCCTGGGCTGCCCGGTGGTGGAAATCTCGGCCCTCAAATCTTCCGGCATCATGGAGGCGGCCCAGGTCGCCGTCACCGCCGCCCAATCCGGCAAGACCGTTCCGCAGCACAGCTTCTCCGGCTCCGTTGAGCACGCCCTGGCGCACATCGAAGAAGCCGCCGTTCACAGCATGCCCGCTGAGCAGCAGCGCTGGTACGCAATCAAAATTTTTGAGCGCGACGAGAAGGTGCTGGATCAACTCAAACTGTCCCAGCAGACGCTTGATCATATGGAAGGCGATATCATGGCCGTCGAGCAGGAAATGGACGATGATGCCGAAAGCATCATCACCAACGAGCGCTACATTTACATTGCCTCCATTCTAAAGGGTGTCTACAAAAAGCAGTCGGCGGGCAAGCTGACTGTCTCCGACAGGATAGACCGCATCGTTACCAACCGTTTCCTGGCGCTTCCTATTTTCGCGCTGGTGATGTTCCTGGTCTACTATATTTCCATCACCACCGTGGGGACCTGGGCTACCGACTGGGCAAATGACGGCCTCTTCGGCGAGGGCTGGCACATTACAGGCGCGGCCGAGTACGAGGAAGCTTCGCAGGCCTATGTCCTGCCCGCCGCCCGGGTTGAGGCCTTTGAAGCCGCCGCCGAAGAAGCGGGCATCGATCTTGAGGATGAAGCGGCAGCCGGCGCTCTTACCGCCACTGCCGTGCTGCATGACGATCATGGCGTGATCGAGGAAGAAGTCCCCACCACCTATACCGACTATACCGCGGCTCTGGCTGTGCAGGAGCCTGATCCCGCCGATTTCGGCACCTGGGTTCCCGGCATTCCGGTGCTGATCGAAAACGCCATGGAGGGTGCGAATATTGCCCCCTGGCTGAAGGACCTGATCCTCAACGGCATTGTCGCGGGCGTGGGCGCCGTGCTGGGCTTTGTGCCCCAGATGCTGGTGCTCTTCCTGCTGCTGGCCTTCCTGGAAGGCTGCGGCTACATGGCCCGCATCGCCTTCATCATGGACCGGATCTTCCGCCGTTTCGGTCTGTCCGGCAAAAGCTTCATCCCCATGCTGATTGGCACCGGCTGCAGCGTGCCGGGCATCATGGCCTCGCGCACCATTGAAAACGAGCGGGACCGCCGCATGACCATCATCACCACCAGCTTTATGCCCTGCGGCGCCAAGCTGCCCATCATCGCCCTGATTGCGGGCGCGATGTTCAATAACGCCGGCTGGGTGGCGACCAGCGCCTATTTCGTCGGCATCTCGGCCATCATTCTCAGCGGCATCATCCTGAAGAAAACCAAAATCTTCATGGGCGACCCCGCGCCTTTTGTCATGGAGTTGCCCGCCTATCACTGGCCCACCCTCCGGAACCTCCTGCACTCCATGTGGGAGCGCGGGTGGAGCTTCATCAAGAAGGCCGGCACCATCATCCTGCTGAGCACCATCGTTGTCTGGTTCACCTCCGCCTATGGCTGGGATGAAAGCGGCTTTGGCGCCGTGGATATGGAAAACAGCATTCTGGCCAGGGTCGGCAGCGCGGTCGCCTTCCTCTTCGCGCCCCTGGGCTGGGGCACCTGGCAGGGCGCGGTGGCCACCGTCACCGGCCTGATCGCCAAGGAAAACGTCGTCGGTTCCTTCGGTATTCTTTTCGGCGGCTTTGAGGAAGTGGCCGAAAGCGGCTGGCAGGTATGGCAGAACATGCGCGAAGCCTTCACACCCCTGTCCGCATACAGCTTCCTGTTGTTCAACCTGTTGTGCGCCCCCTGCTTCGCGGCCATCGGCGCGATCAGGCGCGAGATGAACGACCTGAAATGGACCGGCTTTGCCGTTCTCTATCAGACTGTCCTGGCCTATGCTGTCTCTTTGATCTTCTACCAGCTGGGTATGATGTTCTTAGGCAGCCCCAACACCCTGGGCGTCATTGCCGCCCTCGCGCTGTTGACCGGCATACTCTTTTTACTCTTCCGCCCCGCCAGGGAAACAAACCTGCGGGCAAAGGCAAAAACCACCGGCGCCCGGTAAGACATTGTTCTTAAAGCGCCAAAGGAGTTTACTATGATGACCTGGATTTCCAATAACATCGCCAATATTCTGATCACAGGCGCCCTGATCCTTATCGTTGCCTCCATCATCAGAAACATGATCAAAAGCAAGCGGCAAGGCGGGTCCTGCAGCGGATGCAGCGGTTGCTCGTCCGCCTCAGCCTGTCACAGCCCGGAGCAAAAGCAGGGCGTGTAATCGGCGAAACAACAAAGGGCATTGGCTTGGGCCGATGCCCTTTGTTGTGAGAAAAATAGAAAGATTGAATTCAGGATAATGTCCTGATCATGGCTCTTGCGCCCAAAGCTTAAGGAAGATATGCTTGAACATAAAGGAAGCCTGACGGCGCGGCGATGCCTGAAAGGCTGAATGGGTAGTATCCTCAAAGGACATGCCATGTGCGCGCGTAATCAGCCTGTTTGAACCGCCGCGCGGCACACATTCCGGCCTGAACACCAACAGGAGATGAACGGTATGATTGTACTTGACGAGACATTTACATTTGCCCCCGATGACAGCAAAACAAACCACTCCGTCCCGTTTTATCTGCCGCGGGATTACCATGCCCTTCGCTTTGAGTGCAGGTACAGCCCCAAAGTTATTGAAGATAAAGAGCTGGCGCTTCAGGTTGTGCGCGCCAGCATCGGCCGCTATGTGCCGCGCTATCAGCTGCCGCTGTACGCTAAGCAGCTTGAGCAGGGGGAAAATCTGGTCAACCTGCTCACGCTGTCCATCGACTGCGGCGACGAATACCTGGGCTGCGCCCACCGCCACGCCGCCCGGCAGACACATACCATTTCAAAAGCCGGCTCCTCCCCCGGTTTTATCCGTCAT
The DNA here is from genome assembly GCA_964648235.1 of uncultured Christensenella sp. Taxonomy (GTDB): domain Bacteria; phylum Bacillota; class Clostridia; order Christensenellales; family Aristaeellaceae; genus UBA1038. The sequence goes on along the minus strand of CAZYKQ010000074.1, from coordinate 1,598 downwards.
GCCGCCGCCGCGGGCCATTGGCGGGCAGTCATCAACATTCACTCGATCACCTCGCCCGAGCTTCAGTATCATCTGACCGTCACAGCGCTTGAGGAGGAAACAGCATGATCCGCTACAAAGCTTTTGAGATGCATGCTCACACGCTGCACAGCGACGGAACCTTTACCGCGCAAACGCTGTGCCAGGCCTGCAAGGAAAGGGAGCTGGACGGCGTCGCTCTGACGGATCATAACACCATGTCCGGCTGGGAGGACATCACCCCCGCCCTGGAAAAGGAGACTTTGCCCGTGATCAGGGGCATTGAGTGGACCACCTTTTTCGGGCACATGCTGGTACTGGGCGCCGATAAGTATGTGGACTGGCGCTTTGCCACGCCCGATACCATCGACGAATACACCAAAGCCATTCAGGACGTCAACGGCGCCGTAGGCCTTGCCCATCCCTTTGCGCTGGGCAGCCCGTTTTGTACCGGCTGCCACTGGGATTTCAATATCCGTGACTGGCGCTATGTAGATTATGTGGAGGTATGGTCCGAGCATTTCCCCTGCCTGAACCCGATCAATGATCTGGCCTTCCAGTACTGGACCGACTTGTTGAACCGCGGCCACCGCCTGGCGGCTACAAACGGCCGGGATTGGCACGGCCGGGATACAAAGCGAAATCATATGCCTGTGACCTACCTTGGCGTGAAGGACGGCGTGGTAAACAGCCTGACCGCCCGCGAGGCCTTGCACGCGGGCCGTGTCTATGTCACCAGCGGGCCGGCGCTCGCCTTCAGCGCGGAACAAAACGGCCTTGACTACGGATTGGGCGATACCCTTCAAGCCGGAAAATCCCGGATTCGCTGGGCGATGGACGCCACCGTCCGCGCCGCCCAGTGGAAGGGTTTTGGCATTGTGCCCCGGGAAATATCCCTGGTGCAAAACGGCGCGCCGGTGCATACCATCCCTCTGACAGATGAACCCCTGCAGGCAGGAACCCTGGACCTGCCGCTGTGGCCCGGCTGGATCAGGCTGGAGGTTCTGGGTGACTATATGGAGCAGAGCAAGCGGGCGCTTCTGGCCTTTACCAGCCCTTTGTATATCGAATAGGCCGCTGATACATTGATCTCTGGAAAATTTGCTTTTCTTTGTAAACCAGTATCAGCAAGCACATCAAATGTCTCCCGCCCTTCACCGGGATAGATGCTTTTTTTCTTCGTTTCTCTTCAGCCTGTTCACAGCTTGAGGGCTCGTCAACACAATTTCGGACAGATTGTTAAGCAGTGAGTTCCAAGGTAGATGTGCAGCGTCGATTCAGCCAGTTCAGGGGAGACAGATAGCCGAGTCGTTTCTGAGTGCGACGGGTGTTGTAGAAGCTGTGAATGTAAGCAAACACTTCATGTCTGGCCTCCTCCCTGGACTCAAATCGACCCAGAGGATGGACCAGTTCCTTCTTCAAGACAGAGAAGAAACTCTCGCTCCATGTGTTGTCCCCGGGTTTTCCTCTGCGGGAGAAGCTCTGCCTCAAACCCAATCTCCTTAACTGCTCACGGACGGCCGCACTGGTATACTGACTCCCCCGATCCGAGTGGAAGATCGTTCCCCGGGGCAGTCTCC
>CAZYKQ010000073.1:0-9646 GCA_964648235.1 uncultured Christensenella sp. | reverse complement strand
CCGGAAGTACCCCTTGAAGAATCGAAAAACTCTATGACCCACACGGGGCCGTCGGGATAGTTGTCATCAAACACGAATGAAACGGAAGGTTGAGCAGCATTGACTGCCTCCTCGCCAAAGATCGGGGCGGCTTCCTGTTTGAAGATAGTCCACGCGATTTCTTTTGCCTTGCTCTGTGTCAGATCATCGGCACCGGGCAAGCCGACCATTTTGAAGGGAGGGCCCTCATGCCAGGGGCCTCGGCTGAACCAAAGGGCAATGACAGCGCGCGCCTCGACAGGGGAATCCGGGCCCGGGTCAGGCATGGTGTCCAAGTAGGCCTTGGCCGCTTCAACGGTGGGGTAATTTGCTTCCATGTAGTCCCAATAATAATCGGGCAGCTTGTCCGAGCGCCAGACCAAGGGGCGCCCGTCGGGGCCGAGCATAGCCTCAAAGCCCTCATCACCATGACCATGATTTTCAATGAGTATCGACTTCAGTTCGCCCGAGGGGGCATCGATGGTGAAGGTGACATAGGGCAAAGCTTCCGCCATGTTGACATCCATGAAATAGATGCGCCAGCTGCGGCTGTCCCCCTCAGGGCTGTCATACATGAAGCCGGCGGCAGCCTTCAGGGACGCGCGGCGTTCCCGGCTTAGATAGGTCTCACTCAGCGTTTCAAGCGCCGAGGCGGCGATGGACAGGGCCTTTTCCTGCGACAGATCGCCGCCAAGAGGGATGCCCGCATAGGCCCCGCCTTCCAGAGGCTTTTGTTCGTACAGGTCGCTGAAAGCCTGCATCACCAGCGGCCAGAAACGTTTATCCTCTCCATAATCCCGCACAGGCTCGCTCCAGATGCGGGTTGCGGTATTTCCGGTATAATTCAAGCCGAGCATGGCCTCCCAATAGGTATCATTGCCGAAGCTGTCATTGCGCTTAAAGTAGGGTGTATGTTCCATTTCACTCAAGGCCTGAGGGGAAAGGGTGGGCTGGACGGGGACTTGGGTGGCAAATGCCTTTCCTTCCTCGGGAATCAGCGCGTCAAGCACATAGCGGCGGTAATAGTCATTGCCGGGTGAGTATTGATCCGCTGTCAGCACCTCCCCCGTCAGCGCGTCTATCTCAGCCAGGTAATCGCGGGCAAAGGAAACTTTCCAGACCGGCGCGCTGTCTCCGTTCAGGCCGATGGCATAGATGAACTCGCCGTAGCCGGAAAAGCTGTCCGTCTCCACCAGCAGTTTTTGTTGATCCACCTTGAATGTATCGCTGATGGCTTCGGCTGCTATGGAGATGGCTTTCTCCCGGTCAATGGTTTCCGGCCCGAAGGGGGAGTAGCTTTGCCGGAGCGTATACCCGATGGATTTTTCGTAATTCTCCGTCACATCCTCCTCCGTGATCAGGTCCCGAAGCGCCAGGTGCAGGCCTTGCCAGGCTTCCTGCGGCCAATCGGTCGCGCCGTAGCGGTCACTGTATAAATGGCTGTAACGATTGCTGAGATACTGCGCCCGAGTCATGGCGTCGGCGTTTTCGAGCATGGTGAGGCTGTCGCGATAGCTGAGTATTTCTCCCTGCGGCGTCAGAATGAACTTAAATTCGGGCAGATCCAGGTCCAGTGGCGTGTAGTCAAGGGTCCAGCTGCGGGTCACATGGTAGGGATTATCCTTGACGGCGGTAAATGATCTTTCCAGCATGTACAGGCTGCGGTCATGGATCGGATAAGATTTCCCGGTCTGCGCCTCTATGTAGGCCGCGGCAGCCGCCTCGATTTCATCCTGGCTGAGTTCTCCCTCCTGCGGGACGGTTCGCAGGGTGTATACCAGGTCGCCTATCCTGACCCAGAATTCCTCAAACCATAGCTGGTCGGCGACATCCCAAGTATAGAAGTTGCCGCCGAAGGCTTCTCTTGAAAAGGCCATGGCCAGTTCTTCTTTGAAGTATCCCCCGCTTCTTCTGATCTGGCGCAGCGCTTCGTCGTCGAGGGTCACGCCATGCTTTTCGGCCTCTGTTATGATCTCCTCTACTTCCTCCTTGGTAAACCAGTTGGTCTCGGTCGATTCCAGCGCCTTTGGCTCGATCAGCTGATCGACGACATCCCGTCCGCTGAGCAGAACGGCTGCCAGCGCCGCGACGCTGAGCATGATGAGGATCAGAGCCAGCACCAGGCCCAACGACATTTTCTTTTTCACTTTAGTCCCCCCTTGAATTCTCTCCATGATTGCCTTGTAGTCCGCGTGGCTGGCGCGCAGGCCGGAGAGGTTGGTGTCAAGGGCTTGTTTGATCTTGTTATTCACTAAATCTCTCCTTCCAGCGCCGTCTTCAGCAGCGCTTCTGCTTTCTTCAGCCGATAGCGGGCGGAGGAGACGTTGACGCGCAGCGCCTCCGCCGTCTCCCGCAGGGTCAGCCCGTTGTAGTGGTACATCAATATGACCTGCCTGTATTTGAGCGGCAGTTCCATCACGGATAAAAACAGCGTCCTGTCCTCATCCTCGATGGCAAGCAGGGGCGGGGGCAGGGTGTCCGGCGTAACAGAGCGATCCATATGCTTGAACCATCCGCCGCGAAGGTAGTCCTTGCAGATATTGGCCGCGATGCGCATCAGCCAGCTTTTTTCACTGCCGCCCTCCCGGTTCTCAAAACGGTCAAGGCTTTGCCAGGCTTTGAAAAAGGTTTCCTGCATGGCGTCCTGGGCCAACTGCGCGTCGCGAAGCAGAACATAGCAGTTGCGCAGCACGATATCCCCATAGCGGGTAAACCATGCTTCGATCACGCTGTCGCGCGGGACGCCGTCCTGTTTGTCCATTCGCATCACCCCCCTCACCTTATATAACGAAGCAGAAGCAGAAAATAATGAAAGAAAACGCGGGAAATTAAAAATTTCTTTCAAAAACCCTTTGTTTTTGATCCATCAGGTTGAAAAACTGCCGTTTTGCGGGTTGACATCCTGGATACGCTCACTTACAATGCGCTCAAGTGCATAATTCCTTGGAAGGATAGAGGCGTGGGTACATGAGTACCCGGAGGGGAGCCGACGGACGGCTGAGATCCACCGGAGAAAGGGGAGCCACCGAAAGAAAAAGCGCGCCGGCGTGATTTCTTGGATAAGGGGAGAACATCCACTTGTCTGTCACAGCACGATGCTGTGGAGCGCTATCGTCAGCTGCTTTCATGATATCATGGGCGGTGAAGCATAGCGACTTCGCCGCCCATGACATTTTATGGAGGTAGAGTCACATGAGGAAGATTCTGGCAACAACACTGGTAATGATGATGGCCCTGGCGGGCATCATGGCAAGCGCGTCCGCGGGCGAGGCGTCCGATCTGCCCGTCCTGCGCGTGGGCATGGAATGCGCCTATGCTCCCTACAACTGGACCCAGGCGGAAGGCAGCGATTACGCTGTGCCGCTGGCCGCCGGCGGCTATGCTGACGGCTACGATGTGCAGGTATCCCGTTACCTGGCCGAGCAACTGGGCATGCGCCTTGAAATTGTTAAAACCGAGTGGGACGGTCTGATCCCCGCGCTGACCAGCGGCACCGGCAAAATTGACGCCATCGTCGCCGGCATGAGCCCGACCCCTTCGCGCCGCGAGGTGGTGGCCTTCTCTGAGCCTTACTATGAAAGCGACCTGGTGGTCGTGGTACGCGCCGACGGCCCCTATGCCGCCGCTCAGAGCATCGCCGAACTGGCTGGCGCCAGGATCACGGGCCAGCTGGGCACCTTCCACTATGACCTGATCGACCAGATTGAGGGCGTGAACCGGCAGGTAGCCATGGGTGATTTCCCGGTCATGGTGACCTCCCTGTCCGGCGGGCGCATTGACGGCTATGTCAGCGAACGTCCCGGCGCCATGTCCGCCGTGGCGGCCAACCCGAACCTTACCTTCCTGAGCTTTGAAGAGGGCAAGGGCTTTGAGATTGACCCGGAGGAAACCATCATTTCCGTCGCCGTCCGCCAGGACAGCCCGCTGCTTGAGCAGATTAACGCAGCCCTGGCCAACCTGACGGAAGAGGCGCGGCTTGAATTGATGGCCCAGGCCCTGGAGCGCCAGCCCGGAGACAACTGATACAATCCGCGTGGGATGGGGCCGCCCGATCGGGCGGCCCCATCCTGCCGGTTAACGCTGAGGGTGCTTGATTTGACATGAAGAAAGCCCGACGCAAGCCTGCCCTGACCATTTGAACCGGTATGACCAAGATGAATTGAGGAATCACAACTTGCAAAGAAGTTTTTTTGAATGGGTCGCTCTCCTGGTTGAAAAATACGGGGAGATGTTCCTGAGCGGGGCGAGCGTCACCCTGATGATTGCCCTGGTTGGCACGGTCGCGGGCTTTTTGATTGGCCTGGGTGTCGCCATTGTCCGTACGGCAGAGCTGTCCCCCCAGTCTGGCCGATTGTCACGCGCCTTGCTGAAGGCGGCCAAAGGCCTGCTGAGCGCCTACATCGAAATATTCCGCGGCACGCCGATGATTGTGCAGGCCATGGTGGTGTACTACGGCGCGCTGGAATACCTGGGGCTGGACATCCCGGCGATGGGGGCGGCCTTTTTGGTGGTTTCCGTCAATACCGGCGCCTACATGGCCGAGATTCTGCGCGGCGGCATCCTTTCGGTCGATCCCGGGCAGAAGGAAGCGGCCGTCGCCGTGGGCATGACCCACTGGCAAACCATGACCAGCGTGATCCTGCCGCAGGCGGTACGCAACACCCTGCCGTCAGTGGGCAACGAGTTCGTGGTCAACATCAAGGATTCCAGTGTGCTCAACGTTATCTCCGTGACGGAGCTGTACTTTACGGCGCGGTCCGTGTCGGGCACCCATTACAAGTATTTTGAGGTGTTCTTTATCATTTCGGTGATATACTTCGTGCTCACCTTTACCGTTACACGCCTGCTGCGCCTGCTTGAGCACAAACTGAGCGGCGGGGACAGCTACACCATCTACGGCTCGCAGACTGACGCGAAGGCCGAGATCAAAGTAGCAAAGGAGGGTTGAGCGATGCAGGGAATTATACGGGCTGAGGGCATTAAAAAGAGCTTTGGCAGCCAGCAGGTTTTGCGGGGAATCGACTTTTCGGTGGATCAGGGCGAGGCGGTCTGCCTGATCGGGCCTTCGGGTTCGGGCAAAAGCACCCTGCTTCGCTGCATCAACCAGCTGGAGCAGCCGACCCAGGGGCGCGTGCTGTTCCGGGATCAGGACATCACCACCCTCGCGCCGGCGCTGCTTCACGCCAAGGTGGGCATGGTGTTCCAGCAGTTCAACCTGTTCAGCAACATGACGGCCTTTGGGAACTGCGTGGCCGGCCAGCGCAAAGTGCTTCGCCGCAGCCTGAAGGAGAGCGAGGAGAAGGCAAGCTACTACCTGGAGCAGGTGGGTATGCTGCCCTACCGAGACGCGCGCCCCGCGCAGCTGTCGGGCGGGCAAAAGCAGCGCGTCGGTATCGCCCGGGCGCTGTGCATGGATCCGGATGTGCTGCTGTTTGACGAGCCGACCAGCGCCCTGGACCCGGAGATGGTGGACGAGGTGCTGCGGGTCATGGCGGATTTGAAGCACGGCGGCCTGACCATGCTGATCGTCACCCACGAGATGGCCTTCGCCAGGGACGCGGCCGACCGGGTAATCTTCATGGATGAGGGCTTGATTGTGGAAGACGGCAAACCGCAGGACCTGTTTGAGTCGCCCAAGCATGAACGGACGGCGGCGTTTTTGAAGCGGAGCCTGCGGCGATGAAGATCTCCAAAAAAGACGCGCTGACCTGGTTTGAGTTTTTTTCCATGCTGCCCGAGGACGAGGAACTGCTTAACTGGCAGGAGGAGATTGTCTGGGCGGCGCTGTCCCAGATAGAGGACGCGGTGGACGCTCGGATGGATAAGCTGCTTTCCGACATTCCGGGCCTTAAATCCCTGGATGAGCGTAGCTGCTATGTCGGCGACGACAGCAAGTTTCCCGGCGGCTGCCGCTCCTGCCTGTGCGGCACGGGGCTTTCCGCCATCCGCAAGACCAACCGCTGCAACATCGAGTGCAAGTTTTGCTATAACTATGGCGAGCTGGATAAGATCCCGCCGGTCGGCGAAGGGATGTGGGAGATCGGCGGCACCAAGTTCCGCCAAAGGGACCTGCCCGCGCTGCTTCGCATTCAGAAGAAACCGACGGGCGTTTCCTATGTTTTTCTGGAACCCTTTATGGAAATTGAAAAGTACTATGGCGTGGTCCGCATTTTCAAGGACGCCGGCGTACACCAGCACCTGTACACCAACGGTTTGCTGGCTACGGAGGAAACGCTCCGGGCGCTGGGCCAGGCGGGGCTTGACGAGATCCGCTTCAACCTGGGCGCTTCGGGGTGCGCCGACCGCGTGATCGATATGATGCGCGCCGCCAAGCGGCATATCCCCAGGGTGGGCATCGAGACCCCGATGACGCCGGAATTCTTTGCTGCCTTTGTCAGGAAAAAGCCGAAGATTCTGGATACCGGCCTTGATTTCATCAACTGCGCCGAGCTTCACCTGAACCCCAACAACATCGCCAACTACGAAGGCGAAAACATGTACATGTACCGGCAGGGCTATATCTCCCCGACCTTCAGCCGGGAGATATCGATGAAGATGCTGAAGATGGCGGCGGAGGAACATTGGCCCCTGGTTGTGCACGACTGCTCCAACCGCACCAAGTTTGTCCGCGACCTCAACCTGAAAGCAAAAGAGGGCGGCTGGTTTGGGGAAAGCGGCTACGCCGGCGAATTTCCCCGGATTCCCTACGAATATTTCCTGCCGGTGCTTCGGGATGAAGCCTTCGCTTTTTTGCGGGAGGAGCCTCTGCCCGAAGGGTACAGACCTGGGGATACAAGCCTGCTGACTTAAATTGAAACAATCGCTCAAGGCGCCCGCACTGCCGATGTGGCAATACGGGCGCCTTTTCCTTGGTGTTAAAACGCCGTCACTTGTGATAAGATGTTGACAGACATTATATGATAATGCGCTCCGCAGCAGCAGGGGCGCCGCAAGGGGGCCCTATGACAAGCGAACAGAAAATACAGTTTATCATCAAGCCGCAAGCGGCCCAGGCGCCGCCTGCCGGGCTGAGGGACGCGGACGCGGAAGAGGTATTGCGTTTTCACCGCGGCCTTCCGGGCTACCGGCCTGCCCGGCTATATGCCCTTCCCGGCCTGGCCCGCGCCTTGCGCGTGGGCGGCATCCATGTCAAGGATGAGTCGACCCGCTTTGGCCTGAAGGCCTTCAAGGGGCTGGGCGGCAGCTATGCCGTATTCCGCATCCTTTGCGAGCGGCTGGACGTGGATCCGCGGGAAACCGACTTCGCGTATTTTCAAAAAGAGTCAGTCCGGCAACGGGTCGCCGGCCTCTGCTTTGTGACCGCGACGGACGGAAACCACGGCAAAGGGCTTGCCTGGGCGGCGGGTTTGTTCGGCTGCAGGGCCTGCGTGTACATGCCGGGCGGCTCCTCCCTTGAGCGGGCGGAAGCCATCCGCGCGGCCGGCCCCGCCACGGTCGAGATACTGGCGGGCAGCTATGATGACGCGGTCGCCCACGCGAAGCGGATGAGCGAACAGCAGGGCTGGATATTGACGCAGGATACATCCTGGGAGGGGTATGAAACCATCCCTTCCTGGATTGTGCGGGGCTATCTGAGCATGGCCAGGGAGGCGGCCCTTGAGATGGACGCTCAGGGTCTTGCCCCCACCCACGTCTTTCTGCAGGCGGGTGTAGGCGCCATGGCCGGCAGCGTATGCGGCTTTTTAATGAACCACTATGCCGAGCGTCCCCCGGCTGTCTGCATCGTGGAGCCTGAGGCGGCGGCTTGCGTTTTTCTGTCGGCGCAGCAAGCGGACGGGCAGGCGCATGTGGTCGGCGGCGAGCCGCAGACCATCATGGCCGGCCTGAACTGCGGAACCCCCTGCGGCATCACCTGGCCCGTCCTTCGGGATCATGCCAGGGGCTACTTTTCCTGCCCCGACTATGTGGCCGCCCATGGCATGCGGCGCTATGCCTCTCCCTGCGGGGATGACCCCGCGATCGTTTCGGGCGAATCCGGCGCCGCTCCCCTGGGCCTGCTTTGCCTGCTGTGTGAGGATGAGCGCATGGAGCCCGCGCGAAAGGCGCTGGGCATAGGGCCCGATTCGGTGATCCTTCTGATCAACACAGAGGGCGATACGGATGAGGCAACTTACAGGGACATCGTGCAAAAAGGGGCCTATCCCCTGCCGCTTGACTGAATCCGCGGCAAAAGGACAGACCCCCAAACCCGGTTAAAGGGCTTTGATTATTCCTTGCTTGTCAGGGTGATGCGGGCGTACAGCTCTTCCAGAGCCTCGGCGAAGCCCTCGCGGCTGCCGTCAATCTTGACGGTCAGGTAGATGGAATCGTAGCTGCCGTTTTCAAACATGGTGAAGGAGGCATAGCCGGTATAGTCGGTCTGGTAATACTTGTAAGCGGTGCCGTCTGCCATCACGGCGTCCTTCACCTCCGGATCGCCTTCCGCCTCCTTGACGTGGGGCTGGGAATAGCTGTCAAACTTGATTTCCGTGGCGCGCGCGTTGTTGCCCTCGGTTTCCTTGGTGATCACCATCTGGGGGGCAAAGGATGTCACCGCTTTGTCCGCCACCCGGACGGTCGCCGCGTACTCGGGGTGACGGTAGGCCATGATTTCGATGGCGTTGTATACCCCGGCAGACCAGAACCGCTCCGTATCCACGATGCTCATCTCCGCCTGCACGCGCTCAGCTTCCGCGGTGATCAGCTCCTTGAGCTGTTCGCCGGTGATGTTCCTGTCGTAGGAGCGGACCGTTACAAGCAGCTTGGGGGTGCCCTCAAAGTGGGGCTTCAGGTTGATCAGCGCGTCGCCGCGGCGGTCATCCGGCTTGATGTAGATGGCCACGCCATCCGAACCGTCCTTGATGATGTTTTCCTCCTCGGCCTTCTCCAGGAACACCTCGTAGCTGATACGCTCGTAGGCGGCGTACAGGTAGCTGACCCGCGCCTCATCATCAATCAACAGCGAGCTGTCATAGCGGTATTCGCCAAGGGTCGCGCCCTGGGGGGCGGGAAAGCAGACAAAGCGGCTGGGGTTACGCTCGGGGTATTGCCCGGCGATGATATAATCAGCATAGACGGGTGTCACCCACACAGTATCATAGCTTTCGGGCGTATAGGTGGCGAGGCTGTCCACGTATTGCAGTCTGGCGTCGATGCCGGCGGCGTTTTACGCCAGGGACCACGCGAGGCTGAGCGTCAGCAGCAGGGCCGCTGCCAGCGCCGCGAACTTCTTGATGTTCATTGGTTTCTCCATTTGTTTATTTTATTTCGTGCAGCCCTTCGACCGCCTCAAAGCCGGTATCGCGCAGCGGCATCACAGGCTCGGCGGGGGTGTAGCTGACTTCCTCCGTCCCGGGCTTGATGTCATCCTGCGGGGCGGCCCACAGCACGGCGTTTTTGATCACCTGCTGTACCTGCGCCTGGTGGTAGATCGGGAAAGTTTCGTGCCCGGGCTGGAAGTAGAATACCTTGCCGCGGCCGCGCCGCCAGGTGCAGCCGGAGCGGAACACCTCGCCCCCTTCAAACCAGCCCAGGAAGATCAGCTCGTCAGGCGCGGGGATGTTGAAGCGCTCACCGTACATTTCCTCGTTGGGGATCTTGAAATTGGGGCCCAGGCCCTTCGCGATGG
>CAZYKQ010000072.1:0-9695 GCA_964648235.1 uncultured Christensenella sp. | reverse complement strand
TTATCCTGTAAATACTTGCGAACATTGTCGCGGCCCTGGCCAATGCGCAGGTCCTTATAGCTGAACCAGGAGCCCGATTTCTGGATGATATCACGGGCCACCGCCATATCAAGCAATGTGCCTTCGCGGCTGATCCCATAGCCGTAGAGCAGATCAAACTCTGCCACGCGGAAGGGCGGCGCCACCTTGTTTTTGACAACCTTCACCTTTGTGCGGTTGCCGATCACTTCGCTTCCGCTCTTGATCTGCTCGCCGCGGCGCACATCCAGGCGCACAGAGGCATAGAACTTCAGCGCGCGGCCGCCGGGAGTCACTTCAGGGCTTCCATAAATGACCCCGACCTTTTCACGAAGCTGATTGATGAACAGAGCGATGGAGTTGGTCTTTGAAACCACGCCGGCCAGCTTGCGCATGGCCTGGCTCATCATACGGGCCTGAAGGCCGACAAAGCTGTCGCCCATCTCTCCGTCGATTTCAGCCCTTGGCACCAGGGCCGCCACACTGTCCACGACAACAATATCAATCGCGCCCGAACGCACCATGGCCTCTGCAATCTCCAGCGCGTCTTCCCCGGTATTGGGCTGGCTGACATAGAGCTCGTCGATGTTGACGCCCAGCCGGCTGGCATAGGCCGGATCCAAAGCATGCTCGGCGTCAATGAAGGCCGCAATACCGCCCTTTTTTTGCACCTCAGCCACCACATGCAAGGCGACTGTGGTCTTGCCGGAAGATTCCGGCCCGAATATCTCTATGATTCTTCCGCGCGGGATCCCTCCCACACCCAGGGCCAGGTCCAGCTCCAGGCAGCCGGTGGGAACGGCGTCCACCTGCATCTTTGCCTGCTCGCCCAGCTTCATGACCGTTCCGCGTCCAAACTGTTTATCCAGATCCGCCAAGGCCCGGTCAAGCGCCATGGTCCTCTCGTCACGCGCACTCTCCGCTGTCGTCTTTTTGTCTCTAACTGCCATACTGTATTATTTCCTTTCGGGTTTGTTCAGTGTGTTTTTAAATATGCCCCTCGCCTCATAAAAATAGTGAACACCGGACACCATTGTCAGGATGCTCATCAGGACAGCCAGGGCCAGCACTAACCATCCGGGCAGCCCCAGCAAGGCTGCCAGAACGGAAAAAATCTGCGCGTTGGTTTTTAGTTTGCCCAGCAGTCCCGCCGAAATGACCAGTCCCTGCTCAACGGCGACCATGCGCAAACCATCTACGGCCAGCTCCCGGATCGCCACCACGCACACCGCCCACCAGGGATAAATGCCTTGATACAGCAGCACAATCATCACGGACAGCACCAGGATTTTATCGGCCACAGGGTCGGCGAACTTGCCGAAGTTGGTAACCAGATTATGCTTCCTGGCAAGGTAGCCATCCAGCAAATCTGTCAGGGATGCCAGCGCAAATACAAAGGCGGCGGGGATGTACCAATCCAGCAGGACAAAGCCCAGGCACAGCGGGATCATGACAACCCGCAGAAGAGTCAGTTTATTGGGCAGATTCATAGCGGATTCTCGCAGTCTGCGCCGGTCATGTCATAGGTGTCCGCTTCCGTCAGGGTGACACGGACAAACTCGCCGGGCTTCAGCGCCCGCTTTGACTCAAACCGGATGATCCCATCCGCGTCCGGTGCCTCCCAGGCCGATCGGCCTGTATACATACCTGCCTGCCGACCCGTTACCAGCACGCGGCAGGTGCTGCCCACGCGCGTCTCATTGCGCTCCCTGCTGATGTCTGCCTGCTGAGCCATCAGGCGATTCAGCCGTTGTTTTTTGACCTCCTCGCTTATCTGATCGCCCATCAGGACTGCCGCGGTATCCTCCTCGGGTGAGAAGGTAAAGGCGCCCATGCGGTCAAAGCGCATCTCGCGGCAGAAGGCCATCAATTCTTCAAAATCTTCCTCTGTTTCACCGGGAAAACCTACGATGAAGGTAGTGCGCAACGCAAAACCCAGGCTGCGCGCGTACATCAGCACCTCGCGGACCTGATCGATATCCCCCCTGCGGCGCATGGCTTTCAATATTTTTCTGGAAGCATGCTGCAAAGGCAGGTCGAGATAGCGGCAGATATTATCATGCGCGGCCATTTCGTCAATCAGGGCTTTGTCGGTGCTGTCGGGGTAGCAATACAATACCCGCAGCCACTCAAGCCCCTTGACTTCAAGGGCTGCGCGGCGCATCAGGTCCTTCAGGCGATCGGGCCCAAGGTCACGTCCCCAGCCGGTGGTGTCCTGGGCGATCAGTATCTGCTCTTTCACGCCCTTCCCCGACAACCCCTTCATTTCAAGCAATATATCTTCCATATCGCGGGAGCGGTGGCGGCCGCGGATCAGGGGAATAGCGCAAAAAGCGCAACGGTTGTCACACCCCTCGCCGATGCGTACATAGGCTGTGTAATTGGGCGTGGTCAGCACGCGACCACAATGCAAAAAGCCTATCTTGCGCTCGATGTTCATGCGCCGCTCACCCTTATCAAGCGCGATGCCGATGGCTTCGGCCAGTGTATCATACTGGGTAACGCCGCTGAGCACGTCGATCTGCGGGATCTCCCGCATCAATTCCTCTCCGTAACGCTGGGCCAGGCAACCGGTCACAACAAGCGCGCGGCATCTGCCTGTCTGTTTATATTGCGCCATTTCAAAAATGGCATCGATGGATTCTTCCTTGGCAGAGGTGATAAAGCCACAGGTGTTGACCACCAGCACATCAGCTTCCTCCGCCTTCTCGGTCAGCTCATAATCTTCCCGGCTCAGCAGGGAAAGCATCTCCTCTGTATCGACACGGTTCTTCGCACAACCAAGCGAAACAACCCCAACTCTCATGTTCTATCCTCACCACATTCCATACAACAATCACTTACCATACACCATTATACCATAGCCAAAACAGCCGCACAAGCACAAAATAAGAATGTTTGTTCTTATTTGGCTTCGCGGCTCTTTGACCTGTTCACCGATATCATGCTACAATAAAAACGATGACACCAACACAGGAGGAAACATTATGATCAGACCTATGAAGCCCGCTGACAGGCAGGCTTATCTTCATTTGGCAGAGGCCTTCTACTCATCCGACGCCGTCATCAAAAAGATATCCCGTCGGGTGATGGAAGCCGTTTTTGATGATATTATCTCAGCCGGAGCGCACATGCAGGGCTTTATGCTGATGGATGACGCCGGTGAAACCGCGGGTTACGCTTTGCTCGCCCATTCCTACTCGCAGGAGGCGGGCGGCAAAGTGCTGTGGGTTGAGGAACTTTTCATCAGCCCGGAGCACCGCGGGAAGGGTTTGGCCAAGGAGTTCTTTATCTTCGTCAAGGAAACCTATGCGAACAAGGTAAAAAGAATCCGCCTGGACGTGGAGGCAGACAACGAGAACGCCATCGCCCTGTATGAAAAAATGGGTTTCAAGCAGCTGCCTTATGATCAGATGATTATTGATCTTTGATCATTATGACCGCATTCTCCGATTCAGCACCTCGGCTCTTGCCACGCTATATCCGAAAAACCCTTCCGGCTGGCCAACCGGCACATATTCTCCGTGGCTGTAGGCGACCAGATCGGCCTTCGCCAAATCCAGCTTCCCCTTCTCATTAAGCAGATGTTCCTGCGCTCCGACGGATTCGATATCCGCTAAAAACATATGGTGCGAACCCAGTTTTATCGTCTGCCTGACCTTGCAGGAAAGATACAAGGGGCTTTCCTGGATACAGGGGGCACAGGCCATCCCTTCAGCAGGCAGGGCATGCAACCCGCATGCTTCGAATTTATCAAGCTCTCTGCCCGATCGCACACCACAGAAGTCAGCTGATTTCATCAGTTCCCGACTGACCAGATTTACAACAAACTCTCCCGAGCGGCTGATGATGCCGTAAGAATGGCGCTCAGGGCGGACCGAGATGGACAGCATCGGCGGATCAGAGTTGATGATGCCAAGCCAGGCCACAGTGATGATGTTTGGCTTGTCGTCTTTTTCCGCGCAGCTGACCATCGCAAGCGAAGCGGGCGCCAGCAAGGTCCCCGTGCCTATATGTTTAAACCCCATGTCTTTCACTCCTCTGAATGTCCCCATCTATTGATGAAAGCTTTGCTTCGGCAAACATCCGCTTAGTCCTCCGTCCCGCGCAGCACATCCGGCTCACGCAGGTCGCGGGCGTTTGTAAACATGTTTCTGGTGATAATGGCCCCGTTGCGGTAATACAGGCTGACCAGCGGACAGTCCTCGACAAATTGTGCCTGAATCTCGTAGAGCTTCTGTATATACTCTTCCCGCCCCATGGTCTCACGCAGTTGCGTGAACAGCTGGTCCATGCGCTCGGATTTATAGCGCATATAATTCCCTGTATTGCCGCTGATCAGTAAAAAACCGGGGTCAGGCACAGAATCCATATTGAAGGCGACCAGGGCCAAATCAAAACTGCCGGCCTTCAGCTTGGCTTGTGCCTCTGAAAAAGAAGAGCTGATGACACGCGCATCAATCCCCACTTCGCCCAGCATCATCTCGATCTGCTGGGCAGTGGACAGCCTTGCGCCGTCACTGCCTTCATCGTATACAATCAGGCTTAGGCTGAGCACTTTGCGCTTGCCGTTGATCATCTTGGTCAGGATCCCGTCTTCATTTGGATCCCCCCATCCGGCGTCAGCCAGCAGGGACCTGGCGCGATCTACATCCTGGCGCAGCGTGCTGGATACCCCGCCCTGCATCCAGGTGCCTACAGGCATCAGTGTATCGCTTCTGCTCACCATGCCCATGTAGCTGCTGTTGGCCATTGACTCGATGTTGATGGCAAAGCGGATCGCCTTGCGCACCCTTATATCTTCCAGCTCATAGGATCGGTAGTTAAAAAGCAGGGTCTCCAACTGCTTGGTGCGGTAAGGAATATTGAGTGTACTGACACCGCTGCGGTACTGAGCTGCATTCAGCGACCGGGTGACAATAGCGTCCACGCGGTTATACTCATAGCTGGACACCAAATCGTTGTTCCCTTCGTGAAAAACAGTCATGATCTCCTGCAGCCGCAAAGAGCCTCCCCGCCAATTGGGGTTGGCGCTCAGCAACATGTAATTGGCAGGAACAAAGTTGGCCAGTTTATAGGGGCCCGTTCCGGGAGGATTGTCCGACTGAATCGACGCGGCAGGAAGAACAGGAAAATTCATCCCAAACAGGAAACCATAGTTTTTTCGGTTTGTCTTGATCTCCAGCGTTAACTCACCGGTTGCCCTGGCGCTATTGATCAGGTAGCGCAGTGAGGTATAGGGCCCCCGGTAGGTAATGCCTTCTTCCGTCGCCAGCCGTTTGATCTCCTTGATGGTCGCCTCAACGTCCGCCGCCGTCAGCGGCGTGCCGTCATGAAAGCTTATGTCCTCTTTGAGATAAAAAGTCCAGGTGCTGCCATCTGTACTGGACTCCCAGCGTTCAGCCAGCGCGGGTTGCGGCTCATAATCATCATTGATTTTCACCAGCCCCTCATAGATCAGGCTGGTCAGGGCCATCATGTCCCGCTCAGGCAATGTCAAGGGATTGGTATGGCTGCTGTTTCCCCCCACCATGCCAAGCGTCAGCAGGCTCCCCCGCCCTGTCGTTGCCAAAGCGCCCATCGGGGCGGATACGACGGCCAGGCATAAGCAAAAGACGGCAGCCTTTTTAATGAGTGCTGTCATATTCATAGAACAAGGCATAGGCGTTCATCACCTTTTGTACATAATCTCTCGTGTCTTCGGTCGGAATCTGATCAACGCTCAGTGTCCTCCGATCCTGGGCATATTTCATCGCCCACTGTTTCACATTGCTCGCCCCGGCGTGGTAGGCAGAAGCAATCATCACCGGGTTTCCATTAAAATGAGAACTCAGATAATTCAGGTACCAGGCTCCAAAGCGGATATTGAGCGCGGGTTCAAACAGCAACTCGTAGCTGTAAGGGCGGACCGCCAGGCGTCCTGAGATCCACTCACCCGAATCCTGCATGATCTGCATCAGCCCGCGCGCGCCCACACGTGACTCAGCCTTTGGATCGTAGCTGCTTTCCCGGGCAATAATCGCCGATATAAAGGAGCGGTCTACCTGGAACTCCTGTGCGTACTGCCTGATATACTCATCATAGCCCGATACTTTGCGCATCTGCACGTAATAGCCCAGCTCCCGCTCGTGTTTGTCAATCTGTGCCTGACGCTCATCACGCAGCGCCCGCAGCTGTGCCTGCGCCTTAAAATAGCTCCGGAAACTCAGGCTGAATGCCAGAAGAAGGATGGCAAAAAAAGCAAAGCAGATGATGCGGCCAAGGCCGGCCCTTTGGCTGTTCACCCGCCCCTGCTGATGCTCCTTCCGCCTGTCAAGGCGGCTGCGCCGCGTTTCCCGCGCTTCCAACTGCCGCCGGCGCGTATCCTTTTCGTGCCCGGTCATTTGAAAGGGATCCTCAGGCGGCTTTTCAAACCGCGAACTGTACCTTGCCACCGGGCGATCCCCCTGAAGCGGTCGTTTGTCAGCCACCTCTTGCCCTCCTCAACGCATCCTGCCACAAGCTGATGGCCTGATTGGCACTGTTTTCCTTGGTACCGCGCGTATCGATACTGAAATCAGCGCGGCGGCATTTTTCCCGTGCCGGAAGCTGTGACCGTACGCGGCGGACAGCCTGCAAAAGGCTGTGTTCATCACGCCTCATCAAGCGGCGTACCTGCTCGCAGGCAGGGGCCCATGCGCACCATACTTCATCGCACATCTTGTCCCAGCCGACTTCATATAAAAGCGGCACATCAATCACCAGAGCAGGCAGATGCGCGTTCGCCTCTATCCTGCGTTCCACTTCCCCAAGGATCATCGGGTGCAAAATGGCGTTGAGTGCCTCCAGACTATCCTTATCGGCAAATACCCGGTCGCCAAAGCGTTTGCGGTTCAGTACCTCCCCATCAAACACATCGTCACCAAAACGCTCCCGCAGCTTGGGCAGAGCGCCTCCGCCCTGCTGTGTTAAACTGTGGGAAATCTTGTCTGTATCAATTACATAGGCCCCTTCCCGCACCAAAGCCTTGGCAATGTTGGACTTGCCGCTGGCAATGCCGCCGGTCAGACCGATAATATAAGGTTTACTTCGTTTCATACCAGCTGTTCCCTGTTTTGATGTCGCTTTGCAGTGGCACTTTCAATTGGATCACCTGCTCCATGCACTCGCGCAGCAGGCTGACAGCCCGTTCAGTCTCATTCACCGGAGCCTCGATCAGCAGCTCATCGTGCACAGTGAGGATCAATTTGGCCTCTAACCCTTCCTTTGCCAGCCTGTCATGCACGCGCACCATGGCCGCCTTGATGATATCGGCTGCCGTCCCCTGGATGGGCATATTCATGGCCACCCGCTCCCCAAAGTTACGCGTGTTGCCGTTGCCGCTCTTCAGCTCCGGAAGCTTCCTTCGGCGGCCGTAAAGCGTCTGGGCATATTCCTTGAGATAACCGTCCTTCTTGGCGGTCTCCATAAACTCATGCACCTTGGGATAACGCTCAAAGTATTTGGCAATGAAATCACCCGCCCGCTTGAGGCTGATGCCGATATTTGATGCCAGCCCAAAATCGCTGATACCGTATACGATGCCGAAGTTAACTGCCTTGGCTGCCGATCGCATGTCACCTGTCACCTGCTGCATGGGCACACCATTAATTTCGGCGGCCGTACGGGTATGGATATCCTGGCCGCGGTTGAAAGCATCGCACATGGCCTCATCCTCTGACATATGGGCCAGGACACGAAGCTCTATCTGTGAATAATCGCCGTCCACCAAAACACAGCCGGGCTTGGCGACAAAAGCCCGCCTGATCTCGCGCCCCATCTGAGTGCGCACGGGGATGTTCTGCAAATTCGGCTCATTGGAGCTGATGCGCCCCGTTGCCGTGCCCACCTGGTCAAAGGTGGTATGGATGCGGCCCGTCTGATCCACCTTGCGCAGCAGCCCTTCTATGTAGGTCCCGTTGAGCTTAACGATCTGGCGGTATTCCAGTATCTTGTCAATGGCAGGGTGCAAGGCTTTCAAACCATCCAGCGTATCAGCGTCAGTGGAATAGCCTGTACGCGTTTTGCGTCCGACGGGCAAGCCCAGATCCTCAAAAAGCACCTTGCCCAGCTGCTGGGGGCTGTTGATATTAAATCCCTTCGCGCCGGTCAAGGTATATATTTCTTCCTGCAGCTGCTTTGTCTGCTCAGAAAAACGATGTCCCATGTCGATCAAAGGCTCGCGGTCAACCTGAAACCCCTCAACCTCCATATCAAACAGCACACGCACCAGCGGCAGCTCGATGTCCCTGTACAGCGCCTCCATGCCCTCTTCCTCAAGGTCGTTCAGGCGGTCCTTCAGCAGCAGCGCGATCCCCTGAGCGTCAGTGGTTGCGAAGTTGGCAAGCTCATACCCCCGCTCCTGGGGATTGTGCAGATAGCACAGCACCATGGTATCGTGGATGACATCCGGAATCGGCAAATGAAGCGCCTGCAGGCGATGCAAAAACCGCTTGGCGTCATGCGTGATCAGGCCTGTCTTTTGAAGCAGCGGCACGATGGCGCGCAATACCTCCTCCATCGTGGGGGCGGAGGATGTGTTGAAAAGATCCTGTTGCGCCTCCTGCAGCTTCAGGCGGATGGCATGGCCGTCCGGCTTTGAAAAGCTGACCGCCTCTTCGTTGAGGCAGAGGATCAGGCTGCCCCGGCCAAGGTATTTGGCAAAGTTCAGTAATTCTTCGATGTTCTGCGCATCCTTCACATCGGGCAGGCTTGCGTCATCCTGCGGGGCCGTCGGTATATCGGCCCCGTTTGATAGCTTCATCACCTCAGACGCGATGATATTCAGCTTATATTTTTTCAGTAACGGCAAGGCCATGTGCAGCCGGTTGACCGACCAATCCCCGAAGGTCGCCGTCAGGGGAGCGTTGCGGTCGATAGTGGCCAGGTATTTTGACATGCGGGCTTGCTCTTTATTGTCGCGCACCTTTTCGCCCAGTTTGCCCTTGATGTCATCGGCGTGAGCAAGCACACCCTCCAGGCTGCCGTAACTGTCCAGCAGCTTGACCGCCGTTTTCTCGCCAACGCCGGGAATACCGGGAATGTTGTCGCTGGAATCCCCCATCAGGCCTTTCCAGTCGGTCACCTGCTCGGGGCTGACGCCGAAATGCTCTTTTACGCCCTGGGGGGTAAACAGAATGGTTTCCGATATGCCGCGCTTGGTAAACAGCATTTTGGTATCGTCGCCGACAAGCTGCAGCGCGTCCCGATCTCCGGTCAGCAAAAGGGCTTCGATTCCCCGCTCATTCGCCTGGCGGGAGATGGTTCCCAGGATATCATCTGCCTCCCAACGCGGCAGGATAACCACACCGATGCCCATCTCTTTTAATATTTCTTGGATTAACGGGAGCTGGGGGCGCAGCTCATCTGGCATAGGCGCGCGCCCAGCCTTGTACGCCTCATAGCCTTCATGGCGGAAGGTCGGGGTACGGTCGTCAAAGGCAACGGCGCAGTACTGCGGCCGCTGTTCACGAAACACCTTCATCAGCATGCTTAAAAAACCATGCACCGCATTGGTATGCACACCGTCCGCGTCCATCGGCGGCAGCGCATGGAAAGCCCGATACATCAAGCTGTGGCCGTCTACGATTACGCAACGTTCCTGCACCTTCATCACCTCGGGGTTATTGTAACATAGATGGGGCAAGGCTGTAAAAGCC
>CAZYKQ010000071.1:0-9758 GCA_964648235.1 uncultured Christensenella sp. | reverse complement strand
AGGAGTACCCCATGAAAAAATTAATCGCATTGGCTCTTATCCTGGCTCTGTCCCTGTCCGCTCTCTCGGTACTGGCTGAAAACAAGAAGGTCGTTATCGGCGCGACGCCCAGCCCCCATGTCATTATTCTGGAACAAATCGTAGACGACTTGAAGGCACTGGGTTATGATCTGGAGATACGTACTTTCACCGAATACCCCATTCCCAACCCCGCGACGGCAGCAAAGGAACTGGATGCCAACTACTTCCAGCACCTGCCCTACCTGAACGCCTACAATGCCAATGTACCGGAAGCTGAGCAACTGGTCGCCGTCATTCCCGTGCACTATGAGCCCTATGGTCTCTACGCCGGCACCAAGGCCAACCTGGAGGATATCGCAGAAGGCGACAGCATCGCCGTTACCAATGACCCTTCCAATGAGACCCGCGCCCTCCTGCTGCTGCAGGACGCCGGCCTGATCAAGCTGGCTGAGGATGCAAACGCCGACAGCACCCTGAACGTGCTTGACATCGCAGAGAATCCGAAGAACCTGAATATCGTGGAGCTGAATGCCGAGCTGATCCCATCTGCCCTGGGCGATGTAGCTTTTGCGGTCATCAACGGCAACTTTGCCATCGGCGCGGGCCTCAACCCCGCCAGGGATGCCCTGTTCCTGGAGCCCGCGGAAGGTGAAGTTGGCGTGACCTATACTAACTATGTCGTTGTGCGCGCTGAGGATGCCGGCGCAGATTTCGTCCAGGCCCTGCGCCAGGTGCTGTATACGCAGAAGATAAAGGATTTCATCCTGAACTATGAAGACTTTTCCGGCGGCGTGATCCCCACATTTGAGGTTGCCGAATAAAAGCGCGATCGTTTCAACAAAAAAGAGCCGGAAGGCTCTTTTTTGAATGAAATTAACTGATCTGTTCTATTTCATGCTATTTGACTGTCGGCGCGCTGTACAGGAATTCATCGCCCCACAGCCGCAGATCCTCGCCGTTGGCGGGTAAAAGCACAGTCTGGCCTGGCGGCAGCTGCATGCTGCGGTCAGCAAAGTACAGCCGCGCCGGCGACAGGGCGGTCAGCATGCCAAAGCGTCTGCGATCCGCAGGCAGCAACGCGTTTTCACAGTTTGTATAGCGTCGGATGATGAAGTAGGAGGTAGAAAGCAACTGCTCCAGCTTGCCTGTTCCTTCCAAGGGGAGGGGAACGGCAACGGCCTTTTCAGGCGGCGCGCCGAGCGTGGTGACATCCAGCGCCTGCTTGGTATGCAGGGTACGCTTGTTTCCGTGTTCGTCGCGGCGCTCCCAGTCATAAAAGCGGTAGGTCACATCGCTTGACTGCTGTATCTCGTATAGCACAATGCCCTCGCCAATAGCGTGGACAGTACCGGCGGGGATATGAAGTACATCACCTTTTTGAACTTCAACATAACGCATCAGATCTTCCAGGGCGCGGCCTTTGTCTGCGGCATCAGCCAGCGCAGCAGCATCCACACCCTCCTTGATGCCATAGATCAGTTTGGCGCCGGGTTTGGCATCCAGGATCACCCATGCTTCAGTCTTCCCCGGTTTATTTTCGTTTCTCAGGGCGTAGGCATCGCCTGGGTGTACCTGTACGCTGAGCGCTTCCCGCGCGTCAATCAACTTCAGCAACAAAGGAAAGTCTCCCTTGACCTCTGTTCCTGTCAAGGCCTTGCCGTAGCGTTCAATCAAGCGACTAAGCTGGGTTCCATCGGCATCCGTGCTGTTAAGGCCGGGAATGACACTGACTTCCAGGCTTTCGCCTGTTTTGGCATCCGGAGTTTCTTTCGCAAATAGTTCCCGCAGACGAGCGCCGCCCCAGGGAGTGGCCTTGCCGTGGCGGAAACTGGGATACATCAATATAGGGAGAAGGGGCATAAGGGCCTCACTTTCTCAGGGCAGGACGCGGGTAGCGACCAGGTCAACGCCCGTATCGGCAACATTGCCAAGCAGTACATCACCGATGTTAATGGGCAAGTGTAACTTAAGTGAGTTAATAGCCTTCATTACATCGCCGATTTTATCCTTGGGAACGGGAGAGGCCGTCTTCAGGCTGATGGGAGTTTCGCTGTTTTCCACCAAGGCAACGGCAGTAACCATGCGCAAGGGCAGTACAGATTCCTGGCGGGCATATACATCGCCGCGTTTGCACTGGTTATCGGCGATAGAAATAACCTGACCGTCTTGCACGCGGACAGTCATCCGGCATCCGACGGGGCAGTTGATGCAAGTTATAAGCTGTTCTTTCATTTCAGACATAGCGTTTGTTCCTCCTGCTAAAAATTATGCGCTCGCAAGCTTAACAATGGCATAGGCAATAATTCGCATACTTTTTGTGATGCTGTCAATGCTGATGTATTCATCAGCCTGGTGCGCTACATCCTCATCATCGGGGAAAGCCGCACCAAAGGCGACGCCCTCTTTGAGCGAGCGGGCATAGGTTCCTCCGCCGATGGCCAGGGCTTTCTTTTCAAGACCGCTGACCTCGTGATAGGCATTGAGGAGTTCCTGAACCAGTTCGCTGTTTTCAGGAACATAGTGTGGTGTCTTGGCCCGCGCTCCTTCCACGGTAAAACCGGGCAAATGCTGGCGGATCACGTGGGTCAGCATATCGGGGTTGACCAGCAGGGGGAAGCGGATATCCAGCCTGGCGTAAACGCGCTCAGCGTCAACCCGAATAATGCCCATGTTGCAGGTCAGGGGGCCGGAAATTTTGTCAGCCACCTTGACGCCCAGGCTTTCACCGTCGTATTCGGTACCGACAGCGTCTGCCAGGGTTTTGATGGCGCCCTGCGCGCCGAGGTCCCGTAGCGTGATCAGCATCTGTCCGATGGCGTTGCGGGCGGATTCCGGCATCGCGGCGTGGCCGTTAACTCCGGTGGCGATCAGAGTGACGACGCCGTCCTTGGCTTCAGCAGATACCGGCCAGCCATACTTGCGCGCGATTTGCGCCGTTTTCTCAGCGAGTTCGATCCCGCCCTTTACGGTAGCGGTTGCCTGGCCTGGGATCACGTTGGGACGCTCACCCACGTCAAAAGACAGAATCTCAAGCCCTTCTTTAGCAATCGGAGCTGTCAGGGTCAAACCACACATGCCCTTTTCAATGTTGATGACCGGGTAACTGGCATCCGGGCTGAAGCCCATACGGGGCATATGCGCCACTTTTTTATAGTGCTCGATATCAGTCCAATTGCTTTCTTCATCGCATCCCAGAATCAGCCTTACTTTACGCTTGAGCGGTATGCCTGACTGCAGGACGGCTTTCATGGCATACATGGCGGCAACAGCTGGTCCCTTGTCGTCGCTGCTCCCGCGCCCATAGATTTTTCCGTCTTTTATGTCAGCGCCAAAGGGATCAAAGCTCCACCCGTCACCAACGGGCACGACATCCAGATGAGCCAAAATCGCCAGAGCATCTTCATCCTCGCCCTCGCCCATATCGGCGTGCCCAATGTATCCATCAAAAACTTCAGTTTTAAAGCCCAGTTTTTCCGCGTCTGCCATCGCTTTATCGAGCATTCGGCGAACTTCGGGCCCGAATGGCGCGCCGGGCTGCGCGTTGTCATTGGCTACACTGGGCACGCGCACCCATTCCTGCAGAGTGCTGATCATCTCATCCTTCAAGGTATCAAGTATTTTGTCCAGTTCTTTCATCATCAATATCCTTTCAACTATCTTTTCAGGGCTTCCGCAAAGCGTTCAAGCCCCTGTGTCAACTGTTTTCGGGGGCATCCGAAGTTAAGACGCATAAACCCCTCGCCGGCGCTCTTTCCAAAGAATGTACCCGTGGTGGGAATAACGCCTGCCGACTCGCAACGTTGGTATACCTCCTCGTTGCTCATACCATAGGCACTCACATCCACCCATGCCAGATACGTGGCTTCAATGGGCGTCAGCCTCGCCATAGGCAAAAGCGCCCCCAAGATATCAGACAGGATAGGCAGGCTGCCGCTGAGGTAGTCAAGCAGACCGTCCAGCCACTCAGCGCCGTATTCATAAGCGGCGCGGGTGGCGCTAAGGGCAAAGATATTGCCCGCCTCGACCCCCGCGCGATGCAGCCTTGCCGATAAATTTTTCATTTTTTCGGCATCCCGACAAATGATGTTCGCCTGCTGAAGACCTGCCAGATTGAAGGTCTTGGATGCGGCTGCCAGCACAACCAACCGCTCATACCCAAGGCTGAGCAGCGAGGTAAACCTGGCAGGATGGTAGACGAAGTCGGCGTGTATCTCATCGGAAACCAGCATGCACTCATAGCGATTAAGCAACCGAGCCAAGCTCACAAGCTCTTCCTGTGACCAGGCGCGGCCAACCGGATTGTGCGGATTACAAAGGATCATCAAACGCGCGCCTTGTTTTAAATGCGTCTCTACGGCGTCCAGGTCCATGCTGTAATACCCATCGTCGTCGCGTAAAAGCGGCGCTTCAAGAACCTTGCGCCCGGCCTCCTCAATGGAGGCAAAGAAGGGGCCGTAGACGGGGGACTGGATGATGATGCCCTCGCCGGGTTTCGTAAACTCTTCCACGCTTACACGAAGACCGGAGACCACGCTGGGCAAAAAACCAATCTGTGCCGGATCCAGACTGATACCGTGCCTGCGTTGCCACCATCCGCAGAAAGCCTGCCTGTCTTCATTGCTTATATAGGTGTAACCGAAACTTGGATGCTGAGCCCTGCGAATCACGGCTTCCGTAATTTCGGGTGCGCAGGCAAAATCCATGTCCGCAACCCAAAGAGGGATGTGGCCTTTGGGGCACACTCCCGGTTGGCTCCACTTGACGGAGGCAGTACCGGAACGATCCAACCCAGCATCAAAGAATGAGGCATCAAACGACATGATGGTTGCTCCCTTCACATTGAAAAACATGAAAACCTGATTTCCGCTCAACCGTTCGTACGGATGAGAACAGACTTGTTAAAAACTTCTGTGCGCTTGGCGCGCCTTGCTGCTTTCGGATAACGATGTAAAGCACTCCCACCGGAGATAGATGACCTGCCGCCTCCTTAAACAGTCGATACACGGTTTCCTTCCCTGCGCGTATGGGCGGATTGAGCGCGATCAGGTCGTAAGGGCCGGGAATCCTTTCAAATCCATCGCTTTCTATGGCTTCTGCTCTGACCCCATTGCTTTGCGCATTGCGCAATGCCAGCAGCACCGCTCGAGGGTTGACATCAACCATCGTGACCAGGGCTCGTGGCCATGCAGCCCCAGCCAGCACGCCCACAGCGCCCCAACCGCAGCCCAAGTCGAGCATTCGGCCGGCAAAATGCTCCGGAAGGGATTTTAAGAGGACAGCAGTACCGGTATCCAGCCCTCCCTTTGAAAATACACCGTTGTCTGTAACAAAGGTAAATGTTCGGCCCTTCCATTCCAGCTCAAAGGTTTTTTCCAGGCTCTCACTTGCGGGATCCCGGGCAAAATACTGCTGGGAATCATTTGCCATAACCTGCGGCCTCCAATAGTTGCTGCCATTCAGCTTCCGTGAGTTCCCGGTAGGCACCGGAAGAAAGTGTTTCATCCAGACTAAGTGGACCGAATTGCAGTCGTTTCAGCGCCAACACTTCGTGTCCGCATGCGGAGAACATGCGCTTGATCTGATGGAATTTACCCTCACAGACAATGGCTTCAGCCAGACTGCTTTCCTCGCTCGTCTCCAAAATATGGAGCTTTGCCGGAAGCGTGCTGAAATCAGACAGCGTAATTCCCTCTTCAAAGCGTCGAACAACACTTTGGGAGAGCTTCCCGCTTACGTGCGCCACATAACGCTTCTCCACCTGTTTTTGGGGAGAAAGCAGACGGTGCGCAGCCTGGCCATCCGTGGTGAACAGCAATAAGCCCTCAGTGTCCTTGTCGAGCCGCCCCACGGGCATGCACTCCAGGTTTTGATAAACGGGAGCCAGCAAATCCATAACAGTGTTCTGCCTGGTATCCCGGGCAGCGGTCAGCACTCCGGCGGGCTTGTTCATCATCAGATGCCTTTGTCTTCGCGTGTCAATCGCCTGACCGTCCACCATAACAATGGCTCCATCCGCCACCTTGTCATTGCCGGATTTTGCGGCCTCCCCACCGACACTGACGCGCCCCGCATGGATCAACTGCTTTACCTGAGTACGGCTACCCAGTCCCAGCGAAGACAGAAGCTTGTCAAGCCTGATCACCGGTGATGGCTGTATAGACTTGCCGCGATCGCTGCTTTGCGGAACAATACAAACGGCAGATAAAGCAAGGCTAACACCACAGCACACAAACTTAGCGTGTGCGCCGGAAAGTCAAAGCTTGTAATGGCGGACACAATGGTCAGTAAATCATACATCATGCTGCCGGAAAGCTTGGGAGCAAGCGATAAGCCTAAAAGCGCCAGTACAATCAGAAGCGGCGGAAGGATAATTAAAAGGTTTAGCCCGATTGTTTTTCCAAGGGACTGCGAGGCTCGCTGCTTGATCCGCCCGCCCTCAGGCAGAAAGAAATAAGGCATTGTAAACCTGCGCCATCCCCAGAATGCGAGAAAGGTCAGGAGCACCAGAAACAATACCCAGATCACGCCGCCAATCAGCATCGCGGGGGGCAGGCCTTCGCCCAGCAAACCAGTCAGCAGCTTTCCCGGATACTCAATCATCCCGAGAAATACGGGAAAACCGGAGAAGCTGAAACTGTAATACAGAATGTACAGGCAGATAAAAATAGGCAGAACAAGCAGAAATGACTTGCTGAAATATACCAGGCCTTTGGCAAGCCGGTCGGACCAGCTGCCTGTTTCCATTTGAATGCCAAACCAGGAGCCTAGCTTTGCGCCCAAACGGAAACGGGCGGGTAACACCAGCAAAATCCATAGAGGGAGGCAACAAAGCAGGGCAGCTCCCATTACGTATTCCTTGCGGATACCGAAAAATTGTCTGCTGATCAAGGCGTAGATGAGGGGTGACATGCTGATCACCCGCAACAAAAGTTGCTCCAGTGTCATCAAAATATATTGGCCGATGTGCCCGATGCTCTCTTTGGCCGCGCGTATATGCGGGCCGGATTGACGCTGGCTCATACCCCGTCCTCCTCAGTTCTTTGACCGCGCTTAGTATACAGCACAGGGGCGTCTTTATCAACCGAATCGGCCTCATCGCAATTGACATCCAAAGGAACGGATTGCTATAATTTTGCGGATTGGAAAATCATTAGTAAGGAAGGCAGGACGGTAATCATCGAGAGCTTGGAGCGTATGAACCTATGCGCAGATCCACCTCGCCTGGCCCCGCCTGCGGCATGCGTCGGGCATTCCCATAAATCGCCAGGGAGCTGTTGCAAGGCGGTCTTCGCGGTACTGTGAGAGGAGAAACATAAATTGGAAACAAAACGAATCGACTTAAGCCTCTCTGTCCACGCTCTGTGTACAGAGTATCCCGAACTGCTTGATATCATGAAGGATCTTGGCTTTGCAGATATTACTAAACCGGGGATGCTCTTAACCGTTGGACGGATCATGACCATCCCCAAGGGCGCGGCGATCAGAAAGATTGATCTGAATACAGTCGTTGAGCGCTTGAAGCAGGCGGGATTTGAACCTATCGTTCCTTGATTGCCTGAACTGATCAATTATAAATTAGATCACGCAAATGATAGCTGCGTGTGTCAGTGCTGAGAGTTTTTTCTTTTTGCCTTGCCTGCCAACCTGTTGTATTATACGCATTATCTGGCTTTGAATTTTTAATTCATCGCTTGTTAAGGAGTTGCACTTTGAAAGCCATTGATATGACTACCGGCAGCGCGGCAAAGAAAATATTACTTTTTTCCTTACCGATTTTTCTGGGCAATGTGTTTCAGCAAATTTATGGGTTATCGGATGCTTTTGTGGTCGGCCGATTTTTAGGAACGGCACCCATGGCCTCCATTGGAGCTTCAGCAGCATTTATTACCTTTATTAACTCTATTTTAATTGGTTTGTGTATGGGCAGCGGTGTACTGTTTTCCTCACTTTATGGCGCGAAAAATCATAAGGAACTGTCCTCTGCCATTTCAACGGCAGCTATTTTTATTCTGTCGATGACCTGCTTTGTATCCCTGATGTCCATTGCCTTTCTGAATAAACTACTTCACATATTCCAGGTGCCTCAAGAGGCGATGCCGCTTGCCCGGGACTATCTGATAATCATATTGAGCGGGCTGCCCTTTATGGCGCTCTATAACATTGGAGCGGCCGTACTGCGCTCTGTGGGGGATTCGAAAACGCCGTTGCTTTTATTAATCGTTTCATCGGTAGTAAACGTAGCTTTTGATTTTATCTTGGTACTGTGGATTCCGATGGGCGTGCGGGGGCCGGCCCTTTCTACTTTTGCGGCCCAGTTATTTTCCGGACTTCCGCTTTGTGTCTATGCCATCAGAAAGCTGGGTTTTATTAAATTAAGCTTGCGCTTTGAGCGAGTGATGTTCCGAAAGGTGGCTCAGTATTCTGTGCTGACGTCCCTGCAGCAATCCATTATGAATTTCGGAATCCTGATGGTACAGGGCTTGGTGAACTCCTTTGGTGTTGTGGCAATGGCCGCCTTCAGCGCGGGCGTGCGCATCGACGCATTCGGCTATATGCCGGCTCAGGATTTTGGCAACGCCTTTGCTACCTATGCTGCTCAGAACAAGGGCGCGGGAAAAGCGGATAGAATTTACCACGGATTCCGCTCGGCCATTATTTGTACAACTGTGTTTTGCGCGTTGGTTACAGCCCTGGTTTGGGCTTTTGCTCCGCAACTGATCGCCATCTTCCTTCCTGGAGATGCTGAGGCTATTGCCGCAGGCGCGCAGTATTTGCGCATTGAAGGAGCATTCTACATTCTGATTGGTTATCTCTTTTTGTTTTATGCTCTGTACAGGGGATTGGGGCATTTTCACACATCTATCGCGCTGACGGTGGTTTCCTTGGGGATTCGTGTTGTGTTGTCCTACCTGTTGGTTGGACTCGGGTTCGGGATGACAAGCATTTGGTGGAGCATTCCGATCGGGTGGGCTGTGGCAGATTTGGTGGGGATGATGAGGTATAGAAAACTGGTGAAAAATCAGGCAATTTTATTGGAAACTGATTTGATTTTTGATAAAAGCTAATTTTTTAAAGAATCGTGATCGTTTGTTGTGTTTTTTTTTGATCAGATCAAAAGAGCAACCACAATGGCAATAACGCGCGTTTTCTTAAAATATGGGAACACATAAAAAGCAAGAATCCCTTGAGCTAACAAGGGATTCTGCATGGTCGAGGTGACAGGATTTGAACCTGCGACCTTTTGGTCCCGAACCAAACGCGCTACCAAACTGCGCTACACCTCGATGGAGCCAATGAAGGGACTCGAACCCTTGACCTGCGGTTTACGAAACCGCTGCTCTGCCAGCTGAGCTACATTGGCACGCCGAACAAATCAGCAAGTGATAATATAGCATAGTCATCTCTTATCGTCAATCACTCGAAAGGCGGAAGTTTTAGGACACCTTATATAACTTGGGACGGAAAAAAAACGATGTTCTTCTTAGAGAAGAGAAGAAGCGAAGAAACTTATTTCAATATGGATAAAAGCAAATGATTTTGAGGTTAACAAAAGATTAAAGCTCCCCAAAATATTCATTGGATATAAAAAAGCGCTTGACAGGAAAAGGAAGCTATGTTATTTTATCTGAGCACTCAGGAGTGCAGACGCGGTCATGGCGGAATTGGCAGACGCGCTAGATTCAGGTTCTAGTGAACAATACGTTCATGGAGGTTCAAGTCCTCTTGACCGCACCAAA
>CAZYKQ010000070.1:0-9770 GCA_964648235.1 uncultured Christensenella sp. | reverse complement strand
GCGACGGCCGGGCTGGCCAGATAAACTTCGCTTTTCGGATGCCCCATGCGGCCCACAAAGTTGCGGTTGGTGGTGGCGACGCATCGCTCTTCCTCCGCCAGAATGCCCATGTACCCGCCCAGGCAGGGGCCGCAGGTGGGGGTGGATACGACGCAGCCGGCCTCAATAAAGTCCTTCACCAGCCCCATCTCCATCGCGTCCAGGTAGATCTGCTGGGTCGCAGGGATGATGATGGTACGCACATGGCTTGCCACTTTCTGCCCGCGCAGGATCTCCGCCGCCAGCACCAGATCCTCCAGCCTGCCATTGGTACAGCTTCCGATGACCACCTGGTCGATCTTCACATCGCCGATGTCGTCAAAGGTATGGGCGTTTTCAGGCAGATGAGGGAAGGCGACTGTCT
Source organism: uncultured Christensenella sp. (assembly GCA_964648235.1). Classification (GTDB taxonomy): domain Bacteria; phylum Bacillota; class Clostridia; order Christensenellales; family Aristaeellaceae; genus UBA1038. Next base: position 9,367 of record CAZYKQ010000070.1, on the reverse strand, counting down.
GCTCCACCTTCGCCAGGTCAATCTCGATGGTGCGCTCATACTCAGCGTCCGGGTCAGCCTCATAAACACGGGGTGTTTTGGCCCCGTGAGCTCTGAGGTATTCGACCGTCTGATCGTCAACCGGAAAAATGCCGTTCTTGGCGCCGGCTTCGATGGCCATGTTGCTGACACAAAGTCGGTCGCTGACGGAAAGCGAATGTACGCCTTCGCCGGAAAACTCCATCGAACGGTAGAGCGCGCCGTCCACGCCGATCATGCCGATGATGTGCAGGATCAGGTCCTTGCCGGTTACATATTTTTTCAGCTCACCGCTCAGGTTGAAGCGGATGGCGCCGGGCACCTTCAGCCACACCTTGCCGATGGCCATGGCCGCCGCCATGTCGGTGGAGCCGACCCCTGTTGAAAACGCGCCCAGGGCACCGTAGGTGCAGGTGTGGCTGTCCGCGCCGATCACAACATCGCCCGCGGTCACCAGACCCTTTTCAGGCAGCAGGGCATGCTCGATGCCCATGTTGCCAACATCAAAAAAGTTGACAATGCCCATTTCCCGCGCGAAATCCCGCACTTTTTTTGAGTTTTGAGCCGATTTGATGTCCTTGTTGGGTACGAAATGATCCAGCACCAGGGCTATCTTTTCTTTGTCAAATACCTGCGACTTGCCCGTCTTGTGGAACTCGTTGATGGCGACAGGGGCTGTAATATCGTTGCCCAGCACCATGTCGCAGTCCGCCATGATGATATCGCCCGCGCGCACGCTCTCCCTGCCGCAGTGCGCGGCGAGAATTTTTTGTGTCATGGTCATACCCATACTATACATTCTCCTTTAGTAATTTATATTCCAGTGAGTCCACGATCGCCGCAAAACTGGCTTCAATAATGTCAGTGGACGCGCCGACGGTTGTCCATTTTCGCGCGCCGTCTGTGCTTTCAATCAACACCCGCACACGGGAGCCTGCCGCCTGGCCCGATTCCAGTACGCGCACCTTGTAGTCCACCAGGTACACATCCTTGAGGACCGGATAGAACGCGCCGATCGCCCGCCGCAAAGCCTGATCCAGCGCGTGGACGGGACCGTTGCCCATGGCGGCCGCCATTTCCGTCTCCCTGCCTACGATCACCTTGACCATGGCGTTGGAAGACAGCTTGTCCTCATGCGGGGGAAACTCGCCGCTGGTCTTGTACATGGAGACATCAAAGTGCGGTGTATAGGTGCCCATCACCCTGCGCACCATCAGCTCGAAGCTGGCGTCCGCCGCCTCAAACTGATAACCCTGGTGCTCCAGCTCCTTGATGCGGGAAAGGATCGCGCCGGTTTCAGGCGAGTCCTTGGAAAGCCCGGGAGCGAAGTTTCTGGTCTTCAGCAGCACCGCCTTTTTCCCTGAAACCTCGGACAATAAAAAGCGCCTTGAGTTCCCTACCGCCTGCGGGGGCAGGTGCTCAAATGAATGGCTCACCTTGTCCACACCGTCAATGTGCATGCCGCCCTTGTGGGCAAAGGCACTGGCGCCGACATAGGGCTTATCGCCCGGCAGGGTCATGTTGGAAATATCAGCCACCCGCGCTGCGGTTTTCTGCAGGCTCTCCAAATCACCGCTGACGCAGGGCAGGCCCATCTTCAGCTGCAGATCAGGGATGATGACGGAGAGGTCGGCGTTGCCGCAGCGCTCGCCGATGCCGTTGAAAGTACCCTGAACATGATCACAGCCTGCCTCAACCGCGAGCAAGGAGTTGGCCACCGCGCAGCCCGTGTCGTTGTGGCAGTGGATGCCCAGGCGCGTATCCGGAAACCGCTTGGATAACATGCCTGTGATTTCATAGAGCTTCAGAGGCTGCATACCGCCGTTGGTATCGCACAGGCACAGCACGTCCGCGCCGCCGTCGGCCGCTGCCTCCAGCACCCCGACGGCATACCCCGGATTGGCCAGATAGCCGTCAAAGAAGTGCTCCGCGTCAAAAATCACTTCCTTGCCCCTGTCTTTGAAAAAGCGGATCGTATCGCGCACGCAAGCCAAGTTCTGCTCAAGGGTGGCTTTCAATATCTCTGTAACGTGCAAATCCCAGCATTTGCCAAAGATCGATACGCAAGGTGTCTGAGCTGAAAGCAACGACCTAACATTGGCGTCATCATCCGGTTTGATGCCGATGCGGTGCGTGCTGCCAAACGCGACCAACCGCGCGTTTTCCAGTTTCAGCTTCGCCGCTTCCTCAAAGAAGGCCGCGTCTTTGGGGTTGCTGCCGGGGTTGCCGGCTTCGATGTATTTGACGCCGAAACCATCGAGTGTCTTCACAATCTCGATTTTATCAGAAACAGTGAAGCTGATGCCTTCCGCCTGCGCGCCGTCGCGCAGCGTGGTGTCAAGGATTTCCAAATTCCGAACTGACCTCTTCGTCATAGCGCTCTCCCATTTCAGCAAGTTTGTTGATGGCGTTGATATAGGCCAGAATGCTGGCCTCAATAATGTCCACAGACAAACCCCGCCCCGTCACCTGCCTTTTTCCCTCCCGTACCTTGACTGCCACTTCGCCCAAAGCATCCTCTCCCTGGGAGATGGAATGGATGGCATAATCCGCCAGCTTGCGGTCCTTCGCCTCCGTCAGCTTATCCACCGCGTTAAAAGCGGCGTTGATCGGCCCGTCGCCCAGAGCTACATCCTCCAGAATCTTTCCCTCTTTTTCCAGCTGGACCGCGCAGGTGGATTTCACCTTGTTGCCCGACTGCAGATCAAAGCGCGCCAGGCGGTATAAGCCCGCCCCGACGGCAATCCGGGCGTTGATAATGGCCTCGATGTCTGAATCACTGACCGTCTTTTTCAAATCACACATGCGTTTGAACTCTTCAAAAAACTGTGTAATTTCCCCATCCGTCAGGGTATACCCCAGGTCCTTTGCGCGCGCTTCAAAGGCATGCCGGCCGCTGTGTTTGCCCAGCACCATCTTGTTTTGGGTCAGGCCGACGGATTCAGGCGTCATGATCTCGTAGGTTTCTTTGTTTGCCATCACACCATGCTGATGAATACCGCTTTCGTGGGCAAAGGCATTGGCGCCGACAATGGGTTTGTTCATCGGCGGGTTCATGCCGATGATGCCATACACCAGGCGGCTTGTACGGTAGAGCTGGGTTGTATCCACCCGGCAATCCACTTGGTAATAGTCTCTGCGGGTTCTCAGCGCCATCACGATCTCTTCAACAGACGCGTTGCCCGCGCGTTCACCCAGGCCATTGACCGTGCACTCAATCTGTCCCGCCCCCGCCGCGATCGCGGAAATGGAGTTGGCGACCGCCATGCCCAGGTCGTTATGGCAGTGAACGGAAAATACAGCCTTGTCAGCGTTAGGGACGGTGTTTCGCATGTACGCAATCAATTCAGCCATCTTATGAGGAACCGTATATCCCACGGTATCTGGCAGGTTGATGGTGCTTGCTCCGCTTGCTATAGCCCTCTCCACCACGCGCGCTAAAAATTCCCAGTCGCTGCGCGTGGCATCTTCCGCCGAAAACTCCACATTGGGGCATTTGGCGCTGGCATACTTGACCATGTCTCCCACGCGTTCCAGCACCTTTTCCGGGCTCATCTTCAGCTTGTATTCCATATGAAGCGGCGATGTCGACAAAAAAACATGGATCAGGGGGGATTGGGCATGGCGCACGGCCTCATAAGCCGCGTCAATATCCTTGGTCAACGCCCGGGCCAGGGAGCCCACGGTACAATCCTTGATGGTCTTGGCGACTTCTGACACCGACTCAAAATCGCCGGGGGAGGAAATCGCAAAGCCTGCCTCGATGACGTCAACTTTCAGGCGTTCAAGCTGCTTGGCCACCTCCAGCTTTTCTTGCAGGTTCATGCTGCATCCGGGTGCCTGTTCGCCGTCGCGCAGCGTGGTGTCAAAAATGCGAATCTTTTTATTCTCCATGACCAATTCCTCCTTTCTTATCAGTGTTGATGTCGGCATGTCGGAATAACAGCATGCGATTGTCACTTGGGGGAATACCAACCGCGAAATACGCGAAAAGCGCGAAAGGGAAACGAGCCTTGTTCAATTCTTTTTCGCGTCTTTCGTGTCTTTCGCGGTTCCGTTCCCTCTTCCTTACTCAATAATCGCGCCCTTATCGGCGGATGACACCAGCCTGGCGTAGCGCTTAAGGTAACCTGATAACTGTTTTTCTTTTCTATCGTCAGTTTCTGCCCTGCGCTTTTCAAACTCTTCCTCGTCTATCTCCACGTCCAGCCTGTAGTTCGGGATGTCAATGGAAATGATGTCCCCCTCGCGCACATAGGCGATGGGTCCGCCGAGCGCGGCTTCCGGAGAAATGTGACCGATGGCAGCGCCCCTGGTAGCGCCGGAGAAGCGCCCATCCGTTACAAGGGCCACTTCCTTATCAAGTCCCATGCCCGCAATGGCGGATGTGGGTGAGAGCATCTCCCGCATGCCCGGCCCGCCCGCCGGGCCCTCATAGCGGATAAGCACCACGTCCCCTGACAGGATCCTGCCGGACATAATGGCCTTGATGGCCGCTTCCTCACTGTCAAACACACGGGCCGGCCCCTGATGGACCAGCATCTCGGGCGCGACCGCGCTCTTTTTGACCACGGAACCATGGGGCGCGAGAGAACCAAACAGGATGGCCAGGCCGCCGCTTTGGGAGTAGGGTTCGCTGACCGGGCGGATGACATCCCGGTCAAAGACCTTCACGTGCTTCAGGTTCTCTTCCACCGTCCCGCCTGTTACAGTGGGCAGATCACCGTTTAATAATCCCGCGTCCAGCAGCGACTTCATCACAGCGTAAACCCCGCCCGCGCGGTCCAGGTCCTGCATGTGGTGATGCCCGGCCGGAGCCAGGTGGCATAGGTTGGGCACCTGGTCGCTGATGCGGTTGATCATGTCAAGCGGCAATTCGATGCCTGCCTCATGGGCGATGGCGGGCAGATGCAGCACCGTGTTGGTGGAGCAGCCCAGCGCCATATCCACCCGCAGCGCGTTGTCAAAAGCGGCAGGTGTGAGGATATCAAGGGGGCGGACGTTTCGCTCCAGAAGCTTCATCACCTGCATGCCCGCCTGCTTTGCCAGCCGCACACGCTTGGCATACACCGCCGGAATGCTTCCGTTGCCGGGCAAGGCCATGCCGATCGCCTCGCACAGGCAGTTCATGGAATTGGCGGTGAACATGCCCGAGCAGGAGCCGCAGCCGGGGCACGCGTTCTCTTCGATATACTCAAGCTCCTGCGCGTCCATACGCCCGGCGCTTACAGCGCCCACAGCCTCAAACACACCGCTGAGATCCATCGGGTTCCCTGCCCTGTCCTCCAGCGACAGCATCGGGCCGCCGGAAACGAATACGCAAGGCAGGTTGAGCCTGGCGGCCGCCATCAGCATGCCGGGCACCACTTTGTCGCAGTTGGGGATAAACACCAGCGCGTCAAAGCCATGCGCCCTCACCATGCATTCCACCGTGTCCGCGATCAGCTCTCTTGACGCCAGAGAGTAGCGCATGCCTTCGTGCCCCATCGCGATACCGTCGCAGACGGCGATGGTATTAAACTCAAAAGGGGTGCCGCCGGCCATCAGGATGCCGTCCTTGACGGCACGCGCGATGCGGTTAAGTTCACTGTGCCCCGGCACCACCTCGTTGAAGGAGTTGACCACGCCGACAAAGGGCTTTGATATCTGCCCCGCGTCCATGCCCAGCGCTTTCAGCAAAGAGCGATGCGGCGCGCGGCTGAGCCCTTCTTTGACCGCCTCACTTTTCATAAGCGTCCGCCTTTTGCCAGGACATCATGGCGCGCAGCTCGGCCCCCGTCTTTTCGATCAAGTGGTTTTTCTCCTGGGCACGCACGGCGTTGAAGTGCGGGCGCTTGGCCTGGTTTTCCAGGATCCAGTTGCGGGCAAAGCTGCCGTCCTGAATCTCTGACAATACCTTTTTCATTTCCTTGCGGGTCTCTTCCGTGATGATCCGCTTGCCGGTCGCGTAATCACCGTACTCAGCCGTATCGCTGATGGAGTAACGCATATAGGAAAGGCCGCCCTTCACCACCAGGTCAATGATCAGTTTCATCTCGTGCAGGCACTCAAAATAGGCGCTCTCAGGCTGATAGCCCGCTTCCACCAAGGTATCAAAACCGGCCTTCATCAGCTCGGTCACACCGCCGCAAAGCACGGCCTGCTCGCCGAAAAGGTCCGTTTCCGTCTCTTCCTTGAAGGTGGTCTCCAGCACGCCCGAGCGCGCGCCGCCGATGCCCATCGCATAGCTGAGGGCCAATTCCTTGGCATGGCCCGTGGCATCCTGATGCACGGCCACCAGGCAAGGCACGCCTTTGCCTTCATTGAACTGGCTGCGCACGGTATGGCCGGGCCCCTTGGGCGCAATCATGATGACGTCCACATTGGCGGGCGGGACAACCTGACCGTAGTGAATGTTAAAGCCATGGGCAAAGGCCAGAGCAGCGCCGGGCTTCAGGTTGGGGGCGATATCCTGTTGATAGAGGCTTGCCTGCTTTTCATCATTGACCAGCACCATCACCACGTCGGCAGCTTTCACGGCGTCCGCGGTGAGCATAACGGTCAGCCCCGCTTCCTTCGCCGCCTGCGCGGACTTGGACCCCTCATACAGGCCGACCACCACCTGATATCCGCTGTCGCGCAGGTTGAGCGCGTGAGCATGTCCCTGGCTTCCATAGCCGATGACCGCGACGGTCTTTCCCTCCAGATACTCCCTGCCGCAATCCTTTTCGTAATACATCTTCGCCATGATTTTTTCTCCTTTTATGTTTGGTTGTTGATCATAATAGTTAATCCGGAATAGCTGATCTTAGGGATGAGCCTTGTCTTAGCTTCCTTCCGCGCTCTGCGTTCCATCCAGGCAATAGTTTGAGCGGCCAATCGCTGTCGGGCCCGTTGACGATATTTCAATGATGCCGTAACCCTTGGCGTACTCCAGGAAGGCTTGCAGCTTATCAGGCGCGCCGGTGACCTCAATCAGGACAGAATCAGGCGACAGATCGATCACGCTTGCCCGGAAAGTATTGGCCGCCTCCACGATTTCCGAAAGCTTGCCCTGTGTCAGTCTGACTTTCACAATCATCAGCGCACGCAGCACGGTACGGCCTTCCTCCATCAACTGCACCGTTTTTACATCCTCCAGCTTTTCAAGCTGCCTGACGATCTGGCCGCGTATATAGTCATCCCCCTTGGCTGTGATGGTCATCCGCGAGAAGCGGGCGTCCTGCGTGGCACCGACAGTCAGGCTGTCAATGTTGAACCCTCGCCGGGCAAACAAGCCGGATACGCGGGTCAGAACGCCGAAATGATTGGCAACCAGGAGCGCGACAGTGAATTGAGATGAATCCATGGTTTTGCCTCCTCTGGAAAGTGTTTTGCGCATGCAGCGCTCGGTGATTGACGTCCTCCCGGGGCCAGCCTACGATCTCAGGATGATGTCGTCGATCCCTTTACCCGCCGGTATCATGGGCAGCACCTTTTGATCGCTTGAAATCACGCAATCCATCACGTAGGGGCCGCCTGACAAAAAGGCTTCCTCCAGGCATCTGTCAAACTCTTCCCGGGTTGTTGCCCGCCCGCCCTTTGCGCCGAAGCTTTCAGCCAGCCTGACGTAATCTGTCTTGCGGTTGAGGGTGGTCCCGGCATAACGCCCTTCAAAAAAGAGAGCCTGCCACTGCCGTACCATGCCCAGCGCGTTGTTGTTGATCACGATAACGATCAGGGGAAGGTTATGAGAAACAGCGGTTGCCAGTTCATTCAAGTTCATGTGAAAGCTTCCGTCGCTGGTAAACAGCACCGTGCGCTGCCGGTCCTTGGCCAGGCAGGCCCCGATGGCCGCGCCCATCCCAAAACCCATCGCGCCAAGGCCGCCGCTGGTCATCAAAGTACGGGGCCTGCGGAAATGATAATAGAGCATTGTCCACATCTGATGCTGGCCCACGTCAGTCGCGACCAGGTCCTGATCACCCATCCTTGCGCTGACACCTTCAATAATGTACTGAGGCTGCAGCCTGTCCGGCTGCATGTCCACCGAATTGTCTTCGCTGCCCTTGAGCTCTCTGATGCGCTCCGCCCACTCGGGATGCTCTTTTTTCTCCGTCCTGTCGGCAAGCATCCCGAGCACTTGCTTGACATTGCCCAGGATATCCTGCTGAGCGCCGATGTTTTTGGATATCTCGGCTGGGTCGATGTCGACATGCAGGATGGTCTTTCCGTTAGAAAACTTGAATTTATCCCCCGTCGCCCGGTCTGAAAAGCGCACCCCCACCGCGATCAGCAGATCGCACTCCGCCATTGCCTTGGTGGCGGCATAGCGTCCATGCATGCCCATCATGCCCAGGAAACGCGGATGATCGTAGGGCAGGGCTGTCAGGCCCATCATGCTGGTGCAGACAGGGGCATCCATCTGTTCAGCCAGACGGACCAGCTCATTTTCCGCGCCCGCGATCACCACCCCGCCCCCGGAATAAATGCAGGGACGCTTGCTGTTTCTGATCGCTTCAACCGCTCTCTCAATGGCCGCCTCACTTACAGAACGAAAGGGGCGGGGCTTCACTTTTTCCTTGGGCATATACTCGCAGCTTGCTATCTGCACGTCCTTGGGGATATCCACCAGCACCGGACCGGGGCGGCCGGAAATAGCCACCTGGAAAGCTTCGCGCAGGGTATCAGCCAGCGTCTCAACATCCTTCACCATATAGTTGTGCTTGGTCATCGGCATGGTAACGCCTGTGATATCGATCTCCTGAAAGCTGTCGCGCCCCAGCATATTGACGGGCACATTGCCCGTAATGGCCACCATAGGGGTGCTGTCAAAATAGGCGCAGGCAATTCCGGTTACCAGGTTTGTGGCACCGGGGCCGGAGGTGGCGATCACCACACCCGGCTTGCCGGAGGCCCTGGCATATCCGTCTGCCGCATGGGCCGCGCCTTGCTCGTGGCAGGTAACAAAGTTATTGATACGATCTGCATGTTTATACAGTTCATCGTAGATATTGATCACATACCCGCCGGGATAACCGAACACGGTATCGACACCCTGCTCACAAAGCACCTCGATGATGATTTCCGCGCCTGTTTTTCTCACCTTGCTTCCCTCCGTCTTTTCAAACACTCTGTCGGCCCCGCCGGGTATAAAAAGGCCCCTTGCAGTGAACACTGCAAGGGGCCGAAAGTGGCTTGATCCCTGACTACATCGCAGTTGTACACCTAAAGTCATCACCAAAACCCCGAACTACTAGTAGTAGCTCGAGGTTGCTAATGATGATGACGTTGCGGCGGACGGTAGGATTCATCACACACATACCTTTCTGGAAATTGTGCGAAAGATACCACAGTCTCATGCGCTTGTCAACAGTTAGCCAACGCTAAT
>CAZYKQ010000069.1:0-10256 GCA_964648235.1 uncultured Christensenella sp. | reverse complement strand
CTGTTCTCCTACGGCGACGCGCAGCGCTACCGCCTGGGCGTCAACCACAACCACATCCCCGTCAACCGCGCCAAGGTGCAGGTGAACGAGTATCACCGCGACGGCGCGATGCGCACCGACGGCAACTACGGCGCGGCCCCCGCCTATACGCCCAACAGCTATGGCGTGTGGACGGCGCAGCCCGAGGTGATGGAGCCGCCGCTTGATCTGGAAGGCGCCATGTACCACTACGACCCCAAGGACGACCCGACGGATGACAACTTCCGCGCGGGCGGCGATCTGTGGCGGGTGATGACGGAGGACAAGCGGGAGCTTCTGATCGGGAACACGGCGGCCGATATAGCCCCCGTGACCCGCAACATCAAGTACCGCCATGCCGTACACTGCTACCTGGCCGACCCCGCCTACGGCGAGCGGATGACGAAGGCGCTTGGGCTTGACATGGACCTGGTGAAGGAGCTTGCCAAATTGCCCAACAATGAATTAAACTTAAAAACCCTGGATGAAAACATGTAAAACGAATGGAGCTGGCTGAAACAATGACGGAGAGACGCAACACCAAGCAGAGGGCACTGATCCTGGAAGCGGTGAAAAAACACCGCGACCATCCCAGCGCCGAGCAGATCTATATGGAGGTGCGCGTCCACTCCCCCAGGATCAGTCGGGGAACAGTCTATCGCAACCTGAATTTGCTGAGTGAAACCGGCGATATCCAGCATGTGGAAATGCCGGATGTCGACCGCTTCGACTGGCGGGATGACCATCACTATCATCTGCGCTGCACCTGCTGCGGACAGGTGGTGGACGTGCCCATGGACTACCAGCAGGAGCTGGACCAGGCAATTGCCGAGCAAACCGGTTTTCAGGTCAAGCAGCACCACACGGTGTTTGAAGGCCTGTGCCCGCAGTGCGCGGAAAAGGAAAAACCCAAAGACTGATACCGTTTCCGGTCGCTCAGGGGAGGAAGGCATGAAGGCCTTCCTCCTTTTTTGAGGTTTTGTACCGTCCGGGAAAGGGGGAAACCTGGGAAAAACAGCGGAAAAATGATAAAATCAGGAGGCTGAAGATCAGTGTGGATGGGCCCGCTGCCGCGGTCCTGGGGGGAGGCAAGGATGAGCATACAAAACTATGATGATTTTATCGCGGCCCTGTTGAAAGCCGGGTTTTCGATGGGCGGCGGAAACAGCGAGGGGATCTATGCGGCTGTGCCCTGGAGCTGGCAGGAGGAGCCGCCCTATCAGACGCCTGTGCGCTGGCATACGGGCGACCCCGGAACTGATCCCTGGGAGTGGCGGATGCGGGTGCTGGACGAGCGCAATGACATCGCCTACGCCAAGGTGTTCTTCCGGAAAAGCGGCTTCATCACCCGGGAATGGTATCCCTGTTTCCTGGCGGCGCGCCGGGGCGGGGTGAGCGTTGAGGAGGCCTGGGAGGATGGCAGGATCAGCCATCACGCCAGGCGGATATACGGGCTGGTGAGCGTGCACGGCGCGCTGCCCGTACACGCCATCAAGCAGCTGGCGGGCTTTTCAAAGGAAGATAAATCGAAGGTCGAAAGCGCCCTGGTCGAGCTGCAGATGGGCCTGTACCTGACCATGTGCGGCCGGCAGCAGAAAATGTCCGTAAAGGGCGAGGCCTACGGCTGGTCCTCCACCGTGTTTTGCACCACGGAAACGTTCTGGGGCGAAGAGGTATTTGAAGCCGCCGCGAAGCTGGACAGGCAGCAGGCGATCGACGCCGTCAGGGAACGCGTCCGGCGGCTGAACCCAGGCGCGGATCAGAAGAAGGTGCAGAGGTTTATCACCGGCTGAAAGCGCGCGGCGGTTTACGTGAGGGTTGAACCGCCGCCGCCTACTTGCGTGATATTTATGTTTTGAGTATACTGTTTGCGTTGAACGTTATCACGGAACAACCTTATAAGCGAAATTCAAGGAGGGACATAGATGTCCAAATATTTCGGTACGGACGGATTCCGCGGCGAGGCAAGCGTTGACCTCACCGTGGAGCATGCGATGAAAATCGGGCAATTTCTGGGGCACTATTACGGGAAGGGCCGCAAGGCCAGGGTGGTGATCGGCAAGGATACCCGCCTGTCCAGCTACATGCTGGAGGACGCGCTGTCGGCGGGGCTGACGGCCTCGGGGGCGGACGCCTATCTGCTGCACGTGACCACCACGCCCAGCGTCAGCTATGTCGTACGTACGGAGGGTTTTGACTGCGGCATCATGATATCGGCCTCGCACAATGTTTTTTATGATAATGGCATCAAGCTGCTCAACGGCCGGGGCGAAAAGATGGAAGACGAGGTGATCCTGGCCTGCGAAAGCTATCTGGACGGCAGCTATGGGCCGGTCCCCTATGCCAGGCGGGAGGCGATCGGTAAAACAGTCGACTACTTTGCGGGACGCAACCGCTACATCGGCTACCTGATCAGCCTGGCGCGCAATTCCTACAAAGGCATTCGCGTCGGGCTTGACTGCGCCAACGGCAGCGCCTGGATGATTGCCAAATCCGTCTTTGACGCGCTGGGGGCGGTTACCTTCGCCATCAACTGCGAACCCGACGGCACCAACATCAACCGGGACGCGGGCTCCACCCACATTGAACACCTGCAAAAGCACGTGGTGGACAACAAGCTGGATGTCGGCTTCGCCTTTGACGGCGACGCGGACCGCTGCCTGGCGGTGGACGAGCTGGGCAACGCGGTCAACGGCGATCAGATCCTCTACATCTATGGCCGGAATATGCGCGAAAAGGGCAACCTGCCCGACAACACGGTGGTGACGACGATCATGTCAAACTTCGGGCTGTACCGCGCGTTTGACGAGATTGGCATCGGCTACAAAAAGACCGATGTGGGGGACAGGTTTGTATCCGAATGCATGCGTGAAAACAAGCACCTGCTGGGCGGGGAGCAATCCGGCCACATCATCTTCGGCAAGTATGCCCTGACCGGCGACGGCGTGCTGACGGCCATCAAGCTGATGCAGGCCATCATCGATAAGGGGATGCCGCTGTCCAAGCTGGCGGAACCCTGCCCGATGTATCCCCAGGTGCTGAAAAACGTACAGGTGGATGACAAGGACGCCACCCTGAACGACCCGGCGGTACAGGACGCGGTCAAGGCGGCGGAAGAAAAGCTCCACGGCACGGGCCGCGTTCTGCTGCGCAAATCCGGGACGGAGCCGGTGCTGCGGGTCATGGCGGAGGCAGAGGACAGGCAGGCCTGCGAGGAAGCGGTGGAGATGATGATCGACGCCATGCGCCAAAGCGGTCATCTATAAATACCCTTTCAAGGCTTTCACGCATCGCCGCGCCTTCGCCGCGGCGGATGCCTGAAAGCTTTTCATTGGGATCAGAAGGAGAAGATATGATAGAAATCAAAGATCTGTTTGATATGGAGAAAACCATCGCGGCGGCGCTGTTTGAGGGAAAAACCTATCCCTGGGAAGCGCTGGCGGATATCAGCGATTTTATCAGGGACCTGGGCCCCCGGCTTGACCCGGAGCTGTTTGAGCGGCGCGGGGAGGATCTATGGATTGCCAAAGACGCCAGGGTGGCGCAAAGCGCCCACCTGTCCGGGCCGCTGATCATTGACCAGGGGGCGGAAGTGCGCCACTGCGCCTTCATCCGCGGCAGCGCGGTCGTAGGCAAGGGGGCTGTGGTCGGCAATTCCACGGAGCTGAAAAACGCGGTGCTTTTTGACGGCGTGCAGGTGCCCCATTATAATTATGTGGGCGACTCGATCCTGGGCTACAAGGCCCACTTCGGCGCGGGCGTGATCACGTCCAATGTCAAGGGCGATAAAAGCCCGGTGGTCGTGAAGGCCGCAGGCGCGCTTTACCCCACAAACCGCAAGAAGGTGGGGGCCCTGGCCGGTGATTTTGCCGAGGTAGGTTGCAATACGGTGCTTAATCCGGGTACAATCATTGGGCGGAGGGGCCGCATTTATCCCTTGTGCAGCGTCCGCGGTTTCGTGCCGGAAAACCATTTGCTCAAAAATGACGGAACCTGCTCCTTACAGGAGTAAAGCATAGGGCTGGATCGGAAGGACAAGAGGGGGAAGGGGGCTTGCGACGCATCGCCCCATTTCCATGTAGTGATATAACTGAAAGGAACGGTGACTTTTATTTCTGCCTTAGAATTCAAACGGATCGAACTTAGCGACCGCGAATGGATGGAGGCCTGTTTTCGCGCGGGGCACAGGGGCTCGCTGGAGTACAGCTTTACCAACCTGTTTGTCTGGCGCAAGGCGCTCAATATCCAGGTGGCGCGTTATGAGGACTATGCCATCGTGCTGGCTAACCCGGATAAACCAAGCTATGTTTTTCCCATGGGGACGGGGCCGCTGCTGCCCGTCATCGAGGTGATGCAGGCGGAGGCCGCCTCCCACGGCCAGCCGCTGCGCTTCAACACCCTGCTGGAGGAGGACCGGCTGCGCCTGGAGGCGCTGTTCCCCGGCCGCTTTGACATCAAGGAAATCCGCTGGGCCTTTGACTATGTTTACGAGACGGAGAGGCTGATCAACTTAAACGGCAAAAAGCTGTCGCAAAAGCGCAACAACATCAATAAGTTCAGCAAGGAATACCGGGATTGGGATTTTGAAGCGATCACCCGCGCCAACATCGACGAGGTTCACGAGATGAGCAAGAAGTGGGCCGCCATGATGGATACCGGCAACGACCCCAGCCTGCATGACGAGCTGGGCGCGCTGGAGGAAACCTTCCGCTACTTTGAGGAACTGAAAATGCAGGGCGGGCTGATCCGCGCGGGCGGCCGCGTGATTGCCTTTTCCATCGGCGATCCTTTGACGGAAGATGTGTACCTGGCGCAGTTTGAAAAGGCCTATCCGGACATCCCCGGCGCCTACCAGGTGATCAACCAGCAGTTCGCGGAGCATTTTGCCGCCGGCTATAAGTTTATCAACCGTGAAGATGACGCGGGCGACGAAGGCCTGCGGCGGGCGAAGCTGAGCTATGACCCCATCTACCTGGTGGCCAAATACTGCGCCGAAGAGATCATCAATTGATCAGGACGGCGCAGGCGGCGGATCTGCCGCAGATAAAGCAACTTTGGATGCAGGCTTTTCACGACAGCGAGGCGGCCACGGATTTTTATTTTGCCAACCGCGCGCCGCAGCCTGCCCTGCTTGATAATCTTCTGATCGATATGGAGGAAGGCCGGCTGCGCGGCATGCTCAGCCTGCTGCCTGTGGATCTCTTGTCGGGCGGGCAGGCATATCCCGCGCGGTATTTTTTTGCGATCGCGACCGATGAACGCTTCCGCAGACAAGGGATCAGCACCAGGCTGATCGAGGAGGCGGAGCGGCTGACGCTCATGCGGGGCGGCTATGCCTCCCTGCTGGTGCCGGCGGATCAGCCCCTGTTTGATTTTTACGGCAAGCGCGGGTTTGAGACCCTGTTTAGCTACAAGCCGGAAACCTTTGAGGGGAAGGATATCGCGGCCTGTTCCCCGGAAGCCGTGGTGCTGCCCGCGCAAGCGGGGGACATCCTCCGCCTGCGGGACGCGGCCTTTTCCGCAAGCCGCCTTTACGCGCGCTGGGATGAGGAAGCTTTGCGCTTTGTCATCAAGGCGGCCCGGGCCTGGGACGCGCCGCTCCTGCGCTTTCAACTGGGCGGCGGCGAAGGCTATGCCTATTGCGAGCGGGACGGGGAGGACGTGATGGTCAAGGAATTGGCGCTTCGCGGGATCTCCGCGCGGGAGGCCATGCGCGTTATCCACAGAGAACTGGGCGCCAGGCGCTATCATGTCCGCCTGCCGGGGGAGGACGCGCAGGCCGCGGCTCACCCCTATGGCATGATCCACTGGCTGAAACCGGCCGATCTATCACACGAAGGCACCGCCCCCTACCTGGGCCTTGGAAAGGACTGAGACATGCGCTACGAAAAATCCTGCGGCGCGCTGGTATTCCGCAACACAGACCGCGGCCTGGAGGTGCTGCTGCTGAAGCATCGGGCCGGGCACTGGGACTTTCCGAAGGGTCATGTGGAAAAAGGGGAGAGCGAGCAGGAAACGGCCCTGCGCGAAGTGCTGGAGGAAAGCGGGCTGACCGTCAAGCTGGACGAGGGTAATTTTCGCCAGGTGATCCGCTTTTCCCCCTATCCGGGCTGCGAGAAGGATGTGGTGTATTTTATCGCCTTCTGGCAGTCGGGCGAGCTGGTGCCCCAGCCGGAGGAGATATCGCGCGCAGGCTGGTTCAGCCCCAAGGAGGCCCTGGAGCGCATCACCTATCAGAATGCCCGCGATCTGCTTCTCAAGGCGCTGGTGCACCTGGGGAGAACCGCGTAAGGCAGCGCTGATTGTACCGGGAATACCCGGCGGATAATAAAAGAAGAAGCACCCCTTTGGTTTCAGCATTCCGCGCTGTTCAACCAAAGGGGTGTGTTTCAGTTTGTCTGTGTCTGTCCCAGGCACCTGAAGCGGGGAAGCTAAGCCTTTGCCGGTGTTCCTTGCCTCCAGCCTGTATTCCGGAGAGATTGGGAAACCTGAAAGGTTTTCATGAGGATCAGATGAACATGGCGGCGATGAAGACGACCAGAATGGTCGTAAGGCCCATCACGGCGGTCATGCCTGTCTGGCATTTGTATGCCTGGCTGGGGGTCATGTCGGAGAATTGGGAAACCACCCAGAAGTAAGAGTCGTTGGCGTGAGAAACGGTCATGGAGCCGGCTCCGATCGCCATCAGCAGGAGGACCTTTCCGACCGGGGAGGTGAAGCCCAGAACATCCATCATCGGGGCCATCATCGCGGATGTGATGATCATGGCAGGCGTCGAGGCGCCCATGGCGATCTTCAGCAGAGCGGCAATGATAAAGGGAAGGAAAATGCCAATGCCCATCTTCATCAGAGAACCGCTGAGGACTTCGGCAATCGGGAGCTTTTGCAAAATGGCACCGAAGGAACTGCCCGCGCCGGTAATGGCAAGGATGGAAGCGGAGTTGAGGACGCCCTCGGAAATCCAGTCCAATTTCTTTCCTTTTTCGGAGACCGGGATCAGGGTGAAAGAGAGGAACACGCCGATGATCAGGGCAATAATCGGATCACCGATGAAAGTGAAAAACTGCTGGATGAACCCTTGACCGAAAGGATGGGAGGGGAAATCCGAAACTGATTTCAAAGCGATCAGGATGATGGGCAGAAGAATCGGGGAGAAGGAGTGCAGGGCGCTGGGAAGCTTTCCGTACTTTTCAAGCAACTCATCCACCGTGTATTCTGAATTCGCCGGGATGTTTATTTTGCTTGATACTTTATTTGCGTAAATAATGGCCGCAATGGTTCCGGGGATGGAGACCAGCAGGCCGATCCCGATGGTGAGGCCCAGATCGGCGCCCAAGGTACCTGCCATGGCGATGGGGCCGGGCGTAGGGGGAACCAGACAGTGGGTAGCATACAGCCCGCCGCTGAGCGCCGTGGCCATCACGGCCAGAGACTTGCCGGACTGGGAGGCCAAAGCCCGGGAAATGGGCGAAAGGATAACAAAACCCGAATCGCAAAACACCGGGATACCCGTGATATAGCCTGTAATTCCCATGGTCAGGACTGAGCGTTTCTTTCCGACCAGCTTCAGTATGCTGTTAGCCATGGTCAGCGCGGCGCCTGTTTTTTCAAGGATGGTGCCGATGATGGTTCCCGCCAGGATGACAATACCGATGTTGGACATGATGCTGCCAAAACCGGCCTTGACTGTCGCCACCACCTCAACCGTCGACATGCCACACAGCAGACCGACTGCTACAGCGACAACCAGCATGACCAAGAAGGGGTGCTGCTTGTACTTGGAGATGGCCAGAATCATAGCCACAACGCCGAGAATGATGACCGCGAACATGTAAATACCTGACATAGTCTATCCCTCCAAAAATTTTTTTAGGCCTCAGCCTTGGAAGCGATGATGGTGCACCAGCAACATTTTCAGGAAACAGCGCCTGACAAAATCATCTTCATGCTCCATTCCCAGGACGGTATATATACGATTCATCCGATAGAGCATGGTGTTTTTATGGATATGAAGCCGGGTTGCCGAGGTCCCGATGCTTCCGGCACACTGGCAGTGAGTCAGAATGGTCTCCATGACGCCGTCTATTTCCTGTTCGCCAAAGTGATCCTTCAGCTTACGGTATATTTCTTCGGAGAAACCGGCCGTGTCTGCCTGATGCAGGCGAATAAACAGATAGTCCAGTCTGGTTTTGTAGTCGTCCATGCAGGACCAACCCGGGATATTCTCTGCCAGTGTCAGAGCCTCACTGTAGGAACGGGGAAGCTGATCCTCTTGGGAACAGAGCCCGCCGATGGCTGTGGATGCTTCCAGCTTCTGCCCCTGGCAGACGGTCTGATGAACCTGATTGACAAAGGCGTCGGGCAAAATGTTTCGCTCCATATGCTTCAGCAGGATAAAACGGTCATCCATGATGCCGTACAAGTCTTTTCCCGGGATGATAAGGTTTTCTGCCGCCAGGATTCCAAATAGTTTATCCAGATTTTTTAGTCTGCCCAATGGCCCTGAAGCGTCAGAGGACAATGAAATAACGATGGCGCGCATGGGCATGGACAGCTTGATCCCGAGCAGGGCGCACAGTTGATGAATATCTTCCAGCGAACCCTTGTAATCCAATACCAGAAGCCTGAGCAGCTGCAAGCGCAGCTCGCTTTCCATATGTTCCTTGCGGTTGAGCGCGGCTTGAGCAAAATACTGGCGCACATAAACACGCAGCAGGTTGGCCGCATCCTTGACCTCGTCGGGATCGCCGTAGATGCCTACGACGCCGAATAATTTGCCGTCCAGAACGATGGGTAGGTTGATTCCCTCTTTTGCGCCTTCATAGTGAGGGATATCATTTTTATAGATACAGATTGTTTTTCCGCTGGACAGTGCCTCCGCGGCGCCCTGATGAAAGGTGCCGATGCGCTGAGGATCCGAGGACGCAATGATGACCGCATTTTTATCCATAATGTTGATGGTGCGGTTGCTCATGATTTGCGCGATGGCATCCACCATTTCCTGGGCCATTTGTTCAATGGTCATGGATTTTCCCCCTGTCTATAGGATAATGCTTTCCCCGACCGCCAGGTGGCAGCTTGCTACGTCCTTATGCTGGCGGATGACCTCCCCGGCCAGATCGCCGGAGCAGTGGGATAAGCCCAAGAGGCCGAGGCCCATGCGCTTCATCTCATTTATTGTGTAGGCCACCCGCTCTTCATCCGCTTCTACCAAATGGGTTCCGCCAATGACGGCATAAATAGGTTTGGAAAGCCTGCTGGAAACCGTGGTGAGCATGTTGAGGATACCGGGATGCGAACAGCCGACCACCGCCACAAGGCCCTTTTCAGTGTCCATGGCCAAGCATATTTCGTCATGAAAATCATCTGTTATAAACCCGCTCGCTGTTTGACGCACAAAGCGGGGGGAAATGGTTTCCATGGCATAAGTCCTGTCAAAAGCACCTGCCGCATAGCATCCGGGCGCGATTTGACAGAGGCCTTCGCACACTCTGTGCTCCACGCCCTTGCTTCGCAGCAGATTCAAATCGAAGTTTGCGCCCAAATAGGTATATTTGATACCGTCCCATGAGTATTTAGGCTCAAAGAAACCGGGCCCTGTTAAAAGAGAATTTACTTTTGTACCCGCAAGATAGTCAGGAAAACCGTTGCTGTGATCGTAGTGCGCATGGCTGCACACGCACGCATCGGGGGAACTGACATCAATGTTGAGCATGCGGGCATTATCAAAGGCTTTGTGATTGTTCCCAAAATCAAACAGAATTTTGAGCTCATCCGATTCGATCCAAAAGGACAAACCATGCTCTGCCTGAAGGCTGAGATGATCGGATGCGAGGTTATCCATCAGCGCGGTTATCTTAAACATAATATGTCCTTCCTTTGTGAATGGAGTATAAGAAGTATCCTGAGAACGCGGTTATCATATCACGAACGCACTGTATGTTCATTGTGACAGGGCACAAAATATGCAGAAATATTTTGTATATCAATGATCTTGCGTATGGTGAATCAATCACATGAAGAAAATAATGAGAAGGAAAGGTACACCAAAGGGGATCAAACGCCTGATGATCGCAGTCAAAAGAATCCCCCGTCCTGTTGATAAAACAGACGGGGGATTTGGATCAAACGGTCAAACGGGGCGGGGCATTATCCCCTCTCAGGCGGAACGGACTGCTGGAGATGCTCGTTTTTCAGGTCGGTCTTCAGCACATTGGTGTTGCTGTCCATGTCCGGGG
>CAZYKQ010000068.1:0-10419 GCA_964648235.1 uncultured Christensenella sp. | reverse complement strand
TGAACATATACTCATAGTCAGCGGCAGTCTCGGGATTGACGGCGCGCTTCCAGGAGTACTCAAAGTCTTTGGCAGTCAGCGGGCTGCCGTCGGACCACTTGAGGCCTTCACGCATTTTAAAGGTATAGGTCAGGCCGTCTTCGCTGACTTCGTAGCTCTCGGCGAAGTTGGGCGCGTACTGGCTGTTTTCATCATAGGTGTACAGGCCGCCGAAGCTGTTGGCCGCAAGTGTCGCGCCATCAACGCTAGAGTTGAGCGCGGGGTCAAGCTTATCCGGCTCGCTGGCCAGCTGGATCCTCACGCTGGTTTGATCGCCGTTGGTGCCGTGCATAAAGAACTTGGTCCCGAAGGCGTTGGCATAATAACCGGTAAAGCCGGGCTTCGCCATGAAGATGTCGTTGTAGTAATAGATCGGCATCAGGGCGCCGGTCTCCATGAGCATGTCTTCCGCCTGGTGCATCATGGCCTCACGGGCAACAGGGTCGGTCGTGCTCTTGATTTCGGCGATCAGGCTGTCGAAAGCTTCCCAGGCGGGTTCACTTCCGGCATCCGCGAATGCGGTGCCGATGCCAAGCGCCATGATGGCAACCATAGCCAGAGCAAGGAATTTTTTCATGGTTCGTCCTCCTCGAATTTTTCTATATCAACGCCGGGTAATCCGGGTGGATATCACAGGGGGGCTACACGCCTTGCGGGTTCCAGCAGGCAACTTCATGCCCGGGCGCCAGTTCACGCAGCTGAGGCGTTTCCTGGGCACATTTTTCTGTGGCGTAGCGGCAGCGGGTACGGAATGCGCACCCCTTCGGAATATTCATGGGGCTGGGGACCTCCCCCTCCAACATGATGCGCTTGCGTTCTCGAGCAAGCTTGGGATCAGGCACCGGGATGGCTGAGATCAATGACTGGGTATAAGGATGCATCGGATGGCTGATGATATCATCAGAGGATGCTGACTCTACTATCTTACCCAAATACATCACGGCAATGCGGCGGCTCATATGGTGGACGACGTGGAGATCGTGCGCGATGAACAAATAGGCCAGGCCCAGGCGTTGCTGCAGCTCCTCGAAGGTGTTGATGATCTGCGCCTGGATGCTGACATCCAGCGCCGAAACAGGCTCATCACAGACGATGAACGCAGGGTTGACCGCAAGTGCCCTCGCGATACCGATGCGCTGGCGCTGACCGCCCGAAAATTCATGCGCGTAACGACGAGAGTGGTCGGAATTGAGTCCGACCAGCGTCAGCAGCTCAACGATCCTCTCCTCCCGCTCCTTCTTGGTTTTATAAAGCTTGTGAATGTCCAGAGGCTCGCCGACGATATCCGCCACCGTCATGCGGGGATTAAGCGAAGAGTAAGGATCCTGAAATACGATCTGCATCTTCTTGCGGAAGCTTTTTATGTTTTCATCATTCACCGTCTGTCCTTCATAGGTGACGGTGCCATCGGTCGGCGTATATAACCTCAGCAAGCTGCGGCCGACGGTGGTCTTTCCGCAACCGCTTTCCCCCACCAGGCCCAGGGTCTCTCCCTGGCTGATTGAGAAAGAAACATCATCCACAGCTTTGAGCATGGTGGAAGAAAACATTCCTGTCTTGATCGGAAAATACTGCTTCAGCCTTTTGACCTCAAGAAGCGGCTTGTTCACTGCGCTGTCCCTCCTTCTCCCAGGCCCTCTTTGATGTTCATCCAGCAGGAGGCCTTATGGTTGGGGTTGATGTCGATCTCCTCGGGCTGCTGTTCCAGGCAGATTTTCATCGCCTTGTCACAGCGGGAGGCAAAGGCACACCCATGCGGCAGGTTCAGCAGATCAACCGGAGAGCCGGCGATGGGGATCAGCCGCTCGTTCTTTTGCGTGATTTTGGGGATGGAGCGCAACAAGCCCTTGGTGTATTCATGACGGGGGTTATAAAAGATCTCGTCCGCCGTTCCGCGCTCGCATATGCGACCCGCGTACATTACGATGATCTCATCGCACATCTCAGCAATCACACCCAAGTCGTGCGTGATCATGATGATGGACATGCCCATCTTTTCTTTCAATTCCAGCATCAGCTCCAATATCTGCGCCTGGATGGTTACATCAAGAGCAGTCGTGGGTTCATCGGCGATCAATATGTCCGGCTCGCAGGCCAGCGCCAAGGCAATCATAGCGCGCTGGCGCATGCCGCCCGACAGCTGATAGGGATACTGCTTCAGGCGTTTTTCCGGCTCATTGACGCCGACCAGCTTCAGCATCTCAAGCGCGCGCTCCCTGGCCTCGCTTCTGCTGCGCTCGGTGTGCAACCGGATCGCCTCCGTCAGCTGATTGCCGATGGTATAGACGGGGTTCAGGCTTGTCATCGGGTCCTGGAAAATAATCGACACTTTCGAACCGCGAAAAGAGTTGAGCTGGTGGCGGTTGTACTTAACCACATCCTCCCCGTGGAACAGCACCTCACCCTCGGTAATTTTGCCTGGATTATCCAGGATGCGCAGGATGGAATAAGCTGTGACCGACTTGCCGGATCCAGATTCACCGACAATGCCTAGCACCTTGCCCCGGTCGAGGCCGAAACTCACCCCGTTGACCGCACGCACAAGGCCCGAGTCCGTCGGGAAGGATGTATGCAGGTTCTTCACCTGTAAAAGACGTTCGCTCATGTTATCTCCTCAGTTTGGGGTCAAATGCGTCACGCAGGCCATCCCCCAGCAGGTTAAAGGATAATACAATCAGACAGATGCCCAGTGCGGGGAAGGTCATCTTATAGGCATAGCCCTGCATGGCCCCGCGCGCAAGATTGGCAAGAGAGCCGAGGCTTGGCATCGGCGCCTGAACACCCAGGCCGATGAAGCTCAAAAAGCTCTCGGTAAAAATGGCGGAAGGAATCTGCAGGGCCGTCGAAATAAAAATGACGGACATGCAGTTGGGCAGGATGTGCTTTCGGATGATACGGCCCGAGCCCGCTCCCAGAGCCTTGGCGGCCAATACATACTCGTTGTTCTTAATGGAAAGGATCTGGCCGCGCACAAGCCTGGCCATGCCCACCCAATACAGGATGGCAAACACCACGAACATGCTGATCATGTTGCTGCCAACAGCGGCCAGCACGGTCCCTTGCAAAGCGGTTCCCAGCACCTCCCCTAACACGACTGACAGCAGGATCACCATCAGCGTATCAGGCAGCGAATAAATCACATCCACCACCCGCATGATGATCATGTCCACTTTGCCGCCCAGATAGCCGGCCAGTGAACCAAAAACCAAGCCGATTACAAGCACAATGATGCTGGCAAACAAGCCGACAGTCAAGGAAACGCGCGCGCCGTAAATCACGCGGATAAAATAATCACGTCCTAACTCATCCGTGCCGAAAAGATGCGGAAACACCTTCCCACCCTGATCGATGTACTCTTGTTCCATTTCAGAGTACTGGAGGGGAGCCATGTTCTTGGCGGAACGGTCACGCTTGCCGTTCACCGTGATAATTTCCGCATAGCCGTAAGGCACTACCAGGGGAGCCACAACGATCAATACAATAATAGAAAATAAAATAACCAGACTCATCACAGACAGCGGATTTTTAAACAGCTTGCGCATACCATCCTTAAAAAAAGTGGTGCTTTCGCGCATAACATCGATCTGCCGCTTTTCTTCGTCCGTTGCCGGCTCAAACTTTTTGACATCCAGCTGAAAGCTGAAGGGTTTGCCTTTGGGGACTTCATAGGGTGAAAAACTACTCATCTCGCATTACTCCTCAGTCAAAGCTGATCCTGGGATCAACCGCTTTATACAGCAAGTCGCTCAGGAAAGTCATTACGACCATCAGGGTCGCCAGAAAAATAGTTGTTCCCATCACCATCGGATAGTCACGGTTGTTGATCCCCGTAACAAATTTGGTTCCCAGGCCGCCAATGGTAAACACTGTCTCAACCACCATGGATCCTGTCAGAATATAAGCCGTCATCGGCCCTGCATAGGTGATCACCGGGATCATCGCATTGCGCAACGCATGCTTGACGATCACCAGGCTTTCCCTGACGCCTTTCGCTCTGGCCGTACGGATATAATCCTGTCCAAGCACATCCAGCATCGAAGACTTGGTCAGTCTGGTGATATAGCTCATCGGGTAAAGCGCCAAAGAAATCACAGGCAGAATATAGTTAGGATTATTGACCGACCATACACTCGCCCAGCCCAGCTGATAGCTAAATATCAATAGCAAAAGCGTAGCTAAAATGAAACTTGGTACGGCCACAAATAGCGTTGTCAGGAAAATGATGGTGCGGTCAGGCCATTTGTTTCGCATCAGAGCTGCGATGGAGCCAAGCAGCAATCCCATTACCACAGCGACAATGGCAGCCATGCCGCCAAGCTGCGCGGAGATACCGAAAGATTCAAAGATCGTGGTTGAGATTTCGCGCCCTGTTTTCAGCGATATACCAAAATCACCTTTCAACAGATTGCGTATATAAATCATAAACTGCTCACCCACAGGTTTATCCAGGTTGAACCTTCGCTCCAGCAAGCGTTGTACCTCAATGCTTGGGGCTTTTTCCTTTGCAAAAGGCCCGCCCGGTATAATATTCATCGCAAAAAACGTTATGGCTACGATGATAAATATCGTGACGAGCGCCAAAAGAAGTCTCTTAGCCGAGTACCTAAGCAATCCCTGCACCTCTTCCCTAATAGAATTACACCGATCCACTTCTCATAACAAATGAGTAAACACGATTATACACTCTTCCCATATAGAAAACAATACAAATCCCATCTTGCAATTCAACCATTATTGTCATCCATATTTATCTATTTTTTGAACCATGGAGCGAGTGAACTTTCAATATCGCTTGATTTGAGTTCTCATTCATCGAACACAAACACTGTGATTGCAGCAATACAATCCGGGTTTCAAGCTTATATGCAAGGATAGAAGGAAAAAAACGTTTTCTATTTCTATGCACGATAAAGCTAAGAATCCTGTTTTCATACCGTCCTGATCCATTTGAGCCAACAATTTTCAGAGGTTGAAATGTCTTATACAACAAACTCCGGACGACCAAGGGTATCTATTGTTCGCCCTTGTCCGCCGGAGCCTGTCGTGTTAGTTCAGAGCAAAGAAATCAAAGGCAATTTGTCCTGAAGCCACCGTTCTGCTTATAACAAAGCTTATGGTATTGCCCCTACAAGCAAGGCCTTCCTATGTCATGAATGGATGGCGTTGCAAACACTACTTGCCGTGAGAAAATAACATTCTAAATATCGTCGCTGTTTGCAATTGCCAACACTTTCCTGCTTTAAATTGCCGCAAAGAATTTCATTACAGCCAGAGTAACGACTCCCAGGACAATCAGGATGGGAAGAAAGACTCTGAAAGCGGCAATGATAAGGGCAATTACATCACCTTTTTCAAGATCCAGCTTTTCTTCCTGCGTCGCGGGAATATTCTCATAGCGCTTCAGATCATTAAGTCTGTCAAAAAAACTCATGATCAGGCCTTTCGCTTGTTCAGCAGCGGATAATGGCAGGCTACATAATGCTGTGGTTTCAGCTCGCGCCAGACAGGTACTTCTGCCTTGCACTTTTCTGTAGCATAGGGGCAGCGTGTGTGGAATTTGCAACCCGAAGGGGGGCGGATGGGGCTGGGGATATCCCCCTCTATCACCTGCAATTCCTTGTTGGAACTCTCCTCCGTAGTGGGAATCGCCTCCAGAAGCGCTTCGGTGTAGGGATGCAGCGGCTCGTCATAGATGTCCTGCGACTTGCCAAGCTCAATGATATTGCCCAAGTACATAACGCCGACACGGTCGCTGATAAACTTAACGGTGCTCAGGTCATGGGAGATAAACAAATAGGTCAGCTGGTTTTTATCCTTCAGATCCATCAGCAGGTTGATAATCTGGGACTGAATTGACACGTCCAGCGCTGAGACAGCCTCATCGCAAACCACAAAGGTTGGATTAAGGGCCAATGCGCGGGCAATACCGATGCGCTGACGTTGTCCGCCGGAAAACTGATGCGGGTAGCGGTGCAGCATATATTTTTGCAAGCCACTGTCGTCCATGACTTTCAAGGTATACTTCTCCAGCTCCTCGCTGCCTTTGGGCAGCAGGCCATGAGCTACCAGCGCCTCACTGATCAGGTTTCCGACTGTCAAACGCGGATTCAGTGAGGAATATGGATCCTGGAAAACGATCTGCATATATCGCCTCAGCCTGCGCATCTCTTCTTCATTCAGCTGACTGAGATCAATGCCGATGGTATGATGCTTTTCCAGCTCATCAAATCCAGGCTTGGAGGAAGCTTCCTTGCGCAAGGCATCCAAAGCAGGCCGATCGGCCTCCATCTGCCTTGTATAGGCCTCCACGTTGGCTTCCAGTTTCTTAAGTTTCTCACGATTCTTCTCGCTGATTTTATCCTCTTCCTGTCCGGCCAGGTGGAATCTGTGCCCTTCCAAGGCTTCCTTTGCTTCATGAAGTTTGGCGCAGATGTGATAGCGCTTCATCATCTGTTGGCTAAGCTTGCGCATATCACCGCTAAGCAGCAGACCGCCGGCCAGCGTGACCGCATCCATATGTTTTTGGATCAAATCGTCCGCGTTGGTCTTCTGAATGGAAGCAATCTTTTGTATGATCCGCTTAGCGTACTGCGGCGCATAATCATCCAGCGTAACACCAAAGTAATAGATCTTCCCCGCAGTAGGCGTATACAGGTTCAGTACGCAACGGCCAAGCGTGGATTTACCGCAACCGGATTCTCCGACCAGGCCAAGGGTCTCCCCCTGATAGATATCAACGGTGACCCCATCCACTGCCCTGACAAAGAGCTGATCCTGTTGGAAAACATGATCCTTCTTGACAGGGAAATGCATCTTCACATCCCTGAGCTGAAGCAGTACCTTTTTGTTCTCAGCCATTGCTGCGGACCCCCTTCTCAGGATAGAAGCACCGGACGCTCTGTTCCTCGCTGACCTGTACCATCGGAGGCTCCTCCTGCTTGCAGCGCTCAGTAGCATACTTGCATCGAGGGGCAAATTTACAACCCTTTGGCAGGTCCAGCGGATGAGGAACAGAACCAGGGATGGCCTCCAGACGGTTGCCCTGGTTTCCGCTCAGCAGCGGGATCGAGTACAGCAGCGCCTCTGTATAGGGATGAGAGTAGTTGGTGACAGGTTTGAATATATAGTTGACCGGCGCAATTTCGACCACCTGGCCGCAGTACATAACCGCAACATCATCCGCCATCTGATTGATGACACCCAAATCGTGGGTAATGAACATGATGGCTGTGGTGATCTCCTTTTTCAGGTCGTTCATCAACCGCAGAATCTGCGCCTGGATCGTCACATCCAGGGCTGTCGTTGGTTCATCGGCGATCAGTAACTTTGGCTTGCACACCAAAGCCATGGAAATCATCACGCGCTGGCGCATGCCGCCCGACAGCTGGTGCGGGTACTGGTTGGCAACATTCTCAGGGTTTGGGATTTTGACTGCAGCCAGCATCTCCACCACATGCTCATTGGCTTCTTTTTTGCTCATTCCCTGATGCAGCATGAACACCTCGGCGATCTGCCTGCGAACCGTAAACACAGGGTTCAGAGAGGTCATCGGCTCCTGGAATATCATAGAAATGGAGTTGCCCCTGATCTTATACAGTTCTGTACGCGTCAGTTTGGATATATCCCGGCCTTCAAAATAGATTTCGCCGCCGTAGATCTTTTGATTGTTTTCAAACAGCTGCAGGATACTCATCGCGGTCTGGCTCTTGCCGCTGCCGCTCTCCCCCACAATGCCCAAGGTCTTGCCCACATCAAGGCTGAGCGAAACGCCATTGACAGCCTTTACCAGACCCTTGCGGGTATCAAAATATGTATGAAGATCTTTGATCTCTAACAGTTTCATTCTTTCACCTTTCCTTAACGCTCATTCTCGCGCGGATCGACTGCCTCGCGCAACGCGTCACCGACCAGGTTAGCCGATAGAGCTGCGCCGACAACGAATAGTCCCGGAATGAACCAGCGCCACCAGTAATACTGAATTACGATGGACTGCTGCGCGGTGGTCAACATATTTCCCCAAGACGGTGTCGGCTGCGCAACACCAAAGCCCAGGAACGACAAACCTGCCTCAGTCAGAATCGAGGAGGCGTAGGACAGCGTGATGTTTACAATCACCAGATTAAACACATTGGGCAGAATATGCCGCCACATTATTTTACCCTGCTTGATACCTAGGGCCTTGGCCGCCAGTACAAAATCCTTTTCACGCTCAACCAGCAATTGCGCGCGGATCAACCGGGCCAGCCCCATCCATCCCAACACGCCCAGTATCACCATAATCAGATACAGGCGGCTTGATTGGGATATTCTGTTGCCAATGGCATAGGAGAGCGTAACCGCAATAGGATAGAAGGGAATCGCGCTGAAAATATCAGCCAGGCGCATCAGGGTATGATCGACCCAGCCGCCAAAGTAACCCGAGGCCAAGCCGACGATGATAGCAATAACAACCGAAATGGCCGTGGCAATGGCGCCGACTGTCAGGGAGATACGCCCGCCATGAATCAGGCGTCCAAGAATATCGCGGCCAAACTCATCACTGCCAAAAACATACCCCTTGTTGCCCCACGCATAGATATTACCATCATTTCCGATGCCATAGTTTTGAAAATAGCCGGAGTAAACTGCGCTGACCGACTTCATCTTGTCGGGCAGCTGTATCTGTTTGAGCTCATTAGCGCCCCAGGTCACGACGCTGCCGTCTTCCATCAGCGCGACAAAATGTTTGTATCCCGCGCTGATCGAAATGACTTTTTGATCGATCTGCGGCATACGGGTCAATCTATCCTGTGTGCTTCCCCATGTATACACTTTACCATTTTCATCCAGGACCAGCGCGTTGCGGTTGGTCGCAGCAATATCGACAGCTTTGATACTGCCATCCTTCAGCTCACCCGGTACATTCAAATAAATCTCAGACGATTTTTCACCAATCACAGCCACCGTCCCATCGTCAAGCAGAAGAATCATATTGTTGTCGCCTGCCGCGACCTTTTCAACGTGACCCCGTATTTGACGGGTCAGCTTGAAGTTCAGCGTCGCCTGCGCTGACCCCCATATATGCAGATCCTTATCCGATGTAACAATAGCGGACCACATGGTGCTGGCATACATCTGATTGACCTTTACCTCGTTGCCTTCCAGCTCGGCCTGAATAATAGCGGGAATCTTGGTCTGGCCGTGACCATAGTAACCCCACCCATAGACAACCCCCTGATCATCCAGGGCCATGATATGCTTGCCGCCTGCAGCAATATCAACAATCTTAGCCGATTGCACTTCTTGGGGAATTTGCAGAACATAGTCGGATACATTGCTCATCTGCTGATTGGGCTCCGAGCCCCAACAGACCAGCGTTCCATCGTTTTTAAGAGCATAGGAGAAGGAAACGCCGGAAACGATCTTCTTGACATCCTGCGCATTCAAGTCTTTGGGGTAGTTCAGATAACCCCTGCCCGGCGGCAAATCGCCGTTTGTCAGTTCAATATAGGTCAGGCTGATTGGGTAAAGCTTCGATCCGCCGAACGCAAACAGCAAAAACAAAACAAAAACGAACAGACCGATCATACCCAAGCGGTTGCGCGTAAAATTCTTCAATATGGTTTTTAACGGTGTCTGTATGGCTTCCTCTTCAAGGACCGACATCTTTTCAGCCACGAACAACCTTTTAAACATTCTGCCGAATGACGATGCAATCCGACTGAGCACATTTTTCTTCTTCATTTCTGCCGCTCCTTTAGCTCAATCTGATGCGCGGATCGACAAATCCGTACACGATATCCGAAATCAATACAGCGGTGATGCTCAGCAGCGAGAAAAATGCATTCATGGTTGAAATGAGCATGGTATCACGCTGATTAATGGCGGCAATCATCACCTTGCCGATACCATTCCATGCAAAAACCGTTTCCGTGATGGTCGATCCGGCAAAGAGCGAAAAAAAGGTTGCGACAACAACTGTGGAAACAGGGATCAGAGCGTTGCGGAATGCATGAGAGTAGATGACTACCTTCTCCTGCAGGCCTTTGGCGCGAGCTGTACGGATATAATCCTGATTCAGCGCGTCAATCATCGCGTTTCTGACAATGCGAATGGTGGACGCGATGCTGATCAGTGACAGGACGATGGTAGGCAGTACCAGGTGCCTTAGCCAAGCCATAATATATGCGGAACCTGACAGCAAAGTGCTGTTGGGCATTCCACCGAAGGGCAGCCAGCCTAACTGCACCGCGAAAATATAGATTAAACTCAGCGCAATAAAAAACGATGGCATGGACCAGGTGACCAGAGAAAACACCTGCCAAAAATTATCGAAAAGTGATCGACGCTTGACTGCGCACCATATCCCGACCGGGATAGAGATCAGCAGTTCAATGATGA
>CAZYKQ010000067.1:0-10569 GCA_964648235.1 uncultured Christensenella sp. | reverse complement strand
GGTTTTTCTGGTGGGATTAACTGGGCTCGAACCAGTGACCCCCACGATGTCAACGTGGTACTCTAACCAACTGAGCTATAATCCCGAGGTCGAACGTTATATTAGCATGAAATGGGATGGATTGCAAGAGAAAAATTTACGCTGTTCATGCGGGCTTTCAAGCTGCGCAGCTCAGCCCTTATCTCCGTTCTTGCTCATCCTGTCAGCGGCCATTCTCAGCATCGCAGACAAAAAGATCATCATAATTCTTGAAGCAATGCCTTGCAAACAAGCTGGTTTTAATTCTTTGGCACCGGTTCGCTTTTAAATAAACAGCTTCTTCTTGATTTCCGCCTTCAGGGCCTTGTTGCGCTCCACCAGCAGCAGGGCAAGGGCCAGCACCACGATGGGAATCGCGGCATAAAAAGACCATTCAAAACCCATGCCAAGTCCGGCATTCCACCGGATCAGGGTTTCAACGCCCGGAAGGAAGAGCCCGACCAGCAAACAGGCCAGCGCGATGCGGTACAACCATGGCCATTCCAGGCGCCGCAAGGATAGCATAATCAGGCTGAACGTGATGCCGCTGAGCAGCAGAATCGGAATAAATAACCTGAAATACCAAGTCAAGTCCCCCGTCATCAGGGCAATCAGCAATAAAAACAGGCCCAGGGCCGTGAAATCAATCCAGACAAATATGTAGGGGCGGGAGAACGTATACAAAAGCGGCACGACAAACCAGCAGCACAGCAGGCCCACCGCGCCGATCACATAGGGCGACCAGGTCAGCCCGCCTCCGCCCATAAAATCAAGCAAGAGCGTAATGGCTGCATTAGCCACAAGCAAAATGGCCACCAATCTCCGGGCATAGCGGCGGTCAATCCGCGCTTCTTTCACATCCACTGTTTCAGGATAGGGCAGGGTATCGGGCGGCGTCCAGTCGCAGTGAGGGTCTTGAACGGCGGTGCCGCAAAGCGGACAATCCCGCTCGCTTGGCGCCAGCTCAACCCCGCAGTGTACACAATAACTCATCGTATCATCCTCCTGTTGCTTTCCACCATCACCGGCACCCCCTCCCGGATCAGGGCGGTCAGTACCCGCCGCTCCACTTTCGGCTCACGGATGGTTCTGCTGAAATTCAAAAATGTCTTCCCGTTCACGCTGACACAACCGATGGACAGCGGGTTGCTGCGCCCGGCTCCGATGATAAAGTCAAGCCTTTTCACATGTTCGCGCATGCCTTCCGGCAAATCGATGCGGCCCATATTGGATAAAACGGAGGTAAAATAACGCTCTCCGGTCAGCGCGTACATCAGCCTCAGGATCCAGCTTTTGATCATCAATGGCACAGGCCGTATCGCCTTTGATTGTTCCGCGTGAACGTTGGAAGAAAACCGCGCGTTGATCATCTGTTCCGTCATCTCAAAGCCCATGACATGCTTTACAATCCCGATGAGATCATCCAGGGTATAATCGCCATAGCCGGGATAGACCGGGACATTGATATAGCTTGAGAAGTTTCGCAAGGTATTGCTTTTATAATATTTGCGCAGGTTGACGGGCATGGAAAGCTTCACGGGCCGTTTGGACAGGCGCTTGTTTTTATCCTCTTTGGCAATATCAACCAGGGATTGTAAAATCAGCGCGGCCAGGTAGGTGTTCACCGTCGCCCCGCGGCGCTTGGCCGCCGCCGACAGGCGGTCGGAATCCATGATGCCGGTCGTTACCTGCAGGTAATCCCTTTCTGCGGGCGTGCCCCGCAGAGGATAGGCCGCTTCCTCGCCGCGGGGCCGGGCGGCATCCCTCGCATGGATGGGAAAGCTGTCCTCCCACTCCCCTGGTTTTGGTTTGTCGCGGCAATCCAATAGGTAGGGCGCGAACGCAGGAATACGTTTGGCGTACTTCAGCCGCAGGTACTCAGCCATCAGCGTAAGCAACAAGGTCATAGTGCCCGTACCGTCCGCCAGCACATGGAAAATCTCTATCGCAACGCGCCTGTCATGCACCCGCACACGGAACATGAAGTGTCCGTCACGCCCGCTGCTGAAAGGCAGGCAGGGGTTGGTGGCATCCGGCTGTACGCGGGGAATGCCTGCCTGCTGCTCCAGATAAAACCAAAACATGCCTCGCCTGAGCCGGTAGGTAAAATAAGGCAGGCGTTTCGTTGTGTTCTTCAGGGCCTGGTTCAGCAACCCCTCATCCACCGGCTCATCCAGCGTAAGGGACAGGCGATAAATAGCCATCCAGCCAAAAGAGCGGGTCGCGGGGTAGATTTTCCCCGCGTTATCCAGCTTCAGCCACTCCGGCGCGGCATATCGGCGTTTTACCGGTTTGCTGCTCATGGCCGGCCGCCTTCCAGACGCCTGACAATGCTTTTTATAGCCTCCCTCGCCTCCGGAACGCCATACAATACATAGACATGCCATAGGCCATCTTCAACATAAAGCTCGCATTCACAGCCGGAATCCAAAAGCGCCTGATGCATCAGACGGCTGTCATCCAGCAATATCTCATGGCTGCCCACGATGATGAAAGATTTCGGCAACCCGGACAGATCACCGTACAGCGGCGAGATCAAAGGGTTTTGCCGATCCTGTTCTCCTGCGTAGTATATTGCGTTCACCTTCAGGTTGTCGTGATCAATCAGAGGATCAAGCGCCTGCAACTGGCTGACATCGCGCGACATCACCAGATCTGTCCAGGGCGAGATGGCAATGATCTGCTCGGGCTGGGGCAGGCCCAGCTGCTTGAGGTACAGGGCCAGGGCAAAGCACAAGCCGCCGCCAGCGGATTCGCCCACAAAGGCAATATCTTCCGGAGCGTACCTTGTCAGCATCTCCTTATACGCTGTTAATGCGTCTTCCAATGCCGCCGGAAAGGGGTGTTCAGGGGCCAGACGGTAGCCGACACACAGCGCGGCGCGCTTCGTTGCCTCCGCCAAGTGGCCGCCGAAAACCTTGGCATACAGCAAGCCCCCCGCCGTATAGGCCCCGCCATGCAAATAGAGTATGGACCGCTTGATATGCCCTTTTAAAGGCACGGCCCAGGCCGCGTCAAAATCAGAGAAACGGAGCTCATGGTAGTGCACGCTGCCCTCCATGGCCCGGCTGCCGATACGCCCCAGGGCGTCCTGGCCGCGGCGCGCCTGGTCAAGCGTTGCCCCCGCGATGATCGGGTTGAGCAGCTTGATCTGCCCCCGCAGAATGGTACTGACGATTGAAGGCATGTCATCGGCTCCTTTCCCTGTTGATGGTATCCATTGTACCAGAAAGAGGAGGGCTGTCACAATCAAATAAAAGGAGACCTCTTGTCTGAGATCTCCTTGGGTATTGCCCGGCCTTATACCAGCTGTCTTCTGTTCCGCTCGGCATCCGCTGCCAGGTCCGACTCGGCGTCATACCACATCGCGCCGGGGAATCGGAGGTAGCATGTCTCCCCTTCCTCAAACTCGTTTCGGTGCGGGGTCTGGATCTTGATCACGTTGTCGCCGACGCTGACCAGGTACTCCATGTGGTTGGTGAGGAAGCTGCGCTTCTCCACCTTGGAGGGATAGCCGGCTGTCCGGTTCATGTCGATCTGGTTGGGGCGTGTCGCCATAACCATCTCACCCTTGGCGTCAGCAGGTACCTCCACCGGCAGGGCATTCTTGTCATCCCCCGCGGGATAGGCCTTGCCGCCCTTAATATTTACCCTGGTGAAGGTGGACAGGCCCAGGAACTTGTGCACGAACTGATTGATAGGCTTGTTGTACAGCTCTGTCGGGGTGCCTACCTGAATAACCTTGCCCATGTCCATAACCATCATGCGGTCGGACAAGGCCATGGCCTCGGACTGGTCGTGCGTGACAAAGATGATGGTGAAGTTGAATTTCTTTTGCAGCTCCTTGATCTCAAAGCGCATGGATTCGCGCAGCTTGGGGTCAAGGTTTGAAAGCGGTTCGTCCAGCAGCATCACCTTGGGGTTGGTCACAATGGCCCGTGCCAGCGCAATACGCTGCTGCTGCCCGCCTGAGAGCGAGCCGGGGAACACCTTCTCCATGCCTTCCAGGCTGGTGTGCTTGAGCGCGCGCCGCACCTGCTCCGCCATGTCCGTCTTGTTCACCTTGCGCACGCGCAGCGGCAGCGCGACATTTTCAAAGATGTTAAGGTGCGGCCATACGGCGAAGGATTGGAACACCATGCCCAGGCCCCGCTCTTCCGGCGGCACATAGAGGTTTTTTTTCTTGACGGACACGGGACGTCCGCACAGGTGGATCTCCCCTTCGCTGAGGTCCTCAAAGCCAGCGATCATCCGCAGCGTGGTGGTCTTACCGCAGCCGGAGGGCCCCAGGAAGGAGAAGCACTCCCCCTCCTTAACGGTGAGGTTCAGCCGGTCGACAGCCGTTACCTCGCCCAGGGTCTTGGTCCAAAAGGTCTTTGTTACGTTTTGAAGCACGATCTGGTCCATGCTTACACCTTCTTCCTGTCTTTGACGATGGCGTTGACAACGGCATTGACGATGATGATCAGCAGAATGGTGATGGTCGCCAACGCCGAAGCGTCAACGATGTAGCCGTCCGAACGCAGCGAATAGATGGCTACGCCAAGCGTACGGGTATAGGGCCCGTAGAGCAGCACCGAGGTGGTCAGTTCCCGCATCGCAGGCAGAAAGATCAGGAAAAATCCGGAGATCATGGCCGGTCGAATCAGGGGCAGCGTAACATCCCTGAGCGATTCAAAGTGCGTCGCTCCGCAGGATCTGGCTGCCTCCTCCAGTGAATAGTGCACCTGTTGCAGGCTGGCCGAAGCCGACTTCATTGAGAAAGCCACATACCTCGCAATGTAGGCCACCAGGATGATCCAGATGGTGTTGTACAGGTTCAGCCCCAGGTTGCCGCTCCAGGCAAGGATGACGCCGATGGCCAGCACAATGCCCGGGATGGAGTAGGGCAGGATGGAGATAATCTCCAGCGCTACCCTGCCCCTGGGCCTGATCTTGTTGATGACATAGGCAATCATGACGCCCAGGAACATGGCGATAATGCCCGCGCCGAAAGCCAGGTACAGCGAGTTCATCACGGAATCCGAAACCATCTTCGAGTTAAACAGGCTGCGGTAATTATCCAGCGTGAAGTTTTCAAAGGTCAGGGGCAGGCCGTAGGCGCGCAAGAAACCTACCAGGATGATCATCACCATGGGAACGACCACAATAATGATCAATGAAACAAAGGACAGGATCAGCAGCGGATACTTGGCCCCGCGCAGCTTGATCAGCATCGGGCGCATGGATTTGCCCTTGATGATATCGTAGCTTCCGCTTCTGAGCACAACCCTCTGCAGCCAGAGCGCCAGCATGACAACGATGACCAGCAGAATCGAAAGCGCGGCGCCCTCGCGGACCCCCTGGAAGGAGCCCGAAGCCCTGGAGATCAGCTGATAGATGCGCGTGGGCAGGGTGTATATCTTTTTGCTGAAGCCCAGAATAGCCGGTACGCCAAAGTGGGATAAGGAGCTGGTCAAAATCAGCAGCGCGCCAGCGCTGGTGGCCGGCAGTACCAGGGGCATGGTGATTCTGCGGATCACATACCACTGCCTGGCGCCCGCGATGCGGGCAGACTCTTCCAGCGTCGGGTCCATGCGCTCAAGGGCCGAAACGACCTGCATGAACACGAAGGGAAAATAGTAGCTCAGCTCAACAAAGACGATGCCCCCGATGCTGTTGATGTTGAATGGAGCGCTCGAGAGGTTAAACGTGGTCATCAGCCAGTTGTTGAGATAGCCCGAGCGCGGGGACAGCAGCAGCTCCCAGGCCATGGCCCCGAAAAAGGGCGGGAACATGTAGGGGATAGTAAACATCGAGCGCATCAGCCCCTTCAGGGGGATGTCGCTGCGTCCCAGCAGCCAGGCAAAGAAGAGGCCGACCAGAACGCCCAGCACCGTCACCAGCAGGGCGATCTTGATGGTGTTCCACATCGCGCCCACGTTGGCAGGGTCAAGGATGATTTCAGTAAAGAGGCTCAGATCAAAACGCCCCTCCACAAAAAATGTATTGTATACGATCATGATCATGGGGATCACGACCACGACGATCAGGATCAAAAAGGAGAGCAGGGTCAAAACCTTGTCCATGCTGAAGCGCTTGCCGTCCAGGCGCGCCATGTCCTTGTTGACTTTGGAATGAATGCTCATGCCTGCACCTCCTCCTCATAGAATACAGGGTTAAGGAAGCTTACGCCCACCTCGTCCCCTTCGTTGTAGACGCGCGAATCTTCCAGCGCGTCCAGGGCATTGCGCTCCACGCGCAACTCCATGCCGCCAAGGGAGATAAAATAATCATACTGGTTTCCAAGGAAGACCGCGCGCAAAATTTTCGCGCGGATGGGGCTGCTCTCGTCAAACACAATGTTCATCGGCCTGACCCCCATGACCTGTTTGCGGGAGCCCTGCGCAGGCAGGCCCGGCAGGGGGATTATCTCGTCTGAATTAATCGCCAGGCCTTCAGCCTTTGCCGTCACGGGGATAAAATTGGATACGCCGATAAAGGAGTATACATAGCGATCGGCAGGGTTTTTGATGATTTGCTCATCGGTGCCCACCTGGGCGATGTCTCCGTCAGCGCGCATAATGGCGATGCGGTCGCACAGCTGCAGGGATGCCTCCTGGTCGTGGGTAATGTAGATGATGGTCGTGCCGATGCTCTTTTGAATCATCCGGATCTCAACGATCATCTCCTCGCGCAGCTTGGCATCAAGGTTGGTGATCGGTTCATCCAGCACGATGAGAGAACCCGAGGACACCAGGGCCCGGGCGATGGCCACGCGCTGCTGCTGGCCGCCGGACAGCTGGGCCGGCATATGCTTTTCGTAGCCCGTCATACGTACCTGCTCCAGGGCGTGGGCGGCGCGCCTGGCGATTTCATCCTTGGCTACCTTGCGCTTTTTCATCGGGTAGCAGACATTATCCCACACCGACAGGTGAGGCCACACCGCGTAATCCTGGAAGACAACGCCTATGCCCCGCCGCTCCGGCGGGATGTTGACGCGCTTGTCCGCGCTGAACACCAGCTGATCGCCGATATAGATATTGCCCGTGTCCGGCTTGATAAAGCCGCACAAGGCCCGGATGATGGTGGTCTTGCCGCAGCCCGAGGGCCCGATGATGCCCATGATCTCAGAATCATCAATGCTCAGGTTGAGGTCGTTGATTATTTTTTTTGGCCCGTAGCTGATGCTGACATGCTCAAAGCGAACACTTGCCATCTTATGCCTCCTTTTTCCAAAGTCTGCCGGGAGCGGCGCTCCCGGCAGACTTTCAGTGTTTCGCCTAAGATTATTTGAACAACTGGTCGAACTTGTCCAGCGTGTCCAGTTTCTCGGCAGCCAGTTTGGCCTCATCAGGCTTCAAGGCCACCTTGGAAATTTCGGAAGCGGTCAGGGCGCCTTCGACAGTCACTTCGTCGCGCACAGGGGTGCACTCGTTGGCGACCAGCACCTTCTGCCCTTCCTCAGAGAGGAGGAAGTCATACAACAGCTTGCCGTTTTCCTGATTGGCGCTGCCCTTCACCAGACCGATGGGGCTGGCAATGGCGATGGTATCTTCGGAGGGGTAAACAAACTGAATGGGTGAGCCCTGTCCCTGGAGGGTCTGAGTAACATAATCCACCGCGATGCAGACTTTATAACCGCCCGCCGCCACATTATTGTGGGTGCCGGAGGTGCCGCTGTCCAATTCCGTGCCCATGGCGGCCAGCTTTTCAAAAAACTCCCAGCCGTATTTCTCATGGTTGACCAGAGCGCCGACCAGATAGGCCGTGGTGCCCGATTCGGTGGGGTCGGTCATAACGATCATGTCGCGGAAGTTCTCATTGAGCAGATCGGTCCACTTGGCGGGGATCTCGTCGCCCGTCACCTTGGCGGTGTTGTAGGCCAGGCCCATGACCACCAGGCGCGCGCCGGTATACAGATGATCCGGATCCTTGTAGGCTTCAGCGATGGTGGCGGCTTCGGGGGATTCATAGGCCTCCAGAATGCCCTGCTCCTTGAACGTCAGATAGTCGGATGAGTCGCCCACCCACAGCAGATCGGCGGCTACCTGGCCTGCCTGCTGTTCGGTCGCGATTTTGGTCTTGATCTTGCCGGTGCCGGCCTGGTAGTAATCCATGACAATGCCGGGGTACTTGCCTTCAAAGGCTTCCTTGATGGCGGCCAGCTGCTTTTCTTTCAATGAAGAATACAACATGACGGTACCAGCGGGCTCCGCGAATACCGCGGGCATCATAGACATAACCAGGAGAAGGGCCAGGGCGGATAATAGAATACGCTTCATGAGTTCCATACCTCCTTCATATTGGAGCACAACCTGTGCTTTGTTGCCAGAATAATACCAATTTCTCCATACAGATTCAAGTTTGAAAGCATTGAACCACCTTGAATGCACAATTTTAAACCTTCTTGACAGAGTCTGCTCGTTCATCCACAATAAACCAAACAGAGCCGAAAGGATACTGCGGGCAAATGATGCTCTTCAAAAAGCTTCAGCTTAAAAAGGTATTCTTCTGGTTTGGGATCGCTTTGGTGATCCTGAGCCTCTTTCTGTTGATGTTCCATGCCTTTGAAAGCATTTCTCTGCAGGCCGCGCTGAAAAATTACGCGGAGTTTGCCCAGCACAGCACTACCATTTCAGACTCCATGGAATCTCTGGTGCAAACGCTGGGCACCCAATTGTTCTACATCGGCTCGTCCACGCGGCTGAGAACGGCGGCCGAGTTAAGCACCTACGACCGCATCAGCGCCATGCGCGAACTGGGCCAGTACGTATCCTCCGGCAGCCTGCTGCAATCCGTCTATGTATTCAACGAGAAAAAACAGCAGGTCTATTCGACGGACGAGCTCTTCTTTTCCGCCCCCTTTGCCAGCTTCGGCGACCGTCAGGCCATGGGCATGTACAGCGCCCGCACGGCGGAGGACAGAATGAGGCTGCAATACCGTCTGATTGAAAATCAAAGCCTTCTGCCCTATCCCCGCGCCTCCTATGCCTACCTTGTTTTTGAGCGTGACACCAAGGGAGACCCCCGCCCGGGCGCTGTGATGCTCAACCTGGACCCTGCCTGGTTTCGCGAGCACCTGCTGCAGTTTTCGGGCGACAGCTACATCATCCTCAACCGGCAGGGGCAGGTGATTGCCTCCCAGGCCGAGGGGCTGGAAGAAAAAGCCTCCTTCTTCCTTCCCGGGGTCCGGGACCGGATGGAGGATGGACGGTCTGCCGGCTACATAACGCAGTCCATTGCGGGACTGCGCTATCTGTGCTTTTATGCCGCCGCCGGTGAGGATGGATGGCTCAGCCTTCGCATAACGCCCTATGACGATGCTTTGCCCGGCCTCAGCCGCATACGGGACAGCGCTTTTTTAATCATTACGCTGACCGCCCTGTTGTTTTTAATCGCATTGGTGTACAGCTTTGCCCGCATCTACACCCCTTTTTCCCACATCCGCAGGCAGCTGGAGCCTCTGCCGGATGAGGCCGGCAAACCGGCCGATCATCCCAGGCAGGCCATCGACCGGGTGGACCGGCTGATCGCTTCCTCCCGTCTTCAATCGCAAAAGGACGCCCTGAGGGCGGCCTTAGCCGGTCAGTTTGACAACAGCGCTCACCTTCCCCTGCCGCCGCTGTTTTTAATCCTGCTTGAACATCCGGCTGATCGGGCGCTTGACAGCCTGTTGTCACAGGCAGGCAGCCCTGCGCTGGCCCTGAACCATCAAGGCCTGTCGGTGCTGTGCGGACAGCCTGATACGCCAAATGCCGCGCTTGAGCTTTGTGAAAGGCTGACATCCGCGCTCGGCTGCCGCTGCTATTACAGCCTGCCGGTTGAGCAAATTTCCCTGCTTCCCGGGATTCTGGCCAAGCTGGATGAGCTGAAGCGTCTGAAATTCCTCTACCCCGGCCAGTTGATCTTCTGTCAGACGCTGCTTTCATCCCATCAAAAGGAAGAGCGCTATCCCGATGAAGAAGAGTCCGGGCTTATCTCCGCCCTCAAGGCAGGCGATATCCAAAAAGCCCGCCAGTATTTCTTTACCTTTGCGGAAGCCCTATCCCACACTTCCTACGCCTATATCCTTTATTCCCTCAAGCATCTGATGCAAAACATTGAGCTCCTCGCCCCGGTATCGGAACCGGAGCAAGAGCTCCGGCCGATGGAAGAACTGCTTGAGGCGGCCGAAGATGTTCAAGCTTTGTATGCCCGGCTCTCTCCCGGGTTTGAGGCTATTGCCGCCCATCAGCTGTCAAAAAAGCAAAAGAAGGTCTCCGCCCTGGCCGAGCGTGTCAGCCTGCGGCTGGAGCGCGGCTGGCGCGATCCGACCCTTTCCGCCCAGAAAATCGCCGATGAAATGGGCATCTCCGCCGCCTATCTGCGCAAGCAATTTTTTGAGGCCGAAGGCCTCAGCGTCAACGAAGCGCTCAACCGGCTGCGCATCGGGAAGGCCGCGGAGCTTCTTGTGTCAACGGAAATGACGGTGGAGGAGATCGCCCGGGAGATCGGCTTTGAAAACACCAAATACATGTTTGTGCTGTTCAAGCGCATGGAAGGCATGACGCCGGGGCAGTACAGGGCGCA
>CAZYKQ010000066.1:0-10758 GCA_964648235.1 uncultured Christensenella sp. | reverse complement strand
CGATAACAACCCAGGCACCGCCGTAGATGTCGCCGGTGTCTTCCTGGTTGGCGACATCAGAGGGAATGTTGGAGGGGGCTACGTTCACGTAGGACACGATGGTGGGAACGCCGCGGGTGGCGGGGTTTGACTGCATCGCGGTATAGATGGGGTTGAAGTAAGCCTGCAGGCCGCCGATCACGACCACGTCACAGCCTTCCAGCTGGGCGATCTGGGCGCTCATCTCATCAGCCACCTGGGTGTTGACCTTCACGTAAACCACTTCGGGGGATCCTTCGGGCAGAAGGGCTTCCTGCAGCTTCGCGCCGCTTTCGATCTGAGTGCCGGAATCATCCGCTGAGAAGATCACGCCGATCTTTTTCACTTCGCTGACACCGGAGCCTTCAATGGCGGGCAGGTTCAGGGCGCGCAGCAGCATGATGCGGCCTTCGGTGATGTAGATGGGCTGCACCGGGAAGGTGAAGCGCTGGTTGCCCTCAGCGGGGAGGTAGTACTGCAGGGCGGAACCGGTGCCCCAGTAGACGGAGGGGATGCCTTCTTCGACGATGTACTCCTGGGAGGAAGCGATGTTCCAGGTGCCCAGGTTGCCGACCAGCGAGAAGACCTGATCGTCTTCCACCAGCTTCTGCATGTAGATGAAGCCCTGAGCGCCGTCAGTGCCGTCATCGTAGGAGGTGTGATCCAGATAGTAGCCAACACCGTCGGCGCCCTTGGCGACGCCGCCCAGCACCTCGTTGACATACTTCACATACAGTTTGTAGAACTGGCTGTAGGGAACGCCCACGCTGGCGACTGCGCCGGTTTCGCACATGACGGAACCGATTTTCACGGTGCCCTTATACTGCACTTCATTTTCGGTGCGGGCATTGGTGTCCACGCCGGTCTCCGCCATGGCACTGAAAGCGGCCAGGGACAGAAGCATCGCAAGGACAAGAGCCATAGACAGGATTTTCTTCATGTTGTCTCTCCTTGAGGTTCTACCTCATTTTTTATATTTATCAAACGCAGCGCTGACGCCTGCGCTTAATACAGGGTGATGGCGGGGCTTTACGCCCTCTGCCCGCCGAGGTAAGCCTCGACCAGGGTTTCATCGTGGATCAGCTCGGATGCCTTGCCTTGCATTGATACGCGCCCCAGCTCCAGCACATAGGCATAGTCGGCGATCTTGAGGGTTTGAAAGGCGTTTTGCTCCACGATCAGAATGGTGTTGCCCGCGTCCCGCAGGCGGTTGATGATGTCGAATATGTCGCGGATGATCAGCGGGGCTAAGCCAAGGGAAGGCTCGTCCAGCAACAGCACTTCGGGGCTTGCCATCAGCGCGCGGCCGATGGCAAGCATCTGCTGCTCGCCGCCTGACAGCGTGTTGGCCTGTTGCGCGCGGCGCTCCTTGAGGATAGGGAACAGGTCATAGACCTCCCTGAAATTCTCGCTGATCAGCTGGCGCCTGGTTTTGCCGGCCTTTCCCTTGAGTCCGTAGGAGCCGACCATCAGGTTTTCTTCCACCGTCAGGCCTTGAAGAATCATGCGCCCTTCAGGAGACTGGATGACGCCCTGCTCGGCGATTTTGTAAGGATACATGCCCACCAGATTCTTCTCTCCCCCCAGGGTGATGGTGCCCGATTTGGGCTTCACCAATCCGGAGATGGTCTTGAGAAGCGTGGATTTGCCGGCACCGTTGGCGCCAAGGATGGCGACGATGCTTCCCCGGTCAACCGACAGGTTCACATCCTTGAGCGCCTCGATCGCGCCATAGCTGACGGACAGGTTTTTGATATCAAGCATGGCGGACATCACAGACCCTCCCCAACGATTACTTCCTGAACTTCCTGCGCGTCATTGGTGCCCAGGTAGGCCTCCTGCACGACAGGGTTTAATTGGATTTCCTTCGGCGTGCCATAGGCCAGCTTTTTGCCAAAGGAGATGGCGCAGATGTGGTCGCACAGATCCATCACCAGGCCCATGTTGTGCTCCACCAGGAAGATGGTGACATGGAAGTCCTTCTGGATGCGGCGGATCATATGCGTCAGCTCCACCGTTTCCTGATCGTTGAGGCCGGCGGCCGGCTCATCCAGGATGATCAGGTTGGCGCCCGCCATCAGGGTGCGTGCAAGCTCGATGCGCTTTAAGGTGCCGTAGGGCTGGCCCACCGGCGGAAGATCCTTGATGGCGGTCAGGCCGCAGTAATCAAGCACCTTCATGGCCCGCTCACGCAGCACTTCCTCTTCGCGCTTTACCTTGCCGGTGTTGAACATCTGGGCAAAGAGGCCCGCGCGGTACTGCCTGTGCGCGGCGATCAGCAGGTTTTCAAGGATGCTCAGCTCGCCGATCACTTCCACGTTCTGGAAGGTGCGCACAATGCCCTTGGTGATGATGTCGTGCACCAGGTAGTTGTTGAGCCGCAGCACATTGCCCTCGCTTGTGCGGTAGAGGATATTGCCCTCGGTGGGCTTGTAAAACTGCGTGATGCAGTTGAATACCGTTGTTTTACCGGCGCCGTTGGGGCCGATGAGGCCGAAGATCTCGCCCTGCTTCACGTCGAAGCTGAGCTTGTCCACTGCCCGCAGGCCGCCGAACACCATGGAGAGATTGTCAAGCCGCAGGCAGACATCCTCCGGCAGGTTGTGCTGGGCGCTCTGCTCGCTTTCAAGCAATTGCGCCTGAAGCTGCTTCAGCTTTTCCTTTTGGGCCTCGATCAGGCGTGCCTGCTTGTCGGAGAACTGCTTCATGGCGGCGTCGTTTTGCGCGGACAAAGCGGCCTCAAGCTCTTCCAGCTGGCGCGCCTTCCCCTGCATGCCATTTTCATAGGCGGCCAGGCGCCGCTCGCGCTCCTCCGGCTGCACGCGTGTTTTTTGGGTCTGCGCAAGCAGCTCCTGCCGGAGCGCGTCCTTTTCCAGGGCCTGGCTGTTCAGCAACCCGTCCAGCTGCTTTTGCGAGGCGAGGGAGAGGCCGGAAGTCTCCTTTTTGAGACGCCCCGATTCATCCACCAGGCCTTCTTTGCGGCGCAGATCCTGGCGCAGTTTCCTGAAGGCCAGGCGGTGCTTTTCTTCCATGCGGGGCAGCCGCCGGTTCAGCAGCTCAGCCGCCGCGGTCTGCGTGTCAGCCAGCGCCATCTCTTCGCGATAGAGAGGTTTTTTCAGGCGAAGGTCAAGTTTTTCAACCTTCTGCCGACGCTTTTCATCCAGCTGCTTGCGCCGCAGATCGACCAGATCGCGCTCAAAGCGGATGCTGTTTTCCAGGCGCTCGATGTCCCGGAAAAGTCGCCGGCGCAGCCTGGCGCCCTTGGGATCATTGAAATACCGTGAATCAGTCGTCTTCGCCATATGTATATAACCGCCTGTCAGCAATCCTTGTTTTGAAGAAGTTCCTGGTGTTGTTTGCCAGCTGCACCAGGCCGCCGGGATAGAACATAACCACCGCGATGATGATGACGCCGATGGTCACGTTGATGACCCAGGGATTTTCGCGGAAGAAGGTGATGTCCTGCAAAAAGATGGGGGTGATGCCAAATACGATGAAGCTGCCCAGGAAGGTGCCCACCAGGTTGCGCGAGCCGCCGATCAGCACCGCCGCCAGGATGTTCAGGGAGAACAGGATGGTGTAGTTTTGCGGGGCGGAGAACTTCAGGTAGCTCATGAACAGCACGCCGCCAAAGCCCGCGTAGGCGGTGGACAGCAGGAAGGCCAGCAGCCTGTACTTGAGCAGGCTGATGCCCATGGCCTGGGCGGCCGAGCTTGAGTTTTTCATCGCCAGCATCGCCCGGCCCGTGCTTGAGCGGCCCAGGTTGTAGGTCAGCATC
Source organism: uncultured Christensenella sp. (assembly GCA_964648235.1). Lineage (GTDB taxonomy): Bacteria > Bacillota > Clostridia > Christensenellales > Aristaeellaceae > UBA1038. The sequence goes on along the minus strand of CAZYKQ010000066.1, from coordinate 6,962 downwards.
ATCAGGGCTACCGTGATCAGCACCAGGAGGATATAAAAGGCGCTTTGCGCGTCCTTTCTGGACATATTGAAGAAGGTCTGAAAGATCGGAAACTTTGAAATCGACGCGCCGTTGGGGCCGTTGGTGAAATCCAGCCAGTTGGTGAACAGCTGGTAGAATACCTCGCTGAGGCCCAGGGTGACAATGGCCAGGAAGATGCCTTCGATGCGCAGGCTGATGAAACCGACGACCAGCCCCAGCGCCAGCGATACGGCGAGCGCGGCCAGGATGACCACCAGGTAAGGAACGCCGGGCAGGTTACGCAGCGAATAGGCCGTGATATAGGAGCCCAGGCCGACGAAACCCGCCGTGCCAAGGCTGGCCAGGCCGGCATAGCCCAGCAGGTAGGTGAAGCCGTAGCCGATGATGGCATAGATCATCACCGCCGCAAAGCCGTTGAGCATGGAGGATTTGGGCCAGGCCCCGCCTGTCAGAAGGGCCGTGATCTGCAGGGCCACCAGCAGCACGCCGATGAGGATGAAGCCGAGGAAGGGATGCTTCAGCGCCCTTGACAGCCTGCCGGAAGAATGAATTTCGTATCGGTTTTGCATCTTATACCTTCTTGATGTACTTCTTGCCGAGGATGCCGTTGGGGAAGATCAATATCAGGAGCAGCACGACCACAAAGGTGATCAGGTTCTGCCACATGCCGGCGTTGGGCCCCATGATGGCCGGGTTGCCGGCGAAATTATAGATCAAGGGGATGATCACGGCGCCCAGGATGGGCGCGGGAAAACTGCCGAAGCCGCCCAGCACGCAGGCCAGAAAACCGTAGATTTGCGCGTTGCCCATCAGGGTTACATTCAGCGCGGTGCCGGCACCCGTAAAGAAGCCGCCCAAGGTAGCCAAAGCGCCTGCCAGCGCCCAGGAAAAGGCAGTGATCACGCGGGTATTCACGCCCAGCATCTGCGCCACGTTCTCGTTGGCCGCGGTCGCGCGAACACCCAGGCCCCATTTGGTGAACTTGAGCGCGGCAAACACTGCCGACAGCACCACGATGGCCAGCACAAAGGCCAGCAAGCCCATCTGGGTGATGTTGAGCTGGTAACCAAACAGCGTGAAATGGAGGATGTCGGTGCTGAAGCTTTTGCCGGGCCTTGTCCACAGCGTGATATCACGGAATACGACGGGGGTGACGTTGACTAAAATCATCATCACGCCCATGGTGATCATCTGCTTGCCCGAAGGGGTGATGTGGCGCGCGCGGCGAATCAGCGCCACGTCCACAAACATGCCCAGCAGGAAGGCGGCAGCCATTCCCATCAGGAGGCACAGCCACAGGGGCAGGTTGGTGTAGGTCAGCGAAGCCCAGGTCACGACGAAGGTGCCGAAGGTAGCGATCAGGCCCTGGGCAAAGTTGGTGGTCGCCGTCGTGCGGAAGATCAGAACGATGCCGATGGTAACCAGGGCATAGCGTCCCATGGTCGGCAGGCTGTGGACAATGGTCTGCAGGATATCCTGAAAGCTGATCATAGGGCTGGCCCCCATTTGATGATGTTGGCGGCCCAGACGTAGCCGATGCCGGCGGCCAGCATGCACACGACCGTGCCGTCCTCCACCTTGCCCTCTTTAAGGGCCAGGTGAAGGGAGAGAATCTGGTCGATCTGGCCGATGTGGCCATAGTTTTCCAGGTAGATGGATTGGTTTTCATTGAGGCCCAGATCCTTAAGCATCCCCAGGTGGGCCGAGCGCTTGATGTGCAGGATGGCCAGATAGCCCAGGTCTGCCTTCGTCATGCCGCTTTTTTTAAGCGACTGCTCGATGCAGGTGATCCAGTTGCCTGCTGACACCTCGTTGAGGCGGTTTTTCATCTTTTCAGGCTCAAACAGGCGCAGGGACCTGGCTGCTTCTTCCATATTATCGTGGGTGATGGGTTTGGCCGTGCCGCCGATCTCTACGCCCGCGGTGCGGGCAAGCGATCCGTCCGACATGATGTGGCTGCCCAGCAGCAGGTTCTGGTTGTAGTTCTTTTTAAGGATGATCGCCCCGCCGCCGGCCGAGAGGTTATACATCATGGACATGTTGCGGTCAGTATAATCGACAAAATCGCCGTTGCGATAGCCGCCGACAACCATGATGGTGTTGATCTCATCATCCGCCATCAGCATGTCTTTGGCAATCTTCATCGCGGACACGCAGGTGCAGCAGCGGTTTTGCAGGTCGATGCCCCAGGCGTTCACGGCGCCGATGCGGTCCTGAATGTAGAGGGCGGAGGTGGTGAGGGGGTATTCCTTCCACTCCTCGCCGATGCACAGGATCACATCGATCTCAAGAGGATCGACGCCCGTGTTTTTCAGGCAGTCAAGCGCGGCCAGCGCGCCCATTTCCTGCGTGCCGTCGCCCAAGCCGTCTTGCGGAATGTATTTTTGGTTGATGCCCAGCTTGTCGCGCACTGCTTCCTCGGACCAGACGCCGCTGGTTTTTTCGGAAATTTCTTTGGCTCCCATGACCTTCCCGGGGAGGTAGACGCCGGTGCCGACAATACCTACATTGATCGCGCTCATTTAATATCCAATGCTCCTTGAAAAATCGTGCTGTAAGGGTGAAAGGGTCAAAACCCGTCAAAATTTTGCTTTGACGGGCCTGTGAGTCTTAGAGGCGCATGCCGCCATCCACCTGAAGGACCTGACCGGTAATATAGCCCGATTCGTCAGAGGCCAGGAAGAGCGCCGCGCTCGCGATTTCATGAGGCTGACCCAGGCGGCCCAGCATGGTCATTGCCGCGAACTTGTCAAGCATTTCCTGCGGCACTGTCTTCAGAATATCGGTCATGGTATAGCCGGGGGCGATGGCGTTGACGCGCACATTGCCGCCTTTCATGGCAAACTCCTTCGCCCAGGTCTTGGTCAGGCCGATCAGGCCCGCTTTGGTGGCGGCGTAGTTTGCCTGGCCGATGTTGCCAAAGACGCCGACAACGCTTGAAATGTTGATAATGCTGCCCGATCCCTGGGCCTGCATGTAAGGGCCGACGTGACGGGTAAGGTTGAACACGCCCTTGAGATTAACGTCCAGCACCAGATCCCACATCTCTTCGGTCATCTTGCGGGTCAGGGCATCCTTTGTGATGCCCGCGTTATTGATCAGGATATCGATGCGGCCGAAGCTTTCTCTGGCATGGTTGAACAACGCTTCACAGGCGGCAGGATCGGTCACGTTGAGGGGAAAATATTCTACGTTCTCCGCCTCGTAGCTGAGGGGGGACATATCGGCCGCGATGACCTTCGCGCCTTCTTTGGCAAACAACTGGGCCATTTCACCGCCAAGGCCCTTGGCGGCGCCGGTGATGATGGCAACTTTTCCTTCCAGTCTCATAAATCAGAATCTCGCTTTCTTCAAATCATTTTCTTATATCAAATTATGCGTATGTCTTTTTATCACAAAGTTTTTAAAATGACCGCGGTGCCCATGCCGCCGCCGATGCACAGGGAAGCCAGGCCGATCTGCTTGCCAGTACGCCTGAGGCCGTGCAGCAGGGTAACGATGATGCGGTTGCCGGAGGCCCCGACGGGGTGGCCAAGGGCGATCGCGCCGCCGAAAAGGTTGGTGCGCGAAACGATCTCGTCCTCGCTCATGCCGTGCTCCTCGCTCAGCTCGCGCAGCACGCCCAGAGACTGGGCCGCGAATGCCTCGTTGAGCTCGATCAGCTCCATGTCGGACAGCTTCATACCGGCCTTCTTCAGGGCTTTGCGGATGGCGGGCACGGGGCCAAGGCCCATCACGGCGGGGTCGACGCCGGCCTGGCCGGTTGCCAGCAGCTCGGCCATCGGGGTAAGTCCCAGCTCCTTCACGGCATTTTCACCGGCAAGCAGCACGAAGCTGGCGCCGTCGTTGATGCCCGAAGCGCTGCCCGCTGTGACGCTGCCGTCCTTTTTAAAGGCGGCGCGCAGCTTGGCGAGCTTTTCTTCGTCCGTCTTGCGGTTGGGGTATTCGTCGCGGTTAAACAGCACCTCATCGCGGCCGACCTTGACGGTCAGCGGCACAATCTCTTCATCAAAATGACCCGCGTCCACGGAGGCGATGGCTTTTTTCTGGGAGGTATAGGCGAAGCTGTCCTGCCTGGCGCGCTCGATCGCGTGCTTGTCGGCAATGTTTTCGGCGGTCATGCCCATGTGAATGCCGTGGAAGGCATCCGTCAGAGCATCCTTGAGCATATGATCCTCCACCTGGAAGCTGCCCATTTTCATGCCCTTGCGGGTTTCACGGGGGATCAGGTAAGGGGCGCGGGACATGCTTTCCACGCCGCCGGCGACGATGATGTCGGCCTCGCCGGCCATGATGGAGCTCATGCCGTTGAGCACAGCCTTCATGCCCGAGCCGCACAGCATGTTGACGGAATAGGCAGGGACTTCCACCGGGATGCCGGCTTTGACAGCGATCTGACGGCCGATGCCCTGCCCCAGGCCCGCGGACAGTATGTTGCCGCAGATCAGTTCATCCACTTTTTCCGGAGCGACTTTCGCGTCCTTCAGCACTGCCTTGACAATTTCCGCGCCCAAATCAGCCGGGTTCATTTCGGACAGGCTGCCCAAAAACGCGCCAATGGCCGAACGGCGGGCGGAAACGATGTAAACCTTTTGCATTAATGTCCTCCCTATCCCCCCCATAACAGGCCGATCTGCGCCTGCCCTGAACATGGAAGGTGATTCATGTTATAGGTTCAATATACAACATATAAAGGATTAAACAAATGGATGTATTGGGAATATATTTATACATGATGGGCGCGGTACATGCCGGAAAGCAATGGGGATTTACGAGGAAATCCTGGTTTTGCCAAGGGCCTTCCAATCGTCATCCCTATTGCTTCCCTGCTCGCGGACCTCTATAATGAAAAAAACGCCGGACAGCCGGCCAATCGGGAGGTCATATGAACAGCACAGCGCCTATCGGATTTTTTGACAGCGGCATCGGGGGGCTCAGCGTGCTGCGCGTCGCGCGCGCGGCTTTGCCGCATGAAGATTATGCCTACTACGGTGACAGCAAAAACGCGCCCTACGGCGTGCGGGAGCCGGAGGAAATCCTTGCCTTGACCCGCGCCGCGGCGCAAAAATTGATGGACGAGGGCATCAAGGCGCTGGTCATCGCCTGCAATACGGCCACCGGCGTATCCTTGGAGACTTTGCGGCATGAACTGCCCATCCCTGTGCTGGGCATCCAGCCGGCGCTTGAAGCGGCGCAGGCCCTGCGGCGTGAGGGGTCCATCCTGGCCTTGGCGACGCCCGCCACCTTCAAAACAAAACGATATGAAGCCTTGTACGCACAACACGGCGAGGGCGTGATCAGCCTGCCGGCTCCCGGCTTGATGGAGTTTGTTGAGCGGGAGGAGCTGGGCGGCGACAAGCTGCGCGATTTCTTAGCGGCGCTGCTTGCCCCCTATCTTGATCAGCAGATCGACGTAGTGGTGCTTGGCTGCACCCACTATCCCTTCCTGAAGGAGGCCATCGTGCCTTTCTTTCCCGCCGCTTCCCTGATTGACGACAGTCCGCGCGTAACGGGGGAGCTGAAGGAAATACTCGGGCGGCGAGGGCTGCTGAATGCGGGAGGGCAAGAAGGCCGCGTGCGCCTGATGTCTTCCGGCGGAGAAGATGCGGTCAAAAGAATGGAAAGGCTGTTTCAGCTATAGGAAAAGCCCTTCCAGGTGCATCAGCGCCCGCTGCTTGACGCGGTAGAGGTGCCGGGGCGAAAAGCCCATCACCTCCGCGGTTTCTCCGACGGTCAGCTTTCTCAAATAAAACATGGTGAGTACTTGCCGCTCGGCGGGATCGGGCAGCTTGTCGATGAGGCGCTGGGCCCGCCTTCGAGCGGCGTGGTTTTCTTTGTAGACCTTGGTGATCTGTGTTTCCAGATGCTGACGGTCTTTAAGAACCCGCTCGCTTGGGGAGGCTGCTCCTGACATGACAGTTTGCAGCCTGACCAGCTCGCCGATGCGGCAGTCGTCTTCCCTGATGGTTGTTAAGTAGCGTTCAGCCCTCAAGCCTTCCGCCCCCTTTTTAACAGGGCAAGAAGCCTTTCCTCTTCTTCCCGGGTGAAACCTGCCTCCCGGCGCAGCTTTTTGTTCAGCGCGCTCTGGCTAAGGTACAATACCCGCGCGGCCTTGCGGCGGCTGATCCCCCGCAGCGCCAACTGCGCCGTCCATGATAAAATCGCATTATCTTCCGGCACCCGATCTCCTCCTCGAATAAGAACATATGTTCTCTTGTGTGAACTCGAGTATAGGAGGATAGGCGCTCCCTGTCAACGGGCCGCGGGTGATTGGATTCTAAACCGCGATTTTTCCCGGAAGGGGTATTTAAAAATGCGGAGAGGGTAGTGAAACCGCGACAGCTTTTGCGAATAGCGAGAAAACTGTATGCGGACTCAGCGGGCAAAAAAGGGGCGCGGGGTTTATGCCCGTGCCTTTTTGCTCCGTCTATTTTGATGGGAAGGAATAAGAACAACCCTGCAATTTCCGTTTATAATAACAATCTCCCGTAATTCCAACGGAACGGAAACCGTAACAGCCCCTGTGCAAGGGTCAATCAATCCGCCCAATTTGTAGCCGGCGGTCATAGCGTACAATGCGCCGTCAAAGCTTCCCTTGATACCGCGCGCGATTCATTCGCCCCGCCCGGGAATGGCTCCCAGGTCAACCGCTGCTATGTTGGCAGATTCAAAATCCCTTTCCTCATGTAAACGTATCCTTATTGTGTTCATGCCGCTGTTTTTCTGTTTTTCTGCCATATCTGAGGCATAGCGCTGTCACCACAACGCCTGCCATGAAAGCCAGCACCCCAACCACGACGTAGCCCCCCGCCTCGTCACCCATCAGCATCGCGCCGTAAAAGCCCGGCGCCGTGCCGCCCTGCCCGCCGCCCGCCATGGCGCCAAACGCTCCGACAAGGGCGACTGCCAGCACCGCGCACAGGGAGCTTAACCCCCTAAGG
>CAZYKQ010000065.1:0-10811 GCA_964648235.1 uncultured Christensenella sp. | reverse complement strand
TAATTTCCGATGGGGTACTGCTTAACTTACTGTCCGTTATTGTAGCATGGAGCCGTTTTGAAAACCCTTACTGTCCGATTTATGGGGTACAGTTTAAACAAAGTGACAAACAAAGAGACATTACGCAGTTTCTGAAAACATCCAAAAGGCTCCTAACCCCAGATGTTTCAAGGGGTTAGGAGCCTTTTTTTCTCTCGCAACTGTCAAAGTCGGGAGTATAGCATGGTTGAGAAGTAAATGTAAACCGCACGGCGTACCTTACATAAAATGAGCGCGAGGTGTATGTATGGTGCGCCGCTTCTGGGCCTCACTGACGGTGATTGCCTGCTGGAACGACTTTTTCTGGCCGCTTCTGTTCCTTCGCAACTCAAATAAATACACCCTGATGGTCTCCGTGTCGATGCTGCCGGTTTCGGATGGCCTTTCCACCCCGTGGCAGGTTGTATTAGCTGGTACCACCCTGGTCGTTGTGCCAAGCATATTGATGTACCTTGCGCTGCAGACACTCCAGAGATCCGGCATGATGGCCGGCGCTGTAAAGGGTTAACCACGCCCTGACCTTTTTGGAAAATCGGATCCGGTACAAAAAAACGGCAGTCACCCGCCGTTTTTTTGATGCTTTTTGGGGTTTGTTTATACTTTTCTAACGCTCAGCACAGCCTTCTCGCCGTTAATATCCCATTCTTGGGTATAGCCCCCCTCCAGTCCGTCGCCCTTTTCAAGGCTGAGGGCAAGCACCACATCCTTGACCATCCCGCTGAAGGCTTCCACGGCCGCGTTCACAGCCTCACAGGATTCATAACGGACATCAATTCTGTCCGTTACCTCAAAGCCCGCGTCCTTACGCATGGTCTGCAGCTTGCTGATGACTTCCCGGGCATAACCTTCCTGCACCAGCTCAGGCGTCAGCACGGTGCTAAGCGCGACGGTCAGGCCTTTTTCTTCCAGAGTGACAAGGCCGGGGCGCTGAACGGCTTCAATCAGCACATCGTCCTTATCCAGCACCACTTCGGTCCCCTCCACATCAAAGCGGAGTGCTTCCCCCTTTTCAAAGCCTTCCACGACGGCCGCTCCGTCCAGTTCCTTAAGGGCCGCTGAAATCTTGCCCAGCATCTTGCCATAGCGCGGCCCCAGGGTGCGCAGCTGCGGTTTGAGGAGGTAGCCGGTGAAGGCAGAAGCGTCCTCGGTGAATACGATTGTCTTCACATTCAGCTCATCCTTGGCCAGCTCTCCATAAGGCGAATCGAAGCTGGCGCCTTTCACATACAGGGCTTGAGCGGGCTGGCGCACCTTCATGTTGGCCAGGTTGCGGCAGGCGCGCCCCAGTGTCACGACACCCAGCAAGGCCTTCATCTGCCGCTCCATCTCAGAATCAATGCGGCTTTCATCCGCCTCAGGGAAGCTGCACAGGTGCACAGACTCAGGAGCGTTTTGATCCACCGAGCGGATCAGGTTTTGATACATGCTTTCCGCCAGGAAGGGTGTGAAGGGCGCGATCAGGCGGCAAAGTGTCGACAGCACTTCTGACAGCGTCACGAAGGCGGCTTCCTTATCCCCCGCCATGCCCTTTCCCCAGAAGCGGTTGCGTCCGCGGCGCACATACCAATTGCTCAGATCTTCCACCAGGTCCTGGATGGCGCCGGCGCTCTCGGGGATGCGCAACTCGCCGAGGCCTTCGTTCACCAGTTTCACGGTACTGTTAAGCCGGCTTAAGATCCACTTATCCATCAGGCTGAGTTCTGCTTTGTTCAGGTCATGCTCAAGCGGATTGAATTTATCGATATCCGCATAAAGGATATAAAAGGCATAGGTATTCCACAGCGTGGACATAAACTTGCGCTGGCCTTCGCTGACGGCCTCCTCGGAAAAGCGGCTGGGCAGCCAGGGGGCCCCTGCGGTATAGAAATACCAGCGTATGGCATCCGCGCCCTGTTTGTTAAGTATTGTCTGGGGATCAACCACGTTGCCCAGATGTTTGGACATCTTGCGGCCGTCCTTGTCCTGCACATGGCCCAGCACCAGGCAGCTTTCATAGGGCGAGCGCTCAAACACGGCCGTGCCGATGGCCAGAAGGCTGTAGAACCAGCCGCGGGTCTGATCAATCGCCTCGCTGATAAACTGAGCGGGGAAAGTGCTCTCAAACTTTTCTTTATTTTCAAAGGGATAGTGCCACTGAGCAAAGGGCATGGAGCCGGAATCGTACCAGCAGTCCAGCACCTCTTTTTCACGGTGCATATCCTCTCCGCACTCGGGGCAGCGCAGCACCACGCTGTCGATATAGGGTCTGTGTAACTCCGGCAGATCGGGTGAACCCACGCACATGGATTTCAATTCGTCCACGCTGCCGATAACATGGATATGGCCCTGTTTGCAGGTCCACACAGGCAGGGGCGTGCCCCAGTAGCGTTCGCGGGAAACAGCCCAGTCAATCACATTTTCAACGAAGTTGCCCATACGGCCTTCCTTGATATTATCAGGGTGCCAATCCACCGAACGATTGTTTTTAATCAATTCATCGCGAACAGCCGTCATTCGGATAAACCAACCCGCGCGGGCATAATAAAGCAAGGGCGTATCGCAGCGCCAGCAGTGCGGGTAGTTATGGGTATACATCTCTTTTTTAAACAGCAAACCACGCGCGGCCAGGTCTTCCATGATGAGCGGATCGGCTTCCTTGACAAACTTGCCGGCCCAGGGCGTCCCCTCCACAAACTCACCCTTTGCGTCAACCGGCTGCAGGAAAGGCAGGTTATGGATGCGGCCTACACGCGCGTCATCCTCACCGAAGGCGGGAGCGGTGTGAACGATACCGGTGCCGTCAGTCAAGGTAACGTAATCATCACAAACAACATACCAGCCCTTTGCCTTGGGCGTTTGCTGCGGCGGGTAGAGAGGCTCATATTCAACACCGGCCAGTTCCCCTCCCTTGACCGTTTTAATCGCCTGGATCTGGGCCGCGTCCTCCTCACCGAAAACGGCTTTAACCAGGGCTTTGGCCATTACAAATGTCTCGCCCCGCAGGCTGAACCATAGGTAGTCTTCTTTTTCGTTGACACACAGCGCTACGTTGCTGGGCAAGGTCCAGGGCGTGGTTGTCCAGGCAAGGAGATAGGTATTCTCCTCCCCTTTTACCTTGAATCGAACGAAGGCCGAATACTCGCTGACTTCCTTATAGCCCTGCGCCACCTCGTGGCTGGCCAGGGCTGTGCCGCAGCGCGGGCAGTAGGGGACAACCTTGTGGCCGCGGTATAAAAGGCCCTTATCGGCAATCTGTTTGATGCTCCACCACACTGACTCAATGTACTGGTCGTGGTAGGTGACATAGGGATGATCCATATCCAGCCAGAATGCCACCTTTTCAGACATATCCTGCCATTCGTTCAGATAGGTCCAAACGCTTTTTTTGCATTCCTGGATGAATGGCTCCATGCCGTAGGCATCAATCTGTTGCTTACCTTCCAGACCAAGCTTTTTTTCAACTTCCAGCTCGACGGGCAGGCCATGGGTATCCCAGCCCGCAACCCTGAGCACATCCTTGCCTTTCATGGTATGAAAGCGCGGGATCAGATCCTTCATCGCCCGGGTCAGGACGTGGCCGATATGCGGCTTTCCGTTTGCCGTAGGCGGTCCATCATAAAAGGTAAAGCGCTCCTTACCCTCATGCTGGCGAAAGCTCTTTTCGATGATGCCCTTCTCTTTCCAGAAAGCAGCCGTCTCCTTTTCTCGTCCCAGGAAATCCATATCCGTCGATACTTTTTGATACATATACCCTCCAACAAATAAAAAACGCCCATCCCTGATTGGGACGGACTAATCCGCGGTACCACCCAAATTGACGCATTGCGCCCGCTTGTGCCGGCCCGTTTTGGGCGGCGGCCGGTAACGGCGGCAACCGGGAAGATGATTCCACGCTCCAAGGTGATCCGGTATCAGGCGGTCTCCACCGGGCTCTCACCATCCCCGGCTCGCTTTGGGCCATGCCTGCACCCGTCCTTTTCACAGCCTATTTATTATAGGGGGTGAGGGTGAGTTTGTAAAGGATATCATGCTGATAAAATGCGTAAACGCACCCAAGCGCAAGGTCTTTTGATTTATGGCAAGAAGAAAGGATCAGAGGACTGTCCACGCTGCGGAATCAATCCGGACCTTTTGACCAGCCGCTCTCATCGGCTACGGCACATCCGCCGGGTACCTTCTGATGCGGGCCACCCCTGATTGTTTTGTCAGGTATTCACAGACTTGGCTTTGTTGCTCCACCCTGTTCCCTCGCTTAGGAAGGTAAACAGCAAAATCATCACGCCGCCCAGAATCTGGACCGGTGCCAAAGGTTCTTTCAAAAACAGCGCGGATAACAACACGGCCAGCACCGGATCAATGTAGCTGAGGATGGCGATCTCCCGCCCTTTTAAGGTTTGGATCGCGCCGAAATACAGGCAATAGGCAAGGCCGGTATGAAAGGCGCCGACTGTCAGCAAAGAAAGAAGCCCCTTTACGTCGATGCTGCCGATCCCCGGCCCGCCCGTGAGCAGCACATAGGGAAGCAAAACGCCTATGGCGGCGCCGAACTGCAGAAGTGTGCGCTGTACCCCCGGAACATCCTTGATAAACCGATTCAGCATGATCACCGTAGCGTAGAGCGTCGCCGATATGAAAGCCAGCAAGGCGCCCAGCCATAAGGCTCCGCCTTCCCCTGTGGGATTAACGATCAAGGCAAGCCCCAGCATGGTCATCCCCATACAAAGCGCCTGAAAGCGGCTGATTTTTTCTTTCATCAATACCGCACTCGCCACTGTCACCAGGATAGGCGCGGTATAGTAGATCAGGGTGGCCATCGATACGGTAGTGTGCCGGTAGCTTTCAAACAGCGTAACCCAGTTGATGCCCATGATCGCCCCCGAGAGGATCAGCATGCCCATCCTGCCCTTGAAATCAGCCAGCCTCAGTTTTTTACGGCTCAGCATCAGATAGGCCAGGATACAAATGGAGGCCAGCACCGCCCGCCACAAGGCGATCTCAGCGCTTTGCAACGGAATCAAACGGACAAACAGCGGAATGGTGCCAAATATGCCCATACACAGGGCGAAGATCAATTTTGCTTGCATTTGTATTATCTCAGTTTCTATGTTGATAGTGGATATAAGACGCTCTTTTCTGAGCGGCAACTGGTGTTTGACTTGTTCCCCCGGCGTTCCTGTCTCCCGCCTCTGCCCGTTTTGTCAGGGCCATTTGCTTGCAGTCGGCCCCTCGCGTCAAACGCCCCTGCTCGGGTGCCCGGGGTGATCGGTGGCGGCGCTCCACTCTTCCCTGATCAGCGCGTAATTCACCACATCAACCAGCGTCCCTTTCAGCAAGAGGCTCTTGCGCGCGATCCCTTCCAGTTTAAAGCCCGCGTGCTCCATCACCCGGCCGGAGGCCGGGTTGCCGGTATCATGCTTGGCTTCAATGCGGTTAAGCCCCAGCGTGTCAAAGGCAAAGGGAAGGATGGTCTTCAGCGCATCGGTGGCCAGGCCCCGGTTCCACAGCCTGCGGGCAATGGAATAGCCGATTTCACCGCTGCGGCTTTCAAAATTAATCCATTGAAAGCCGATGGTCCCGATCAGACGGTCGTCCCGCTTTAAGGTGATGGCCAGGGTCATCGGCAGGCCTTTGCGATTGCGGCGGATGATGTACCGCAGCACCTCCCGGCTGTCCGACACGCTGCGATGCGGCTCCCAAAGCACATGGCGGCTGTTTTCCTCATCACGGGCAAATGTGTATAAATCACCAGCGTCCGACAGCCGCGGCAAACGCAGACGCACCAAATCACCTTCCAGCGTATCCAGACGCAGGAGGGCGTCCCTCATACCGTCCGCCGTCAATTCGGGGAAGGTGTTTGCAACCGGCTCCGCCCATCCTTCGCCTAACAGGCCTTGTAAAAAGCGCATGGTCTCTCTTTACCCCTTGGCGACCGGAAACCCCGTCCCCGCCATCCGACGGTTAGGCGGTATGCCGTCACCCCATCGGGGAAGCCTTAACCGATCTGCCATGACCCGTTGTGCCATCAAAAGGCCCAGGCAGGTTTTGGCATCGCGGAACTCGCCCGTCATCACTCTGTTCACCGCCTCCTCCAGAGGCATCTTGGTCAGCCGCAAAAATTCATCCTGGTCAGTATGTGCCTCGTGCTGGCTTAATTCTGTCGCGAGATAGAGGCTGATCTGCTCCGTGCAAAAGCCCGGCGTGGTAATCACATGGTTGAGCTTGAGCCACTGAGCGGCACGCAGGCCCGTCTCCTCCTCAAGTTCCCGCTTAGCGCACTCCAGAGGATCTTCCGACACGCTGTCCAGCTTGCCCGCCGGTATCTCCCAGGTGAAGGTATCCAGCGCTACCCGGTGCTGACGCACAAGCGTAACCATGCCCTGCGCGTCTACCGGCACGACAGCGGCGGCCCCTTTATGGATCACCACCTCACGCGAGGCATCCCGGCCGTCAGGCAGGGATACGCGCCATTTCTCCACCCGGATAATATGTCCGTCAAATATTGTTTCGCCGTCCTGATATACTTCTCTCAGGCTGTCATCACCGATCACACCTTGTCCTCCTTTGCTTTATTCTATATTTATTCGTCAAACCACAGCATTTTCCTGCCTCTTTTCTCATCCATATTGACTTATACCCGCCGATTGCATACATTCTACTTATCAATTTTCGGAGGGAAGTATGCAGTCAGGAAAGAATCACGAACTGTTCCATCAGGTTATCGACAAACTGGGCGAGCTGGACGAGCAGTGCCGGCGTTTCAATGCTTCCCTTCTTCCCATCAGGCAGGAGATCACCCGCCTGATTCACGATCTGCAGACCATCCTGTTCCCGCGCTTTTTTCCTAATCCGCGCGCCGAAAGCATAGCGGATGTGCTGGGCCGTGTCCACCGCCGCCTGATGGAACAAGCCGCTCTGGCGCTTCCATTCGGCCCTGCGATGGGCTGCGACGCGGATTGTGTGGGCGAACGGTTCATTCAAAAATTGCCTGAAATCAAGCGTGTGCTGCTGACCGATATTGAAGCCATCTACAACGGCGACCCGGCCGCCGCCTCCTATGAGGAGATCATCCTGTGCTATCCCGGCTTCTACGGCACCATGATCTACCGCCTGGCGCATGAGCTTTATTTATTGAAGCTTCCCCTGCTTCCCCGCATCATGACCGAGTACGCGCACCAGAAGACGGGCATTGACATCCACGCCGGGGCTTCCATCGGCGAATACTTCTGCATCGACCATGGCACCGGCGTCGTCATCGGCGAAACCGCGCGCCTGGGAAAACATGTCAAGCTCTACCAGGGCGTGACCATCGGGGCCAAATCCTTTGAGCTGGATGAGCAGGGCAACCCCGTCAAGGGCGTCAAGCGCCATCCCGACATCGGCGACCATGTGGTCATCTACGCCAACGCCACCATCCTTGGCGGTGATACCGTGATCGGCGAAGGCAGCGTCATCGGCGGCAACACCTGGATCACGCGCAGCGTGCCCGCGGGAAGTACGGTCTATTATAGCGCGAATGGGATGCAGGGGGATAATAATAATCTTGGCAGGTAATCTCTCTGAGCGTCACCTTATCAGGCGCATGACTGCCTAGCGCAATCTTGCGCTTTTTTGAACACCTATCCCAAGCAGATAATCCCAAAAGCTTCCCGGTTATGCTGGTCATAGCCGGCTTTGTATTGTATACTTCAACCAAAGCAGTCGAAAGGCGGTGCTCATATGCCGCAGACACCATCCATACCCCACATTCGGGTATCAGCCGGCGCAAACGCGTCGAAAGGAGTTGATGGAACAAACCGATAAACGAAGGAGAAACCTATGACTACATCCCCTGTTTCCCTATGGCTTTCTTTGCGCACCCTCAAGGGCAATCAAAGGGCCTGTGTCGTTAGTGAGCCTCTGTGGGCCATACCCTTTCAACTTTTCCTCCCCTTCATGTCCCTGTATATGGCGGATATTGGCCTGAGCGGCGCGCAGATCGGCGCCTTGGCCAGCCTCAGCCTGGCCGCGCAGTTTTTGTGGGGCTTTCTGTCCGGCGCCATCGTTGACCGCTGGGGCCGGCGCGGCACCATGCTCTGCTTCGGCCTGGCCGCCTGGGTTCTGCCCTGCGCCCTGTGGGCGACGGCCTCAGGCTATCATCACTTCGCGCTGGCCGTGCTGATCAACAGCCTCTGGCGGGTAACAGGCAACAGTTTCAGCTGCCTGATCGTTGAGGGCGAAGATACGGGGCGCTTGATTCACATCTACACCATCCTCAACATCATCAGCTTGCTGGCGGGCTTCCTCTCGCCCCTCGCTGGGTTGTTTATGGAACGCTTCACCCTCATCAGCACCATGCGCGTGCTTCTGTCGATATCCGCCGTTTTGATGGCAGTAAAGTTCATCATCCAGTACCGTCTGGCGGCTGAAAGCAGCATAGGCAGGCAGCGCATGGCGGCTTGCAGGAAGAAATCCATAGTTGCGCTGTCCCTGGGCGGCTTCCCTGCCTTCGCGCAGGCGCTCAAGGGCAGGCGCATGCGGCTCTGCCTGTCGCTGGCGGTGCTGATGACCTGTTTCAACACCGTGCAGTCAAACTTCTGGCCCCTGTTTGTGAAGGCGGAGTATGGCATCAGCGACGCCCTGTTCTCGGCTCTGCCGACCATCAAATCCATCACAGCGCTGCTGTGCTATCTGCTGATCGTGCCCCGGCTCAGCCTCCTTCAAATCAAGCGCCCGCTGCTGTGGGCCTTTGGCGCGCAGGGGGCAGGCCTCCTGATGTTGATCGTCCTGGCTCCGTTTGGCAGCCCTGCCATGCCCGCCGTCTTTGCGGGGGCTGCCTGCGATGCCTTTGCCCTGTCGATGCTGGGCCCGCTGTCCGAATCGCTGATGTCGCTCAGCATCCCGCAAGACGAACGTGCCCGGATCAACAGCCTCATCTTCGCCGCCATCCTGCTGATCAGCGCCCCCATCGGCTGGCTGGCGGGGCAAGCGGCGGAGCATGGGCGCTTGTTCCCCCTGGTAATCAACCTGGGGCTGCTGGCAGCGCAGGCCGCCGTCGGGCTGTCCCTCTCCGCCACCCTCAGCAAACAAGGGATCGAAGCATCTGCTGCCTAGTAACGGTAACGCTCCAGAGTTCCAAAATCAAATTTGACAACCCCGCCCATCCGTGCTAAAGTAAACATAAGTTCATTGGCAAGTGGTTAACCTCGTTTTATGTAAATCGATGATTAACGGTTTACTGAAAACGGGGTTTTATGTATGCGCAGGAACGGATCGAATTTCAGGAGGAAAGAAAATGAACACCGGCAAGGTAAAATGGTTCAACTCAGAGAAGGGCTTTGGCTTTATCGCCAACGACAACGGAGGCGATGATGTGTTTGTGCACTTTTCCGCCATCATTTCAGATGACGGATACAGAACATTAAACGAAGGCCAGGCTGTCACCTTTGATGTGGAGCCTGATCCCAAGGACAGCAGGAAGCTGCGGGCCGTCAACGTCCGCGCTGCCTGACAAGAACAAAAGGGCCGTCCATCCCAAGCGGATGGACGGGCTTTTTATCAAAAAATAACGGAGATATATGCAACAAGAAGATAATCAATCAATATTTACGGGGGATCTGCTGATCCCCTCCATCAAGCGGGCGGTAGCCGCCATGGGCTTCACGCTGACGACTCCCGTGCAGCAACAAGTGATCCCCGCCTTTTTACAGGGGCAGGACCTCATCGT
The DNA here is from genome assembly GCA_964648235.1 of uncultured Christensenella sp. Classification (GTDB taxonomy): domain Bacteria; phylum Bacillota; class Clostridia; order Christensenellales; family Aristaeellaceae; genus UBA1038. The sequence continues at coordinate 1,090 of CAZYKQ010000065.1, read as the reverse complement.
GCAGGCGCCGACCGGCACCGGAAAAACGGCAGCCTTCGGCATCCCGATCGCCCAATTGACAGACAGCCGCAAGCAGGGCGCGCAAGCCCTGATCCTCAGCCCCACACGCGAGCTGGCCATTCAGACCGCGCAGGTGTTGCAAAAGCTGGCTCAGTATCAAAAAGGCCTGCGCATCGCGACGCTCTACGGCGGCGAGCCCATCGCACGACAGCTGTCGGCGCTGCGCGCCCGGCCCCAGATCATTGTCGCTACGCCCGGCCGCCTGATCGATCATATCCAGCGCCGCTCTGTCAGCCTGAGCGCTGTGCGGATCGTCGTACTGGATGAGGCTGACCGGATGCTTGACATGGGCTTTCAGGATGAACTGAACCGCGTGCTCGCCTCCGTTCCCGCCATACACCAGACGGTGCTGTTTTCGGCCACCCTGCCCGGCGGCATTCTGGATATCGCCGCCAACTACCAGCGCGAGGCAAAGCACATCACCATAAAACAGGATACCCTGACCGTCAAATCGGTCAAGCAATTTTATACGACCGTCAACCAGGGCGCTAAGCAAAATGAGCTGATGAGCCTGCTGAAGGAGGCCAAGCCCCGGCTGTGCCTGGTCTTCGTCAACACAAAGCGCATGGCCGATTCTCTGTGCGAAGATCTGCAAGGGAAAAACCTCCGCGCGGATGTGCTGCACGGCGATATCAACCAGCAAAAACGGGAGCGCATCATGAAGGCTTTCCGGACAGGCCGGATTGATATCCTGGTGGCGACTGACGTAGCCGCGCGCGGCATCGATGTGCGCAACATCGACCTGGTGGTCAACTATGATCTGCCCATCGACAGCGAAAGCTATGTCCACCGGATCGGCCGCACGGGCCGGGCGGAGCGCGCCGGCACCGCGCATACCCTGATCTACCGCCGGGAGATCCGCAAACTCAACGCCATCATCACCGACACCAAGGCCTCCATCCAAAGGATGAACCCCGGCCTGGCGGCGGCGGTATAGCCCGAAAAATTTTGCCGAAGCCTTGCATAGCATCACAATCATCTGTATAATACTGTTTCGGCACATCCTTGCGCCATGCAAGACATGGCGCCA
>CAZYKQ010000064.1:0-10865 GCA_964648235.1 uncultured Christensenella sp. | reverse complement strand
CGGGCTTTGGCCTGATTATACAAAACAGACAGGCTTGTTCGCCTGCCTGTTTTGCATGAGAGGAAACGACATGGAATCAGAAAGTTTCCTGCAACTCGATGTTTTTGTAGCGCTTCAAACCTGTACCAGCAGGGATTAGCTTGCCGATGATTACGTTCTCCTTCAAGCCTTCCAGCGGGTCAATCTTGCCCTTGATGGCGGCTTCCGTCAGTACGCGCGTTGTTTCCTGGAAGGAAGCAGCTGAGAGAAAGCTTTCCGTTGCTAATGAGGCTTTTGTAATACCAAGCAGAACACGTTTTGCGACGGCGGGACGTCCGCCTGCTGCGATAGTGGCCTCGTTGGCTTGCTCAAAGCGGAATATATCAACCAGGCTGCCAGGCAGCAGATCCGTATCAGCGGCATCCTCAACGCGTACTTTGCGCAGCATCTGGCGTATAATCACTTCAATATGCTTATCGGCGATGCCTACGCCCTGGGAGTGATAAACGCTGAGCACTTCACGAAGCAGATATTCATACACGGCTTTGATGCCTAGAATACGCAAAAGGTGGTGGGGGTTGATCGACCCGTCGATCAATTCATCGCCAGCGTTGACATGATCGCCTTCTTCTACCTTAAGACGCGCACCGTAGTGGATCAGATAGGTCTTCTTTTCATTGGGATCATCATCGGAGGTAATGATCAATTCACGACGTTTCTTTGAGTTGTTCATCGAAACAGTGCCGCTGATTTCGGCTAAGGTTGCCTCCACCTTCGGTTTACGCGCTTCAAACAGTTCCTCAACACGGGGAAGTCCCTGTGTAATGTCAGTTGCTGTGGCAACACCACCGGAGTGGAAGTTACGCATTGTCAGCTGGGTGCCGGGTTCGCCGATGGATTGAGCAGCGATGATACCGACAGCTTCACCGATGTCTACTTCGCCGCCATGGGCCAGGTTACTGCCGTAGCAACGCGCGCAGACACCTGTTTGACAACGGCAGGTCAGCACGCTTCGTACCTGCATCTTGGTGATACCCGCTTGTGAAATCTTTTTCGCCAGAGTAGCGTCAATAGAGTCGTTCACATGGCAGAGAATCTCGCCTGTAAGCGGGTGAATCACATCCTCGGCTGACACGCGGCCTTCGATACGATCCTCCAAAGGCTCGATTTCGGAGATCGGTTCAACGGTGATGCCGCGCACCTTTTCGCTTCTGCTTTCAAAACAGTCATTCTCACGGACAATTACTTCCTGCGATACGTCCACCAAGCGACGGGTAAGATAGCCGGAGTCGGCGGTGCGAAGAGCCGTATCAGCCAACGATTTCCGGCTGCCGTGTGAGGACATAAAGAACTCAAGCACATTGAGGCCTTCGCGGAAGTTCGCGCGAATGGGCAACTCGATGGCTTTGCCGGTGGGGGAAGCCATCAGGCCACGCATACCGGCTAACTGGGCGACTTGGCCTACAGAGCCACGGGCTCCGGAGTTCGTCATCATGTATATGGGGTTCTTAGGGTTCAAAACACCCATGACGCGCCCTTTGAGGCGGTTTGTCGTATCATTCCAGACAGCAATGACAGCTTTGTAGCGTTCATCCTCGCTTAACAAGCCGCGGCGATAGCGTTTTTCGATGGTGGCAACTTTCTCATCAGCTTCCTTGAGCCATTCCTGTTTCTCAGGCGGCACGATGATATCGGCGACCGATACAGTAATTGCTCCCTTGGTAGAGTAAGAGTAACCAAGATGTTTGATGTCATCAAGGACTTTCGCTGTCCGGGTTACACCATGGACGTGGAAGCACTTATCAACGACTTTATTAAGATCCTTTTTTATAACTTCATGGTCAATTTCCAATTTGAACATGTCGTCAAGCGTTTCGCGGGGCTGAATCCCAAGATCCTGCGGAATAACGCTATTGAAGATCAAAAGGCCAAGCGTGCAATCGATAAGGCGTCGATGCGTTTCGCCTTCGTATTCACGCGTCATACGCACCTTGATTGGGCTTTGCAAGGTGATTTGCCCGTCAAAATAGGCCAGCTCCGCCTCATCTTTGGAGGTGAACACGCGGCCTGCCCCGGCAGCCTCTTTATCGATAAAGGTCAGGTAATGGCAGCCAATAACCATGTCCTGAGCAGGTGACACGACAGGCTTTCCATCTTGAGGTTTCATGATATTATTTGCGGCCAGCATCAGGAAACGCGCTTCTGCCTGTGCTTCAACGGACAGTGGGACGTGTACAGCCATTTGGTCACCGTCAAAGTCAGCATTGTAGGCTGAGCAGACGAGAGGATGTAACTTGATCGCCTTGCCTTCGACCAACACAGGCTCAAACGCCTGGATACCAAGGCGGTGCAGTGTAGGGGCACGGTTAAGAAGCACGGGATGTTCTTTGATTACATTCTCAAGGATATCCCAGACTTCGGGTCGAACCTTTTCCACGGCACGCTTAGCGGATTTGACATTGTTGGAAATACCTAGCTTAACCAAGCGTTCCATTACGAAGGGTTTGAACAGTTCAAGAGCCATTTCTTTGGGCAGTCCGCACTGGTGCAATTTGAGTTCTGGGCCCACGACGATAACCGAACGACCCGAGTAGTCAACTCGCTTACCCAGCAGGTTTTGACGGAAGCGGCCCTGTTTTCCGCGCAAAAGGTCTGAAAGGCTCTTGAGCGGACGGTTTCCCGGTCCGGTGACGGCACGACCGCGCCGGCCATTGTCAATTAAAGCGTCGACTGCTTCCTGCAGCATGCGCTTCTCATTGCGCACAATGATATCCGGAGTACCCATTTCAAGCATCCGCTTCAGGCGGTTGTTACGGTTAAGCACACGGCGATAAAGATCATTCAGGTCACTGGTGGCGAAACGGCCACCGTCCAGCTGCACCATGGGGCGAAGCTCCGGAGGAATGACAGGGAGGACATCCAGGATCATCCACTCTGGCTTGTTGTTGCTTGTACGGAAAGCCTCAACCACTTCCAGGCGTTTGATGGCATGCGAACGCTTCTGGCCTTCAGTTTCCTTATCTTTCTCTTTTTCAACCAGCGCGGCGATCTCTTCTTTCAGATCTTGGCTCAATTGGTCGAGATCCAGCTCCTGAAGAAGCACCTTCACCGCTTCGGCGCCGATACCTGCACGGAAGTTTCCGCGTTCGGACGGATCCTTCTGCATGATTTGACGATACGCAACATCCGAAATCAGTGAATACTTCTCGACCTTTGTAAAGTCTGTATTGCCGGGATCGATCACAATGTAAGAGGCAAAGTACAGAACCTTTTCAAGATTGCGCGGAGATATATCAAGCAGCATACCCATGCGGCTCGGAATGCCCTTAAAGTACCAGATATGGCTTACGGGGGCAGCCAGTTGGATGTGGCCCATGCGCTCACGGCGGACTTTGGCGCGTGTGACCTGAACGCCGCACTTATCGCAGATTTTTTCCTTATCGCGATATTTGATGCGTTTATACTTACCGCAGCTGCATTCCCAGTCCTTCACCGGACCAAAGATTTTTTCACAGAACAGGCCGCCACGCTCGGGCTTAAGAGTACGGTAGTTGATCGTTTCAGGTTTGGTCACTTCGCCATAGGACCAGTTTGATATCTCTTCAGGCGAAGCCATGCCGACTTGGATGGATTCCAAATTGGTTAGTTCAAACATATATTTCCTCCTGCTCGGCTTTACTCAATGTCGAGGTCTTCGTCATCCAGATCAAGGCTGAGGTCATCGTCATCGTCAGCGCCGCTATCTTCGTTGAGGCTGGGGGAGCTGACCTCGTCAGCCAGGGACAGATCTTCATCACCGAGGCTGAGATCATCCAGATCGATGTCTTCAATGTCCTCACGGACGGCTTGTACATCTCCGGGCATCTCCTCGCGGCGGGTGACAACAGTGGAGCCGTCATCGTCTTCGATCTCGCGAATAATGATCTCCTGCGCGTTCTCACCCCATACCTTGATATCAAGGCTGAGGGCCTGCAGCTCTTTGATGAGCACCTTGAAACTTTCGGGGATACCGGGGGTGGGGATGGATTTGCCCTTTACGATAGCCTCATAAGCCTTCACGCGGCCCACCACATCATCTGATTTAACAGTCAGAATCTCCTGCAATGTATTGGCCGCACCGTAGGCTTCAAGAGCCCACACTTCCATCTCGCCGAAACGTTGGCCGCCGAACTGGGCTTTTCCGCCTAAGGGTTGCTGGGTGACAAGCGAGTAGGGTCCGGTGGAACGGGCGTGCATCTTATCATCGACCAGGTGATGCAGCTTAAGGAAGTACATATAACCGACTGTTACCCGGTTTTCAAAAGCATCGCCTGTACGGCCGTCATACAGCGTTGTCTTGCCGTCTCCGCTGTATCCGGCTTGAATCAGGCAGTCCTCAATATCTTTTTCAGCAGCTCCGTCAAACACAGGGGTAGCTACATGCCAACCCAGCGCTTTGGCAGCCATGCCCAAGTGAACTTCCAGCACCTGGCCAATGTTCATACGGGAAGGCACGCCCATGGGATTGAGGACGATATCAAGGGGAGTACCATCCGGCAGGAAGGGCATGTCCTCTTCTGGAAGAATGCGGGATACGACGCCCTTGTTGCCGTGGCGGCCTGCCATCTTGTCACCGACAGATATCTTACGCTTCTGGGCAATGTAGACGCGGACCATCTGGTTGACACCGGGTGATAATTCGTCCTTGCTTTCACGGGTAAAGACTTTGACATCAACAACAATACCGCCTTCACCGTGGGGTACTTTTAAAGAGGTATCACGCACTTCGCGGGCCTTTTCACCGAAAATCGCGCGTAACAGGCGCTCTTCTGCTGTCAGTTCCGTCTCGCCCTTAGGAGTGACCTTTCCAACCAAGATATCGCCGGCGCGAACTTCCGCACCCACACGAATCACACCATATTCATCGAGATCCTTAAGAGCCTCTTCACCGACGTTGGGTATATCGCGGGTTATTTCTTCAGGCCCAAGCTTGGTTTCGCGAGCCTCTGATTCATACTCCTCTATATGGATGGAGGTGTAGCGGTCTTCTTTGACGAGGCGCTCGGAAATCAGCACGGCATCTTCGTAGTTATAACCTTCCCAGGTCATAAAGCCGATCAGAACATTACGGCCCAGGGCAATTTCACCCTTTTCGGTGCTGGGGCCGTCTGCCAGCAAATCACCGACCTCAACGCGCTCACCTATATCAACACGCGGACGCTGGTTGATACAGGTAGACTGGTTGGAACGCGCAAATTTGGTCAGTCTGTAACGAAACAGCTCGCCCTGATCATCACGGATTGTAATCTCATCGGCAGATACATTTTCTATCACTCCGGCTGTTTTGCTTAGCAATACTACGCCGGAATCATGAGCAGCCTTAAATTCCATGCCAGTGCCCACGATGGGAGCCTCGGGCTTCAAAAGAGGTACAGCCTGACGCTGCATGTTGGAACCCATCAGGGCGCGGTTGGCATCGTCGTTTTCAAGGAAGGGGATCATCGCGGTTGCGACGGAGACCAGCTGCTTGGGAGAGACATCAACATAGTCAACACGCTCACGCGGCACGCTAAGGATTTCCTCCCGCCAGCGGCAGGGAACATGATCATTGACAAAACTGCCATCTTCATTCAGAGGCTCCATTGCCTGGGCAATGTTGTAGTTGTCTTCTTCATCCGCCGTCATATAGACAATCTCATTGGTGACACAATGGGTGACCGGATCAACCTTGCGATAGGTGGATTCAAGAAAACCGTATTCATTGATGCGCGCATAGGTGGCGAGCGATCCAATCAGACCGATGTTGGGGCCTTCTGGTGTTTCAATGGGGCAAATGCGCCCATAGTGACTGTAGTGAACGTCACGGACCTCCATGCCAGCGCGGTCACGGTTTAAGCCGCCGGGGCCCAGAGCGGAAAGGCGGCGCTTGTGGGTCAGTTCGGCCAAGGGGTTGGGCTGGTCCATGAACTGGCTCAGCTGAGATGAACCAAAAAACTCCTTGATCGCAGCGGACACAGGACGGATGTTAATTAAATCTCCGGGTTTGACGTCGTTTGCGTCCTGTATGGCCATGCGCTCGCGGACCACGCGTTCCAGACGGGACATGCCGATACGAATTTGATTTTGCAACAGTTCGCCAACGCTGCGCAGGCGGCGGTTACCAAGATGATCGATATCATCCACCTCGCCCACGCCGTACGGCAACCCCAACAGATAGCTGATGGTGGCCACAATATCATCGATAATAATGTGCTTGGGGACAAGCAATGTGGCGTTTTCGCTGACCAGCCTCAGCAGATCTTCTTCCTTAACTCCTTCAATCAGCCGCAATAGGGTGGGAAGATGTACCATTTCGAGTATGCCGGCTTCCTTGGGATCAAAGGGCAGGTAGTCTTTGGCATCAGCAAAATTGTTGCCTACCACCTTGTGTACATGGTCTGCTACGCGGATGTTGACAGCATTTATGCCGGCGTTCTGAATAATTAGAGCTTGCTCGCGGGTAATTGTATCACCGGATTTCACAATCACTTCGCCAGTGGAAGGATCAACCAGATCCTCTGCGGAGATCTGGCCGGAGATACGGGCAGAAACCCCCAGTTTTTTATTATACTTGTAGCGCCCTACACGCATCAAGTCATAGCGTTTGGGATCAAAAAACAGGCTGTGCAACAGGGTGCGCGCGCCTTCTTCCGTTGGCGGCTCGCCCGGCTTTTGCCTGCGATAGATTTCAAGCAGAGCATCTGTCTGTGATTTTATATTGGCATCGCTGCGGCTGATGGTGGTCATCAGGCGTTCATCCTCGCCCAGCAGATCAATCAGCTGCATGTCTGTACCATAGCCCAGGGCGCGAAGGATGACGGTAATCGGCAATTTGCGGGCACGGTCAATGCGCACCCACAGGCAGTCGTTAGAGTCGGTTTCATATTCGATCCATGCGCCGCGGTTTGGAATAACTTGTGCTGAAAAAAGCTGTTTTCCAGCTTTGTCGATTTCTTTGGTGTAGTAAGAGCCGGGGGAACGTACCAGCTGGCTGACGATAACACGCTCCGCACCATTAATGATGAAGGTGCCATGTTCGGTCATCAGTGGAAAATCACCCATAAAGACGTCAGTTTCTTTGATTTCACCTGTTTCTTTATTCTTCAGCCTTACGAACACCTTCAAAGGTGCTGCAAAGGTCAGATCGCGTTCTTTACAACGCTCTACAGAATTTTTTGGTGTCTTATCAAGAGAATAGTCAACAAACTCAAGAATCAGGTTCTCGCTATAGTCCGTGATCGGCGAAACATCCGCCAGAACCTCCCTGAAATCCTCTTCAAGGAATTTTCGATAGGAATTCTTCTGAACCTCTATCAGGTTCGGCATGTCCAGTACCTCGTCGATGCGAGAGAAGCTCATGCGCTTGCGCAGCTTTCCCATTTGGACTTCATGCACCATAAAAGCTATCACCCCTCCAATGCTGCCCGGCCAATAAATTACCCGGTCGCTTTGACTCAAAAATTCGTTTGAGTACATAACACGACCTTGCATCTATCGATACCGATGCAATCATAAATTATATCACCTGTCAGGGGTGAAGTCAATAGAAAGTCAAGGTATTTTACTATCTGTTTCGGATTTTTTCAAGTACTTTTTTTCTTCTCGACTGAAAAAAACAATTGAAACAAAGTTGTTACAATTGTTCATCAAATATTGATATTTATTGTGTCCTATGTTATTCTCAAAGCGAATGTAAGGCCCTAATTGGCCATGGATGGAGACGAAGGAATGAAACGGAATGCAGCGATATGGACGTTATTGGCATTGCTGATATCGTTTTTTCCTGTCTTCCCTGCGAAGCCTGAAGGCGAAGGAGTGTTGCGCGCTCTGCTGATAGGGACCGATAGATTTGTCAGCCACCCGGATACTTTCCCAGCGGCACGAAACAATATCATTAATATCACTCAAGCGCTTGGACAGGATGAGCGAGGATATCAAAGCATCCGCGTCAGCCTCAATGAATCGCATGATTATGAAAGCTTTTCAAAGCTTGTAGAAGATAGCTTCTGGGAAGCGGACAAGAATGATATAAGCCTGATCTACATCACAACACATGGTATATATACCCCCGGCTGGCCGGCAATGAGCTATGCTATGTTACTGAGCGACGGTAAAAATGAATATGAATTAACGGCAAAAGCGCTTTATGAAGCTACGCGTGATATTCCCGGTATGAAAATATTGATTATCGATACCTGTAACGCGGGTGCGTTGATCGACAGAGGCTTGCTGAGCGACGGCAGGGACAGTTTTTTTCATGATGGGCATTACAAGGTCATCACATCATCCGGAGGCAGTGAGCCCAGCTTTTTTTGGTCATCAGGCAGAGGAAGTTACCACGGGGGCAGTTATTTTGCAGACACTCTGATGCTGGGGCTTTCGCCGCAGGGAAATTTTGCGGCGGACAGCAACCGCGACGGTCTGATTGCCCTGCACGAACTACATCAATTTTTGTTACAAAACTATGGTATTGCGACAGCTTATGTTTATCCTTTGGATGACCAAACGCCGATTTTAAGTTATGATATAGGGACCAGGGCAGCCAAGCCGGCGCTGATCACTCATCTTTCCCTTGACCAAAGTGCATTCAGTGCCAGTGAACAGACGATAGAGTTTTCCTATACCCTAAACAGGACAGCCCATGTTCACTATCAGTTGATCTATCAGGAAAGTGATACCTGGCTGTTTTCTCAAGCAGAGCTTATCCCGGAGGATGATGACAGCCCGGGGCGAAAAACACGCGTTTTGCATATACAAAACAATGACCCTGCCGTATCCGGCTATGCTCTGCTGTATCTGGCTACGTCAGAAAAGGAGAACGCAACGCCGCACGCGCAAGCTTTGTTAATGGCAGAGCCTTCCAGCGGTGATCCCCAACTGGCTGTCACGCCGATGCTTGCGTCCTTTTCTCCTTTGTACGGGGAGGAAATGCCCCTCTACATCAATCATGCGTTTCCGCTGCGGCTGACTGCCCGTGTGCTGGACGCTCAGGGGAAAACAGTACGAATCCTGTCTGGCGATACTCCTACCAGACCCGGACACCTGCCAGAAGGAGGATTCCTTCTTTACTGGTCAGGCAGAACTCAAGGGGGAGGCTTTGCCATGCCGGGCTCTTACAGCATTGAGATATCTGCCAGTATAGGGGAGCGACGGTACCGTATAAACAGCGCTTCCTTTGAATTGAAATAATTACATTAAGCTAAAACTCAATGCCTTTACGCGCTCGAAGACCCTCTTCGTCGTAAGGATGTTTTTTAGCCTCTATCACACTGACATAGTTGGCTTTTTCTATCAGTTGCTGAGAAGCGCCGCGTCCGGTGACAACTACTTCGCCGAACTTGAGCCCCTCATCAATCAACCGCATGGCTTCCTCGGGCGGTACGAGATAATAGGAAGACGCGACAACCAGTTCATCCAGTACAGTAAGAGCCGGATGAATCTCATGCATCTTCTCGATGATTTTATTTATCTGGGAAGTTTGTTCCTGGCGTGCCTGCTCAAGCTGCTCCTCATCCATCTGATACGCAAAGCCTTTCATTACAGCTCCTTGATGGATGTGTGCACCCGGCAATTGCCGCAGTGAAACCAGTTCGGAGGAGTTGCCAAGCTTCATAAACTGAACAATCAGCACCTGCTTTCCTGTGCCCAGCATGCGCAAAGCCAGACCCATTGCTGCGGTTGTTTTTCCTTTGCCGGGTCCTGTGTATACATGAAGTTTGTTTGAGCTTTCCATATCGATTCCTCGCTTTCATTGGACAAGGTAGTCTGTTCTTGTTATAATATATCACAAAAACAGAGGAATGAAGCGCATGAAATGTCAGTTTTGCAACTCAGAGGACAGCCGGGTCGTCGATTCAAGACCCACAGAAGACGGAACCAGCATACGCCGACGCAGGGAATGCATTAGTTGCGGACGTCGTTTTACTACTTATGAAAAAGTGGAAACTATTCAGTTGCTTGTGATCAAGAAGGATCATACACGGGAGTTGTTTGACTCTTCTAAAATCCGTTCCGGGATCATCCATGCCTGCCATAAACGGCCTGTCGCCGCCAAAGAAATTGATAAAATTGTAACTTCTATCGAGCAGTTTGCCTATAATAGTATGCAGCAGGAGATAACCACAGGTCAGATCGGCGAGATGGTCATGGAGGCTCTGCGGAAGCTGGATGAAGTTGCGTATATTCGCTTTGCTTCGGTCTACAGACAGTTTACGGATATCCCTACCTTTATGCATGAACTTAAACGCTTGATGAACGAGGAAAAATACGAGGAAGCTCAGCGGGAAATCTGATCCAGGGTCATAGAGAACCCGGGAATAAATTCTTTGATAAAATCTTGTACCTCTTGTAAATCAATGGCATAAATACTGGCTTCGATACCTGCTTGCGCCTCCCTGAACTCGGCGTTTCCCGCCTTGCCTTCCTCCAGACATTTAACATAAGCACACAAGCGATCGGCGGCTTTTACCAATCGCCATTCTTCTGTGCCGGTATCCGGTGTGATCAGCTCGCTGTAGGCGGGGACCAGGTCCTTAGGCAGCATAGAGAGTAAGCGACTGGAAGCTAAGGCCTCAATCTTGCGGTACTCAGCTTTGATGGAAGGGTTGTTGTGCTTGATTGGTGTCGGGAGATCACCAGTGATGACTTCGCTGGAATCGTGATAAAGCGCTAGCGCCATTACATGTTCCGGTTTATAGTTTCGTTGATATCTTGTATTTCCGATCAGGGCCAAGGCATGGGCGATCATAGCGCATTGCATGGCATGTTCCATATCGTTTTCGGGCATGGTATTGCGCATCAATCCCCAACGGTTGATAAACCTCATTCGGGACATATAAGCAAAAAAATGAAAGTGCATAGTCTCTCCT
>CAZYKQ010000063.1:0-11382 GCA_964648235.1 uncultured Christensenella sp. | reverse complement strand
AATGCGGTAGTAGCTCAGTTGGTAGAGCGCAACCTTGCCAAGGTTGAGGTCGCGAGTCCGAGTCTCGTCTACCGCTCCATCCCGGCGCCATAGCCAAGTGGTAAGGCGAAGGTCTGCAAAACCTTTATTCTCCAGTTCGAATCTGGATGGCGCCTCCACATCCCGTCTGCTGTTGTTATAACAGCAGATTTTTTGTTATCTATAGCACACTCACCGTCGAACACCTTGCCGCATTATATGTTATAATAGGTTTGATCTCTCTCAGGAGGAAGCAGTTTGTCATCAGATTTATTTGAACTTCTCTCACAAGGCTTTCGTTATTGGTTTGTGTTGTTAGGGCTTATTATTGTATGGAGAGCTGTCAAATGGACAATGCAGGACCATCGCTCATACCAACGCATACTCAAAACACTGCCGGATGCGGGGCTGATTGGTGAGATCGTTAATCTGGGAACCGGAGAAAGTCACCCCTTGCCTCGCGAAGGAGTAATAGGCTCCGGAAAAGCTTGTGATGTCCGATTGAAGGGTATACGAAGCCGCGAACTGGAATACATCTTTGTCGAAGGACGTGGTATATTAATAACTCCTGCTCATCGGCAACACGAACTTATCCTTAACGGCGAAGAAGTGCGGGGCAAATCTTTTGCCTCTCACGGTTATCGTCTCAATCTGCCAGGGTACTCGCTTCGCTTCCGTCTTTTTTCAGGGTTGAACATACCTGAATTAACGTATGATGTTACAAATCAAATGGATATAGAGGAAAGCAGGGAGTTTGAGATATCTCCTTCAGCAATCCCGCACCCTGATCAGCTACCCGGTCTGGATGAATCATACTTGTTTCCTCCCGCTGAGCAGTCGGAGCCCTTCATTTATTCGAAGGAAAATGTATCGCTTAATATCAACTATGATGATCCTCATTCACAGCAACCCATTTCATTAAATCCTGAGACTACTACAGATCACCAGGCATGGAACCCTGATATGACATGGCAATATGCCGTTCCACCACCAGAATTGTTTTCTTCATCAGCAAATGAAAGCCATCAACAACCAGCTCATCCTGTCTGGGAGCAGGAGTTCCCGCAATTAAATCAGCCTCGCAGAAGGAGGAGTAAGCGTCATGACGTATAGAACACGCAGATCTCCCGCCAGACTAATGATTGCAGCTATCGTAGTTTTTCTATTTTCCGCTTTTTTAGTTTTGGCCTTGAAGGACATCAAGCCGCTTAGTTTTATCATGGCTATTGTTGTACCGGTCATATTTTACTTAACGACTATCATTGTGCCGAAATTATTCCCGGCCGACCGCCTGATTCTTTCAATCGTCAATTTCCTGTGTGCTGTGGGCATTTTGGTTATATACAGGATGAATCCTCGTCAAGCCCTGGATCAAGCAATCAACTACGGGATTGGTTTGATAGCTATGCTGTTCTTCATCTTCTTTGTGCGTTTCGCTCAGCGTAAAAAGCCCGTCGTTATTTTTCTAATCGCGGTCTCCGCCCTTTTGATGATTTTACCCTTGTTATTTGGTACAGAGCGAAACGGTGCGCGTGCATGGGTGACGATCATGGGCTTTGGTTTTCAACCAAGCGAAATTGTGAAAGTATTGATGCTGATTATTGAGGCTTATCTGCTCTCACGGCGTAAGATCATTGCTGCTGGCACATATGCTGTCTTTTGTTTGCTAATTCTGATGTTACAAAAGGACTTGGGCACCGCGCTGATTTATTACGGTGTAATTCTAGTGATGGTCTGGGCAGCAACGCGTAGTTTTTTCTATTTAGGTCTCGGCTTTGTCGGCGCAGTAGCAGGCGGATTTATAGGTTACAATATGTTCAGCCATGTTAAGCGCCGTGTCGCTATCTGGATAAATCCGTGGACTGACTATGAAGGGTCAGGCTATCAGATTGTTCAGTCCCTGATTGCCATCGTCAACGGCGGGCTTTGGGGAACAGGTCTTGGGCTTGGAAATGCATATGTAATTCCTGCGAACACAACGGACTTTGTCTATTCGATTATCCTCAATGAGTTTGGATTGCTTTTCGGTGTATGTATTTTAGCGTTGTATGTTCTGTTATTTCTTCGAGGAATCAGCATTGCTCTACGGTCAGGTTCTCGATTCAACTCAATGCTGGCCATGGGCTCTTCAGTTCTGATCGCTTTGCAGGCTTTTATCATTATTGGCGGAAATATTAACATGATTCCATTGACAGGCGTTACTTTGCCCTTTATTAGCTACGGTGGTACAAGCTTGCTTTCAAGTCTTTCTATCATGGGCATATTACAGGGGGTTGCCAGTCTCAATGACCAGGAAGTGGAGGAGGACAGGGAACTTGCCCTGGCTCAAGGAGGACTTGCATGAAACTCCTGAAACAGAACATCCGGCTTATTGCTTTGATCGTATGCGCTATGTTTTTTTCTTTGATTTTATATGGTGCTTATAGCATTTCATCACAAGGGCAACGGTGGTTTGCTTCCAGTGCCAATGTTTACCTTCGCCGTACAAAAACAAATATTCGGGCAGGCAATATTGTCGATCGCAATAATATATTGCTGGCAACGACAAATGAACAAGGCAAGCGTGTTTACAGTTCGGACCCTGATATCCGAAAAGCTGTGGTGCATGCCGTCGGGGACGATGTAAATAATATCGCCTACGGAGCAGAGAGCTTTATGTCCAACCACCTTTATGGTTATAATGAATCCTACCTGGAATTGCTTGTACAGGCGCTTAAAGGAGAGAAAAGACGGGGGAATGACATCAAACTTTTGATAGACAGCGCGTTGTCAAAAAAAGCATATTCCTTGTTTCCCAAGTACAAAAGCGGAGCTGTTATCGTGATGAACTACCGCACAGGTGAGGTCCTCACATTGCAAAGCTATCCCAGCTATGATCCGATGAATCTGAGCCAAGCGGATAAGGATAACCCGCTAAAGCCCTTTTGGAACCGAGCGACGATGTGGATAAGCGCACCCGGATCAGTCTTTAAGGTAGTGACTTTGGCTTCTGCGCTAAAAAACATTCCTGATGCAGAGAGTAAATTGTACGATTGTACTGGTGCCTTGGTCGTTGATGACACAACCATCACTGATGCAGGCAGTGCGACTCACAGTATGCTAACTCTTAAAAATGCTTTAGCTGTCAGCTGTAATATCACCTTTGCACAGGTTGCTTTGGAACTGGGTGATCAGACATTACAGAAGACTTCCTCTGAACTCGGCCTAAATGATTACTTTCTTTTCAGTGACTTGGTGGTGCAGAACTCCTCCTACCCAGTTACTAACCGAAACCAAAAGGAACTGGCTTGGACAGGGCCTGGACAGAGTAAGCTACAACTGACCCCCATGCACATGACCATGATTGCCTCCGCTATCGCTAATGATGGTGTGATGATGGAACCCCGGCTGCTGATGGATGTAACAAATAATGCAGGTATCAGCCGTTATCAATTCTTTGGAAAAAAGTACAAAGAAGTCATGCAAAAGAAGGAGGCAGATATCATTTCTGACTATATGCAGCAGGCTGTGCGCAACGGAACAGCCACCGCTGCAGCTGTTTCAGGCCTTAAAATATCTGGGAAAACAGGCTCCGCGCAGATAGATGGACAAAAAGAGACCAATTCCTGGTTCATTGGCTTTATCGATGATTTGCGTTATCCTTATGCTGTCTGTGTCGCCATCGAGGATATAGGAAGCGGAGGATCGATCGCTGCGCCTATAGCCGGACAATTATTTAGATATCTGACTGGAAAATAGATCCTATCCTAGGCTTGAACAGCTTTATTGTAGCAGGTATAATGCAGACGAATAAGGAGTGTGATTTGCGTGTTTAAGGGGTTCCCCAGAGAAATGATTGAGTTCATGCTGCAAATCCGCTTGAACAACAATAAAGAATTTATGGGCGCTCACCGGGCTGAATATGAGAAGACAATGAAGCAGCCATATTATCAACTGATCGAAGCGTTGACACCTATTGCTTTGCGAATTGATCCGGAAATGGAAGTCAGACCGCATAAAGTACTTTCAAGAATATTTCGTGATACGCGTTTTTCAAAGGATAAATCGCCCTATCGGGATCATCATTGGCTGGCTTTTCGTCATGCGGGAGAATCTAAGGATACCGCAGTCATGCTTTGGTTTGAGATTCGTATGGACTATATCAGTTGGGGGCTTGGTTATTGGGGAGAAAACCGTTCTGCGATGAATATTTTCAGGCGTCGATTAATCAGCCACCCGCAGGATTGGATGAGCTTGCTAAACACCATTAAGGGAACAGGACTTGTTATTGAAGGCGAAAAATATAAAAGGATGGTGCCCCCTGCAGGCATTCCTCCACCTCTTGATAGTTACTACCCGATGAGGAGCCTTTATATTTCTAGAAACAACGCGCCTTACGATACTATTTTCACACCAAATTTAGTTGATATTGTTACAAAAGATTATGAGTTACTTGCTCCATTCTATCGCCTGCTGCGCGGTTACTATGAACTATCATTATTTGAGGGGGTATCATGAGTACCTATGGTGCTTTAATCAGCGGAACAGATTTACGGGGTGTTGCTTTAGGTGACAAAGCAAGTTTGACGCATGAAGTAGCGGAACTAGTTGGAAAAGCATATGCCTTATGGGTGAGCGACCGTATCCAATTACCTAAAAATGATCGGATATGCATTGCTGTGGGACGGGATTCTCGTTTGAGTGGTGAAAATCTGCTTTCTGCCTTTTCACAGGGTATAGCAAAACAAGGGCTAAATGTAATCGATTGTGGCATTTGTACAACGCCTGCGATGTTTAAATGTCTTACGGATGATGAGCCGCTTGCTCATGCGTCCGTGATGATTACAGCAAGCCATCATCCTTCTGACCGCAACGGTTTTAAATTTTTTATGCCCCAGGGTGGGATTAATGCTCATGAATTAGCGGAGATTGTTTCCTTGATGGATGAGGATATTGAGCCATCGCTTCGTTATGGAGCGATAGAACATTATCATTATTTGGATGATTATACGGAACAACTGAAGGATATGGTACGTATTCAGCTGGATGATCCGGTCATCAGGCCTCTTCTTGGCTTACATGTGATTGTCGATGCAGGCAATGGAGCGGGCGGTTTCTATGCCAAGATGCTTGAAGATTTAGGAGCATGGACGGAAGGAAGCCAGTTTCTTGAACCGGACGGGAATTTCCCCAATCATGCGCCAAATCCGGAGGATTCGGTAGCTATCCGCTCGTTAAGCGAGGCTGTGTTGAAGCATTCTGCTGATCTAGGTGTCATTTTTGATGCTGATTGCGATCGTGCCGCCATTGTGGATCAAAACGGCTTGGCCATTAATCGTAATCGCTTGATTGCATTAGTATCCGCTATGCTGTTAAATGAACATAGTGGACTGACAATTGTAACTGATTCCGTTACATCATCTGGCCTGTCACAATTTATTGGCGAATGGGGGGGGGAACATTATCGCTATAAACGCGGTTACCGCAACGTAATCGATGAAGCCAAGAGGCTTAATGAAATGGGCATCGATTGTCCTTTAGCCATTGAAACAAGCGGACACGCTGCTTTTCGGGATAATCAATTTTTAGATGACGGCATGTATTTAAGCACCTTGCTTGTCTGTGAGTGTATGCGACTTAAGCGTGAGGGAAAGACCTTATCGAGTCTTCTGGATGGCTTAAAAGAGCCCGTGGAGAGTATTGAACTGCGATTGAATATCAGGCAAGAGGATTTTCGATCAGCTGGTATCCGTGTCATTGAAGCGGTGATGGATTATGCGTCAGAGGCTGAAGGTTGGAATGTTGCGCCAGATAACAGGGAAGGTGTACGTATAAGCTTTGATCTGGAGCAACAATTAAATAACGCTTGGTTCCTGCTCAGAATGTCTGTGCATGACCCCGTGCTGGCCTTGAATGTGGAGAGTGATATTGAAGGCGGATTATTTGCTGTGTTGAGCTCATTATATGGGTCTATCGGTCACTTGCATGACATCGTTGACCTTAAGCCTGTCGAAGATGCTTTGGATATTATGAAAGGAAAATTAGTATAAGTATAAACCAAATTAAGCTTAAGATATCTCTGTATACTATCATTTAGTATCATTTATGAAAAAACAAGTGCTTTATTCATGCAGCCTAGGCAAAGCACTTGAGCATGCTATATCTTCCTATATACTGATACAACTTTGCCAAGTATACGAATATCCTGAAAAAACATTGGCTTCATGGCCGGGTTCTCAGGTTGTAAACGAATTCGGCCCTTCTCACGATAAAAACGTTTGACTGTCGCATCATCAGATACTAAGGCAACAACTATATCACCATTATTAGCCTCTGTTTGTTGTTTAACAACAATGTAGTCACCATGTAAAATGCCTGCCTGAATCATGCTGTCACCACGAATCGTCAAGGCGAAATACTGTCCATCTCCTAACATTGAAGCAGGAACAGGCAGCATCTCAGTACTGCTTTCTTCAGCCAAAATAGGGCTCCCGGCGGCAACTGGGCCAAGCATAGGAATCATACGGATCTGTGTATCAGAATCTTCCTCATCAGCCACAAGCCCCATTGCGCGCGGTTTCATAGCGTCGCGAACAAGCAGACCTTTATTTTCTAAACGTCTGAGATGCCCGTGGACTGTAGAAGTAGATTTAAGCCCGACCGCTTCACCTATTTCTCTCACGGAGGGGGGATAGCCCTTTAATGCGACCTCTTGCTTGATAAAGTCAAGAATTTTCCCTTGTGTATCACCACGAACGCGCCTCTTTTTCTCGGGAGTATTGCTCATGATTCAACCTCCTGTCGGAATTGTTCCTATAATTGTATCATGCAAACATGCGTTTGCATAGTGTCAAATCTCAGGTAAAGTGATTTTTTGCGCTGCTTCACGTCTCTTTGAATCCTTAAGTGCAGCATAATGGCGTTTTGTGGTATTTACATCCGAGTGTCCCAGCGCATCCGATACCAAATAGATGTCACCAGTTTGCTGATAAAGCGTCGTACCAAACGTGCTCCTTAATTTATGTGGACTGATACGTTTTTTGAGAGGAGCTGCGATCTGGGCATATTTTTTGACCAAGTTTTCGACAGCACGCGCAGTGATCCTTCGCTTTTGCAGTGAAAGAAAAAGTGCATATTCATGTCCTGAGAGTGGGGAAATTGACTGGCGTTCTAATAGATAGCTTTCAAGCGCTTCTTTGACAGCATCAGGATAATAGAGGATGACCTGATTACCTCCTTTTCTGGTAACCATAAAGGCATTTTGTGTAAAATCAAAGTGATCCATATCAAGGCCAACAAGCTCACTCACGCGAATGCCCGTTCCAAGGAACATCATTAAAATGGCTACATCTCGCTTCTGTGTGGCGGCCAGATATTTCTGCTGCCTGTTGCTTAGTCCATCGCCCGAAATTACCGTATCCATCAATCGCTGTACTTCATCAGGTTCTAAATAGAGAATAGGCTTTTCATGACGCTTAGGCAGTGTAACCATGCTTGTAATGTTAGCCGGTATCAATTCGTTGCGGAATAGAAAATCAAAGTATGAGCGGATACTGCTAAGCTTTCTCATGATGCCTAACTCATAATTTTGTACCAGCGTAGGGGAAAGGGTATTGTCCTCATCTTCGTCTTTGTATGTAACTTTAACATATTGTTGCAGATATTCTTGAAAACCAAAAATATCGCGTGCTGTAATGCGAGAAAGATCCTTTCCATCCAACATGACAATAGAACTATTCGCAAAATATATATTTTCTAAATTCAAATACTGAAAAAACAATCGAAGATCATAAGCATAGGCAAGCCTGGTCAGTGGGCTAGTCGTCTGAGAAATAGACCTGAAAAAGTCAGTGCACGAGATAGGAAGTTCCTTTTGAATATCTTTCAGACGCTCATTTATCTGCTGCGATTGCTCCGTCTGATAGGAGACCCTCTTAGCCATTACGATCACTCCTTAAAAGGTAAAAAACTAAGTGGTACGTGGAATATACTGAGACTTCAAATTCGAAGAGTTCAGGGATAATTGAGTACACTGCTGATCACTTCCCATATCATCGTAAAGCAATTATATCCTATTTACGAAAAAAAGCAATACTATTCGTAAAAGATGCCTTTCGCGAATAGTATTGCTGCGACTTTTCTGTTATTTACTGAGCCGGTTTAATTTCCGGACTCGCATTCTGTCTGATGATCTTCTGTACTTCTGCTCTGGCCAGTTCATCACAGCGATTGTTTTCTGTATGGTCCTGATGCCCTGGAACTTTATGAAAACTAACATCATGTTTACTCATCGTTATTAAGAGCAAGCGCCAAAGATCCAAGTTTTCTACTGCTTTATTGTCGGATGTTTTCCATCCTCTTTTTTTCCAGCCCTCTACCCAATTTTGATTGAAAGCATTAACGACATATGTGGAGTCAGAATATACTTCAACCTTACAGCTCTGTTTCAAAGCACCAAGTCCACTAATAACAGCAAACAGCTCCATACGGTTGTTGGTTGTGTAGCTCATGTTGCCGCTGATTTCTTTCTGATGAGGGCCAAATTTTAGAATGGCAGCCCATCCCCCCGGGCCAGGGTTTCCGGAGCATGCACCATCTGTATATAATCGAACAAGCTTTTTATCTTCTGTTGCCAAATGAATTACTTTCCTACCAGTTCCAAAGTATCACGCGCAATGACGATCTCTTCATTTGTAGGAACAACAAGAACTTTCACCTTGCTGTCAGCTGTAGATATCTCAATTTCTTTGCCGCGTACCCTGTTCTTTTCTTTATCTATTTTAATGCCAAGGAATTCCATATCCCTCATGACGCCTTCACGTAGTTCGTAGCCATTCTCTCCGATCCCGGCTGTAAAAACGACAGCATCAACGCCTCCCATCACTGCCGCATAGGCAGCAATATACTTTTTAATTCCCTGATATAGCATGTCGATAGATATCTGCGAGTTTTTGTGACCTTTCGCTGCCGCTTCTTCTATATCACGCATATCGCTGCTGACGCCGCTGATACCAAGGAATCCGCTTTTTTTATTTAGTATATCGAGCATCTCGTTGATATTTAGATTTTCACTGTTCATGATGAACTGAAGAACCGCCGGATCTACATTTCCGCTCCGAGTGCCCATAATAACACCTTCAAGGGGGGTCATGCCCATTGATGTATCAACGCACTTGCCAAACTGAACTGCAGCCATGGATGATCCATTGCCCAAATGACAAGTGACCAAGCGTAATTCTTCGATCGGACGAGCCAGGATTTCAGCGGCCCGCTGGCTGACATAGCGGTGACTGGTGCCATGGAAACCATAACGACGGACGCGAAGGCGCTCATAATACTCCATGGGGACCCCGTAAAGATACGACTTGGGAGGCATCGTCTGATGAAAGGCGGTATCAAATACAGCGACCATGGGTGTGTTTGGCATAATCTTCTGACAGGCACGTATGCCCATCAGATTGGCTGGATTATGCAAAGGGGCTAATTGAACATTCTTTTCAATTGCAGCCATCACTTCATCCGTGATGATAACGGAAGCGGTGAAGCGTTCGCCTCCCTGCACAACGCGGTGACCTACGGCACTTACTTCATCCATGGATCTGATTACCCCATGTTCCGTATCAGTGAGGGCTTGTATCATCATGGCCACAGCATCAAGATGATCTTTCAGCTCTGATTGGATGGTCCACTTTCCCCCATTCACCTTTTGTGTCAGTTTTCCGCCTTCAATACCGATGCGTTCAATCAGACCTTGCGCGATTGTTGCCTCGTTACTCATGTCAATCAGCTGATACTTCAGTGAGGATGAGCCCGCATTTACAATTAAAATCTTCATTTTTTGCCTCCACAGTTTTCTTATTTCGATTATACATCAAATCACAGGGAAAAGGAATAATAAAATAATCTATTTATGAATTAGTCTTCATGTTTTGTCAGGCCTTCATTTTCAATTGTTAGAATTATATTAGCATCCATCAGCTCAACTTCATCTAAATCATGGGTTGTAAACATAATAAAAGGTGCGGTTTGTTTTATGATAGGCGCAATTTTACCCTTCATCTGCGGATCGATTCCTGTAAAAGGCTCATCAAGAAGCAAAATATCCGGCTGAAATGCAAGTGAGCGAGCCAAAGCAACCCGACGTTTCATGCCACCACTTAAAACAGAAGGATATGCATGGACATTCTCAATATCAAATGAAAAAAGGAGACGCTGTGCTTCCTCGGCAGAAGGGACAGGCATTGCCAGCATTACGTTTTTCAGAACGCTACACCAAGGAAGAAGCCTATCTTCTTGAAATAACAAGCCCACCTTCCTTCCTTCCAGGCCGCTGACTGAACCAGTATCGGGCTTCAATAAATCTGCCATTATCTTTAGTAAACTTGATTTCCCTATCCCTGAAGGGCCCATTATTGCATTGATTCCAATATCGGGAAGGCTGAACGAAATCTGATTTAGAACGGTATGATTATCAAAGGATAGAGATAAATTTTCGCAGCTTATCACAATTTCCCCCTTACCGCTTCTATACGACGGGTGCTGATTAAACGCTTCATCAAGGCTTCCAACCCAATGCTGATCAATACAACTGTAACGGTCCAAGCAAACAGCTCTTCTGTCAGAAGATATACTTTGGCATCCTGTAGATTTTTTCCAATAGACTGAACCGGCCTGGCAATGACCTCTGCGGCAATGCAGGATTTCCACGCAAAGCCTATGCCACTGGCACAAGCGGAGTAAAAATATGGAGCTATGCTTGGAATATAGATATGTATAATCAGGTCTTTCTTCGAAAATCGGTATATACGGCCCATCTCAAGCAATTCAGCAGAGGTTTGTCTTATCCCCTGATATACATCCTGCCATACTATAGGCATAACAGCAATAAAAACAATCAAAACAGGTGTCGCATCAACGGATAGCCATAAAAGCACAAGAATAATAAAGGATGATATCGGAGTTGAACGAAAAATGCTCTTTATGGGCGAAAAAAACTCATCAGCGATAGAAAACCGTCCACACACAATAGCCAGGAATGTTCCTATTACAAGAGACAGAGTGAATCCCAGCAATACTCGCAGAAGACTGCCTGCAATGCTTGACCAGAAGAATCCTTTTCTCCACATTTCCGTCATTTTTTGGAATGTAGTTAATGGTCCAGGCAATAAAAAAGGAAGGCCTGCTAATCGTGACATAAGTTCCCATATTAGCAGCCAAGATAATGCTATCAGCAGCTTTTTCCCTGGATTATGAAGATGTGAACTCTCCACAACATCAAACTCCTAATAAAAGAGGCCGGACAAGATGCCCGGCCTCTTTTCACGAAAATAATTATTCTTCGATAACCCTGGCGACAGCGCCGGAACCAACCGTATGCCCGCCCTC
>CAZYKQ010000062.1:0-11384 GCA_964648235.1 uncultured Christensenella sp. | reverse complement strand
TAAATCAGGAAAAACATTGACATTTCCCCTTTGTATGTGATAGTTTATGGGGTAGCCGCTCGGGAGGGGCTCAAATGCGCTTGCGCTGCCTCATGGCTGAAAATGCTTAATTGGTCCCGGCGAGTAAAGTAATGGAGGTGCTGCAAGTGTACGCAATTATCGCTACCGGCGGCAAACAGTATCGGGTCTCAGAGGGAGACATCATCTACATCGAAAAACTTGAAAATCAGGTAGACGATTCCGTTTCGTTCCCCGTGTTAATGCTGGGTGGAGAGGTCGTTAAGGCGGGAAATCCTCTGGTTGAGGGTGCTGAAGTTACCGGAAAGGTGCTGCAGCAGGGGCGAGGCCAGAAGATCATCGTGTATAAGTACAAGAGCAAGAAGAATTACCGCCGCAAACAGGGGCATCGTCAGCCTTTCACCAAGGTGGAGATAACCGGCATCAAGGCCTGAAATGACAAGTGTCCTGCTGTATAAGGGGCCTACTGGCGAAATAAACGGCTATTGTGTCAGCGGCCATACCGGCTTTGCAAAGGCCGGACAGGATATTGTTTGTGCCGCTATCTCGTTTATGTCCATCGCCTGTGCCAATGCCTTGGAGCGTATAGCAGGAACTGTTCCTGAAATTACTGAGAAAGATGGTTTCCTGGATGTAAGGCTGTTCAGCCCGAATGACCACGCGCTTATCATCTTCAAAGTGTTTGAAAGCGGCATGAAGGACCTTAAAGAAGCCTATCCAACACACATTAAGCTCGGTGAAACCGGGCTGCCTAAATGAAACGGAGGAAATAACCATGTTGAAAATGAATCTTCAGCTTTTCGCCCATAAAAAAGGCGGCGGTTCTACAAAGAACGGACGCGACAGCGCCTCCAAACGTCTGGGCGCAAAGCGCGCGGACGGGCAATTTGTCTTGGCCGGCAATATACTTGTGCGTCAGCGTGGCACCAAGATGCATCCCGGCACCAACGTAGGGATTGGTAAGGATGACACCCTGTTTGCCGTTGCCGACGGCATTGTCCGTTTTGAGCACTATGGCAAATTCAAAAAGAAGGTCAGCGTATACCCCAAAGCTGAGCTCGAGGCTGCCGCACAATAATTCTGAAGGAACACCTAAAAGCCTGCCTGTTTCGGTAGGCTTTTTATTATCACAATATTTAGAAAGGATGTATTTTAATTTGATTTTATCTCATGTTTTGCACCTGACATCTTGACACCTGTCACCCTGCTTGGTAGAATAGAAAACACGAAGAAAATGTTAAAATTCAGGAGGAAAAATGTCTCAGCACGCACCTGTCCTCAAAAGGCGCAAAAAAAAGACTTTTTACGAGATTATTGAGCCTTGGTTGTTTCTGTTGCCGGCGCTGGCGGTATTTATTGTATTTTTATATTATCCCTTTATCAAAACCATTCATTTAAGTGCCTTTTTGACGGATAGAAACGGCTTGCCTAAAGTGTTTTATAAGCTGAAGAATTACGAAGATATATTGATCGGAAAATATTCCGCCGCGTTCTGGAACAGCATGTGGGTCACGATTCGCTTTGTGCTGTTCGTCGCTTCCGGCAGCTTGCTGGTAGGTCTCACCACCAGCTTGATGACGACCAAGAAATTTCCGGGTCGGGCTTTTGCTTCCGCTATTTATGCGATGCCAATCGCTATCGCTTCCGCGGCAGCGGCTATGAGTTTTAAAATGATTTTTCACCCTTCTATCGGGATGGTCAACCGCCTGGCCGGCACCACCACCAATTGGCTGAACGACCCCGCATGGGCTTTCCCGATCATCTGTGTCATTTCAATCTGGCTGGCTAGCGGCATCAACTTTATCTTTATTTCTGCCGGGCTGCGTAACATACCCGATGATTTGTACGAAAGCGCCTCCATCGACGGAGCGGGCTATTGGCGCCAGCAGCTGCATATTACCCTGCCCAGTCTTTCCCCTACACTGTTTTTTCAGATCATTATCAATGTCATCAGCGCATTCCAATCATTTACCCAGGTGCGCTTGCTGACCTCCGGCGGCCCAAATGAAACAACCAATGTGATCGTGTATTCTATTTATCTGGACGCTTTCCGGAACTTCCGTTTCGGCTCGGCCGCTGCACGGTCGATTGTTCTGTTCATCATTATCATGATCATTACGCTGCTGCAGTTCAGGGCTGAAAGAAGGAGTGTGCATTACCAATGAGCCAAATTGTCATTACTCGCCGCCAAAGGAACAGGCTCAGCGCCTTGCTTCGCATTGTGTTGAACCTGCCCTTCGTGCTTATCATCATGTTGCCTCTTATATATACGTTTATGATGAGCGTCACACCGGCAGATCAGCTGTATAGCCGTATTCTCCCAAATCGCGTTGATTTTATTTCCTATGCGCATGTGTTCAGCCGTACGGCGATCCCGAGGCAGATCCTTAACTCCTTTATTGTTGCGGGTTCCGTGACTCTTTTGCAGATGGCTACCTGCTCTATGGCCGCCTTTGCATTCAGCTTCCTTGAATTCCGAGGGCGCAATCTGGTATTTATGGGGATCCTGGCTACCATGATGGTCCCTTGGGAAGCAACCATCATCGCCAATTATCTCACTGTCTCCAACTGGGGATGGCTTGATACTTATCACGCGATGATACTACCTTATGCTTGCTCGGCAATGGGTATCTTTCTGATGCGGCAGAACTATCTGACCTTTGCCAAGGAACTTCATGAAGCCGCTAAGCTTGACGGTTGCGGTAATTGGCGTTTTCTCGCCACCATCGTTATTCCGCTGGCCCGCCCTGCTCTTGGCGCGTTGGGGGCTTATATCTTTTTGCAACAGTGGAACCAGTACATGTGGCCCCTGTTGGTTACTAATTCTGACAAGGTTCGGACAGTGCAGATTGGTATCTCTCAACTGTACGACATCGATTCAGAACAGATCGGCCTGATGATGGCCGGCGTCGTCGTTGTTCTCGTCCCCTCACTGTCCATCTTCATCTTCATGCAAAAGCAACTGATCAACGGTTTGATGGCAGGCGCTGTTAAGGGTTGATTAAACTTATTCATTTGGGCTTATCGCTCGCGCGTTGCGCGGGGCGAAGGAAATATAGAAAGCCAAAACGAAAGGAGACAACATGAAAAAACTGGTCGCAATCCTCCTGGTTCTCATGCTGGGGCTATCTGCCTTTAGCGCACTCGCAGAGGGAGAAAAGACAAAGGTCGTGTTCTGGTACTCTCTCGGCGGCACCAACGCGGAAGTTATCGCCAACATGGTCGAAGAATTCAATGCTGCCCAAGATAAGATCGAAGTAGACGCTCAATATCAGGGCGAGTATGACGATGCTATCAATAAGCTGAAAGCAACGAGCATAGGAGAGGCATTGCCCTTTGATATTGTTCAGAGCTACGAAATCGGATCCCGTTTCATCATCGACTCTCAGAAGATGATGCCCCTTCAGACCTATATTGACAAGACGGGCTTTGATACCTCCGTCATTGAGCCCAACCTCCTTGCGTACTACACAATCGATGATGTCATTAACTCCATGCCCTTCAACTGCTCAACACCCCTGATGTACTACAACAAGACTGCATTTGAAGAAGCCGGCATCACCGAAGTTCCCACAACTGTAGACGGCATTCTTGAGATCGCGGAAAAGCTCACTACGCATAATGCTGACGGGTCCATCGACCGCGCTGGTTTCCTGTTCTCCAACTATGGTTGGTTCTTTGAGCAGTGGGTCGGCAAGATGGGTCGCCACTATGTGGACAATGGCAACGGTCGCGAAGGTTTTGCAACGAAGGTTGTATTTGATGAGAATGGCGCGGCGCTTGACCTGTTCAATATGTGGAAAAAAATCTCCGAAAGCCCCTATACTTCCTACATTGAGCGTGGTGGTACAGCCCAGGGCCGCGCAGCCTTTGTTGCCGGCAAAACCGCTATTTTCCTCGCTTCAACTGCAAACCTGGCAGGTGTGTTAGCCAATGTCGGTGATACCTTCGAAGTTGGTACTGCTTATTTCCCCTATGTTAACGCAGAAGATAAGGGCGGCGTCTCCACTGGCGGCGGCACCTTATGGATGGTCAATTCAGGGGATGAAAAGAAGATGGACGCTGCTTGGGAGTTTATCACCTACATGATCAATCCCGAGAATCAGGCTGTATGGAACGCCCGGACAGGCTACTTCCCCATCAATATGGAAGCTCATGAAACTGAAACCTTCAAAGAGAACATCGCAAAGTTCCCGCAGTTCCAAACTGCGCTGGATCAACTGCATGATTCCTCTCCCGAGTACGTCGGCTCACTGCTGAGCGTCTTCCCTGAAGTCCGCCAGTACGTTGAAGATGTAACAGAGGAAGTTTTCACAAAGGGACTTGCTCCTGAAGATGCAGTCAAAAAGCTGGCTGATCTGGCTAATGACGCAATTGAAATGTACAATCTGACCAACTATTAATCCTTTAATATACCAAGAGGCCCCGGAGCAGCTTACTGCTCCGGGGCGTCAATTTTATGTTGCCAGAACTACGCTCTGGTCGTTTCGTATCCAGCGTCGTCCAAAGCCTCGACAGCCTTGGATACGGCAGCCTCGTCCCCATCAATCTCCACGGTTTTTGAACTGAGAAGCACCGTAAAATTCAGCTTCTGCTCCTCCAATGCTTTGGTGATGCGGGCAACACAGTGTTCACAGCTCATGTCAGGTACATTCAGAATAACCATTTTTTTCTCCTTTTTATTTGATCATTTTTTTGATGGTTTCGGTTAACTCATCCAGCACTTCCTGATCCCCCGTTCCAATCCCTCGGCTGACACAGCTTTGGATATGACGCTCCAGCAGTAAACTGGCGAAGGAGCTAAGAGCAGAACGGATGGCCGCCGTCTGGTTAATGATATCAATGCAATAAGCATCATTCTCCATCATATTTTTTACCCCGCGGACCTGTCCTTCAATCCGGTTGAGGCGATGGATCATGGCCTTTTTTGCCTCGGCGCTGCGCTCTGTATGTTTTTCGGTCAAATCTTTGCCCTCCTTAATCTCAAGGCGTTACCAACCACGAACACAGAACTGAGTGACATAGCAAGCCCCGCCAACATAGGGTTCATCAAAGGACCACCGAAGATGTACAGAAGCCCGCCCGCGATCGGGATACCGATGATGTTGTAGATGAAGGCCCAGAAAAGGTTCTGCTTGATATTTCGGATGGTTTTCTTGCTCAGGCGGATAGCACGCGGCACATCCTGTATGTCTGATTTCATTAGTACAACATCAGCCGTCTCAATCGCAATATCGGAGCCATTGCCGATAGCAAGTCCTACATCTGCCGCCGCAAGCGCCGGGCTGTCGTTGATCCCGTCTCCGACCATCAGAACCTTTTTGCCGCTTGATCTGATTTCGTTAACCACCTTTGCTTTTCCCTCAGGCAAAACATTAGCAATGACCTCATCGACCTCAAGAAGCTTCCCAATGGTATCTGCCGTCCGTTCGTTATCTCCGGTCAAAAGCACGGTACGGATGCCCATCTGCTTAAGTTCATTGACTGCATCCTTAGCATTTGATTTAAGCTGATCCGCTACACTGACAATTCCGCTGAGGACCCCATTGAGCGCGACATAGACTGGTGTTTCGCCTTTTTGAGCGTAGCTATCTGCAACTTCCCGCAGGTCATCCAATACCTCAATGCTGTTTTTCTCCATGAGCTTGGCGTTTCCGATCGCAATGTTGCTTCCATCTGAAAAGTCAGCCTCAATCCCCATGCCGGAGGTATTGCGGAAGTCTTTGACGGACAGATTGGCAGTCAAGGCATTCATTTCCTCTGCTTTGGAAATAAAGGCGGCAGCCAGAGGGTGCTGGGATGCCTGTTCAGCCAGAGCTACACGGGCCATCATATGAACGGCTTCACCGTCAAGGGCATTGATG
Organism: uncultured Christensenella sp.; assembly: GCA_964648235.1. Lineage (GTDB taxonomy): Bacteria > Bacillota > Clostridia > Christensenellales > Aristaeellaceae > UBA1038. The sequence continues at coordinate 5,502 of CAZYKQ010000062.1, read as the reverse complement.
TAGCTGACTTCGGGCTTCCCGTTTGTAACAGTACCTGTTTTGTCAAATACAACAACATCCGTCTCATGCGTCTTTTCAAGTGCTTCACCGTTGCGGATCAGGATCCCGTTGCTTGCGCCCAGACCGGTGCCGACCACGATGGCTGTCGGGGTTGCCAGCCCCATAGCGCAAGGACAGGCAATAACCAAAACTGCTGTCAGTATTTGCACTGCAAAAGAAATATCTTTTCCTGCAACCAGCCAGGCAATGGACGATACCAACGCAATTGCAATAACAATCGGGACAAATACGGCAGCCACCTTGTCAGCCATGCCGGAGATGGGCGCCTTCTTCCCCTGCGCGTCCTGTACAAAACGTACAATTCGGCTCAGCGTGGTTTCTTGTCCGATGCGGGTAACTGTCATGTACAAAGCACCCTGCTGGTTGAGAGACCCGCCAATCACCTCATGCCCCTCTGACTTTTCTACCGGCATGCTCTCGCCGGTCAGGAGGGATTCATCCACAGCGGACTCTCCCTTAATGACCTTGCCGTCAAGCGGCACCTTGCTGCCAGGCCGAACAAGCAGCGTATCCCCAACGTTAACGGTACTGGTCGGCACTTCCATCACACTGCCATCCGCTTTAACAAAAACGGCAGTGTCCGGAGCCAGCTCCATCAGTTTCCTGATAGCCTCCGTTGTCTTCAGCTTGCTCCTGGCTTCCATGTGCTTACCCATCATGACCAGAGATACAACGATGCCCGCTGACTCATAATATAGGTGGTGAGCGTGGTGAGGGTTATCTGAAATCATGAATGTCATGTAAAGGCTGAACAGGAAGGAGGCTGAAGACCCCAACGCAACCAGGCTATCCATGGTAGGATTGCCGTTGAACAATGCTTTGAACCCGTGTGTAAAGAAACGTCGGCCGATCCACAGGATTGGAATGGTCAGTAGCATTTGAAGAATCGCTGCGTTGACCGGGTGGGTATCGACATGGAATATATTCGGGATCGGAATGCCCTTAAACAGCATCGGTCCCATCGCGACGTACAACAATATGGCAGATAATGCCAAAGCCAGGCCAACTTGCCGGCCTTCAGATTTCAGTTCCGCCAGCTCGTCTGTCTGCGGCTGATCCTGAGCAGCTTGCACCTCCTCTGCCTTGGGACGCGCGATGTAGCCAGCCTTGTCAATCTTTTGCATAATCAACTCTGGCGTAACCTGTGTTTCATCATAGGTGATGTCCATGGTGCCCATGACCAGATTGACCTGGCTGTCCTGGACGCCGGGTAACTTCCTGGTCACGCGCTCAACAGCGGAAGAGCATGACGCGCAGGTCATGCCATCCACCAGATAGACTTCTTGCTTCAAAAAAGTTCCTCCCTGCCAACGGTTGCGTATTTGCTCATCCGTTCGCGCTCATTATATACCCTATATGGGTATATTTCAAGTGTGTATTCTTACAAAATTTATTAAATATCTGTCTTCGGCTTCATAAGCATCAGATTCTGTTGTATAATGTTCATAGTTTACAGGAAAGGGTGAGCGCTGTTTGAGAAACTTTGTCGATCAGATCGGCGCCTTTTTCTGGAATATATTTAACAGGCCGCAGTTGAAGGACTGGCTGGATATTGTTATTGTTGCTTTTTTGATATATCAGCTGTTTATGCTAACGCGGGAGACTCGCGCGAGCCAGGTTCTTAAAGGTTTTGGCGTATTGATTATTGTCAGCTGGCTAAGCAGTTTTTTCGGCTTGGTCACGCTTAACTGGTTGCTTCTCAACATCGTCAATAACGGTTCTTTGGTGTTGCTCATCCTCTTCCAGCCGGAGATACGCCGGGCGCTGGAACGAATCGGACGCGGTGCCAACATTGACCGTTCTGTCTACGATAAGGACGAATCTATACGCATCGTTAACGAGATTACGCAAAGTCTGCTCAGCTTATCGCGCCGCAGAGTTGGGGCTTTAATTGTATTTGAGCAGCGTACCGGGCTCAAGGACTTCATAGATACCGGCACTGTGCTTGATTCCATGGTATCCGGCCCATTGCTGACCAACATATTTGAACCCAACACTCCGCTTCACGACGGCGCTGTCATCATCAGGGATGACCGAATCGTCGCAGCCGCCTGTGTGCTGACGCTTAGCGACCAGAGCAATCTGAGCCGTGATCTGGGTACCCGTCACCGGGCAGGGCTTGGTGTTTCCGAAACGACGGATGCCATCGTATTTATCGTATCAGAGGAAACCGGGATCATCAGCATGGCTCAGGGCGGTAAACTGACCCGCCACCTGGACGCAGATGCCCTCAATAAAGCGCTGTCCCGCCTCTATCAGCGTGAGAAGTATGGCTTCAAACAAATTACGAGTTTGGTCAGGGAAAAAGTAAGCGCCTGGAGAAAACAAAAGCATGAGCAATAATCCGTTTGACAAAATTCGCTCTTTTATGTTGTCACCTGATGTTAAGAACTTTCTGGCATACATCAAGCGGGTGCTTTTAAACCGTTGGCCTTTAAAGCTGGGTTGTTTTTTCCTCTCCTTGGTTTTATGGGGGGTGCTGATCAGCTCGGACGCTAATATCACGCGGGAGAAAGTACTGGAAAATGTATCCGTTAACGTCGTCAATGCCGATGTTCTTCAGCGTAACGGGTTAATCGTTGTTTCCGGACTTGAGGATCTGGCAAACATTCAAATGAAAGTTGATGTACCTCAGCGTGTATATAACAGTATCACTGCAGCCAATTATAATGTGCGGGTCGACCTCTCGCGCATCACTGCCCCTGGTGAGCAGCAGCTGAGTGTTCTAAGCACCCAGAGCAATACCTATGGTCAGGTAATCTGGCTATCCAAAGAATCGATCACCGTCACAGCCGACGAGCTAATCACCAAGCGCAGAGTGCCTATCCAGCTCAATCGCGAAGGGGAGTCGCCTGCAGGGTTTTATGCTTCCACCACCAAGTATGATCCCAATTGGGTTGTTATAACAGGCCCGCGAAGCATCACCGAGGGGATTGAAAAATGCATCGCTGTGTTTGATCTCAGCCGCCTGCAAGCCCAGCCCGGCAGCCAGGTTAGCTCTGTACCCTTTGAAATCTATAACACTAATGGTAAAGTGGTCAGTTCACCATTAATCACCGTCACCAGTGAATCTATCACAATTGACAGTGTCATAGTTGAACAACGTCTTTATCCAATGAAAACCGTGGATATAGACTTAAGCGATATCACAACCGGATCCCCCGAGAAAGGTTATTATGTTGCGGGCATCACCGCCTCCCCCTCTTATTTGTCTGTCGCCGGCACAAGTGATTTTTTGAAGACATTGACGCACTTGGAAGTATCCTCAAAAATCGACATAGAGGGTGCCAGCGGTGAACTTATCCGGCAGATCAAGGTCGAACGTCCGCTTAACGCTGAATATATGAGTGAAGAAGTTGTATATGTCAGGATCGATATATTACCTGGCGAACCGGTTGGAAGCACGCGATGAATACTTTTGCTGATTGGCTGTTCAGCGCTCTGTTCGGATGGATGGGCAGCGTCGCCAATGGCGCGTGGAATGCTTTGGTCAATGCCGGCGGCGGCATCTCATCCTTTTTTTCAAAATACTGGCTGATTTTTCTGCTGGCAGCCATCATGATAGGCACCGTACTGGACTATGCGGTATGGCTGGTACGGTGGCGTCCTTATCTGGTTTGGCGCTCCTGGCTGACCCGTCGGCTGCGTCGCAGGCGCATGCACCGTAACGCAGAAGATTTGGCAAACACTGATATGGACGATCACACGCGTGACACCCTGGCGGAGTGGGTTTCCACTCCGGCGGATCATTATCCCGTGCAGTATGAACCCTTGACTTACGATCAGCAGCAGCCTGTCTATGATCAAAACTTTTTCTATGATCCTGCATTGAACTACGCGCAGCCTGAGGAACAGAATTATGTTGTACAGCCCGATCACGTCGATCCGTTTACTTACAATCAGCAACCGGGCGGATCCCATTGGCAGACCTCGCAGCCCGCTTGGCAAGAATACACCGAGCAACAGGAGCCAATGCCTCTGTCAGGTTATCAGAATCAACCACTGATCGATTATGTTCAGCCTCCTGAGCAGCCTTATTATGCTTCCGTATACGGAGACGGCCAAAACGTCTTCAATACGGCTCCTTCCTTTGATGAAAGCGACACTTACATACCGGAAGATGAATCCTATCTACAGGCGGAAGTGCCTCAAAACAAAGAGCTTACGCCCGGCCGTCGTCGGCGTAGCGATAGAAAACCCCGCCCTTTGACCAGGCGACTGTTCGATAACTTACGGGACCGGATCGGCGGCGGTGATGACGAAGAGGGAATGCTGGACAGTCTGCCAAGCAATGTGCGTCCCGAGGACGCCTTCCATGAGGCTGTATACCCGAAAGGGTACCGCTACCAGGACTCTGACGGGAAAGGCAAGGAGCAATAAAAATAACTCATGCAGAAGGGAACCCTATGAATTTTTCTGACTATCAGCAAAAGGCTATGCGCTCTGCTCATGTAAAGGAGCCGGGCGAACTCCGAACCCTTCAAAACGCTGCCCTCGGCCTTGCCGGCGAATCCGGCGAAGTGGCCGATCTGATCAAAAAAGCCAGCTTTCAGGGGCATACAGTTGATGAAGAACACCTGGCCGAAGAAATCGGTGATATCCTCTGGTACTGCGCCCTTGCCGCCACAGGCCTGGGCCTCGACCTTGATGATATCGCGCAGAACAACATTAATAAGCTGATGAGGCGCTATCCGGATGGTTTTGATCGGGAAAGGTCTGTTCATCGGGATGAATAGACTTCTCGCAGCAAACACAGACAAGCTCTTGCAGGATACGTTGCAAGGGTTTTTTATTGTCTTCATCTCACAAACGCAGGAGGCAAAGTAATGAACATCTACGGTTATGTTCGGGTATCCGCTATTGATCAAAATGAGGACAGGCAGTTAATCGCCATGCGGGATCAGGGTATACCCGAGAAAAATCTATATGTTGACAAGCAATCCGGCAAAAACTTCAACCGCCCTCAATATAAAAAAATGATTCGGAAAATACAAGCAGGAGACCTGCTTTTTATTCAAAGCATTGACCGCCTGGGCCGAAATTATGAGGAGATCCAAAGCCAGTGGCGCTTTCTGGTCAAGGAGATCGGAATCAATATCTCCGTAATTGATATGCCGCTGCTGGATACCCGGGGCGGAAAGGATTTGATGGGTGTGTTTATTGCTGACTTGGTTCTTCAGATACTGTCTTTTGTAGCGCAAAGTGAGCGGGAGAACATCAAAAAACGGCAGGCAGAGGGCATCGCGGCTGCCAAGGCCAGAGGTGTTCGCTTCGGAAGGCCGCTTTCCTCTCTTCCTCCATGCTTTCATGAGCAATACCAGCTATGGGCATCGGGCAAGATAACAGGCACCGCAGCAGCCAAAGCCTGTGGTATACCACTGTCAACCTTCCTGTTCAGAGCAAACAGGCTGATAAGAAGCTGACTTTCTCATTATTTTGTAC
>CAZYKQ010000061.1:0-11551 GCA_964648235.1 uncultured Christensenella sp. | reverse complement strand
GGAAAAGCCGGCAATGAATCGGTTCTCCCGCCCGGGCGCCGTGTTGTACTTGTTGTCAATGAAGGGGATAAGCGCCCTGATCACCGCGCTTTCATACGGACCTAAGGCGGCGGAATCCACCCAGTAGCTATTGCCGCAGACAGGCGCAACCGCGATCAGGGCAGGGATGGCGCCCTTGTTTATCATTTCCTCCAGTAAGGGGAAGAAAGCGTCCCATTCCTCCTCCCTGAAGTTTCCGTTTGCGCCGTGCAGCAGGTAGAGAACGGGATAGCGGCCTTCCGCTCCGCCCTTATAACCTGCCGGTAAATAAAGCCTGAAGCGCAGGCCTGTTCGATCGTTGCCCTTTTCGTCTTTCAACCCCAAAAAGGGAAGACTTTCTGTGCTTAACCGGCCTTCCATCGTTTCCTCCTCCGCTATCACTGGTCTATTCATGGATTGTATGTTGAGGTTCTTAGCGAGTCAAATAAAAAATTTAATTGTTTAATCATTAAGCCATTGACAGAGAGGAAGAGCTGCTTTATCATGTCAATATACAGATACTATTGTTCCGATTTTTCCATGAAAGGAAATCTGTGATGCGCACTGTGATCTGCTCTCCCTGCGGCATACTGGGCTATGGCTTTCCGATTGCCTCCTTTGAGGCGGCTATGAGGGAGAAACCTGATTTTATTATTGTAGATGCGGGGTCCACCGACGCGGGCCCTCATAAGCTGGGCGCAGGCGTAGGCATTGTCAGCCGCATGGCTGCCAGGAAGGATCTCAGCATCATGCTGAGGGCCGCGCGCGACCAGGGCATTCCCCTGATCGTCGGCTCTGCCGGCGGCTCCGGGGCGAGGGTTCACACGCAGTGGACGCTTGACATTGTGCAGGAGATACTGTCCGAGCTGAACTGGCGGCCAAAGCAGGCTGTCATTTGGGCGGATATCGACCCGGACCTCATTGCGCAAAAGCAGCGCGAGGGGAAACTCAAGCCCATGTCGCCTAATGTTCCGGAACTGACGGAGGAGGCCCTGCGCGAGACCAACGGCGTCGTCGCCCAGATGGGGCACGAACCCATCCTGACAGCCCTCAAGGACGGGGCCCAGGTGATCATCTGCGGCAGAGCCTATGACCCCGCTCCCTTTGCGGCCGCGGGTATTCTGCGGGGGCATGATCCCGCGCTGTGCTACCACCTGGGAAAAATACTGGAATGCGGCGCGCTGTGCGCCGAGCCGGGCACGGCCAAGGATTGCATGCTGGGTGTTCTGGAGGACAACTCCTTTGATGTTTATCCCAGCAATCCTGACAGGGCTTGCAATGCGGTCAGCGTCGCGGCCCATACCTTTTATGAAAAGGATCATCCCTATCTGCTCTACGGCCCGGGCATCCAGCTGGATTTGTCCGGCTGCTCCTTTGATGAGATTGGCGCGGGTCGCGTGCGCGTATCCGGCAGCCGGCTGAACACACAGCCTTACACCATCAAGCTGGAGGGCGCGCGCAAGGTCGCCTACCGCACCTTCGTGATCGCCGGCATCCGCGACCCGCTGCTGATCAGGGCACTGCCCGAGGTAGAGGAGGCCGTCAAGCAGTCCGTGCGGGAGTATTACAGCGATATTCCTGCGGACGATTATCAAATGAACTTCTACCGTTACGGCCGCGATGGCGTGATGGGGGAACTGGAGCCGGAAGAAAGCTTGCCCCATGAGATCGGGCTGATGTTTGAAGTCATCGCCCCCACCCAGGAACTGGCCAACACCATCTGCGCGTCGCTGCGCTCAACCCTGATGCACTACGGTTACCCCGGACGCAAATCGACAGCCGGCAACCTGGCCTTCCCCTTTGCGCCAAGTGACGTTCCCTTCGGCCCTGTCTACGCATTCTCAGTCTATCACCTGATGAAGATCGACGATCCCTGCGCGCCTTTTCCGATAGAATACAAGGGGGGAAACACATGAGCAAGCTTGTCGATCTGGCCAAGGTGCTGCGCAGCAAGAACAGCGGCCCCTTTGAAATCACCCTTGACATTCTGTTCAGCGACCCTGCGGTCTATACGCGGGTGAAATCCAGCCATGCTCTCACCAGGGCATCTGTCGCGAAGCTCTATCGCCTGCGTGATAATGAAATCACCGAGTTTGTCTGGTTTGACGCGGGGCTTGGCCTCAAAGTCACCTATCTGCGGGCGACTGCCTCCGGCACCGTCGGCGACCGGGATGTTTACGGATCCCAGCAGCACGCGCCGCTGATGGCCGTCGAAATCCCCTGAACCAAGGAGGGCAATCTATGACCGTAATGAAAAAAACCGGAAAAACTGGGCGGTTTAAAAACGCTCTGCTGCAGATACGCGCGGACTGGATCCTCTATCTGCTGTTAGCCCCAACGCTGATCTACTTTATCATTTTCCGCGTTCTGCCAATCTGGAACATGCGCCTGGCTGTCTACAACTTCAGCGGCCGCGGGGCCTGGACTTTCGCGGGGATGAAGTATTTCAACATGATCTTCGCGACGCCGCTGCTCAGCGACATCCTGCGCAACACCCTGATTATCAGCTTCATGAAGTATATCCTGCTGTTTCCCTTTTTTGCCGCCTTTGCCATTCTTCTGACGCAGATGCGCCATAGCCGCCTGCGCAAGCTGACGCAAGTGGTCAGCTACCTGCCGCATTTCCTGTCCTGGGTTGTCATCGCAGGCATATGGATCAACTTCCTGTCCAGAGACGGCGCGGTCAATCAGATCCGCGGCCTGTTCGGCGCTTCCTCCATTGACTTCATGACAGACAAGGGCTCCATCCGCTGGGTGCTTCTGCTGTCGGAGGCCTGGCGCTCCCTGGGCTGGGATTCCATCATCTACTTCACGACCATCATCGCCATCTCGCCCTCCCTGCATGAGGCGGCGGAAATAGACGGCGCCTCCTCCTGGCAGATCATCCGCCACATCGTCTTCCCGGCGCTGATCACGCCCATGATCACCATGTTCATCCTTAACCTCGGCTTCTTTCTCAACGCCGGCTTTGACCAGGTGCTTAACTTCACCAATGGGGCTGTCAATTCGGTTATCGAAATCCTTGACACCTATATCTATTCCATCGGCATTGGCCAGGGCCAGTATTCTCTGGCCACCGCCGTGGGCGTCATCAAGGGCATTGTCGGCGTGGGGCTGGTGCTGGGCACTCACTTTGCCAGCAAACGCCTGACCGGCGAAGGCGTATGGTGAGGAGGAGCGGAGAATGAACATCAAAACCAGAAAAAAATTTAGCCCCGGACAGATCCTGCTGAGCCTGATCATGATGCTGTTCGTCCTGACCATCCTGGTTCCCCTGCTCAATATACTCGCCCGCTCAGTCTCGGATCCGGCAAAGTCCCCCTTGATGAAGGGCTTGCAGGTCATCCCGCAGGGCTTCAGCACCCTCAATTACCGCATCATATTCGGCCATAAGGTGATCGTTCCGTCCATCATCAATTCCCTGTACATTACGCTGGTGGGCACACTGATCAACGTACTGCTGACCACTGCCGCCTCCTACACCCTGATCCATAAAAACCTGGTCGGCCGTAAGGCTGTGATGACCTTTCTGATCATCATGATGCTTTTTGACCCTGGCTTGGTGCCCGAGTACCTGGTGATCCGCAAGCTCGGCCTCATCGGAAGCCACTGGTCGATCATTTTGGTGACGGCAGTCAATGTCTACTACCTGATCATCATGATGCGCTATTTTGAAGCCATTCCTCAAGAGATGTACGAGGCGGCTCGCATCGACGGCGCCGGTCATCTGCGCACGCTTTTGTCCATCGTTTTCCCGCTGGCCAAAGCCGGCATCGCGACCATCACCATGTTTTACGCGGTTGCCCGCTGGAACGAGTATTTCAAGGCCAGCATCTACCTGACCCAGCAGAGCAAGACCACCCTGCAGGTGGTGCTGCGGCAGTTCGTGGTGCTGTCGGATACAGTCAACCTGATCGGCTCCCAGAACCTGGCCGAATACAATGAGTTTGCCCGCGTGGACTACTCGGCCCTGAAGAGCGCCACCATTGTGGTGGCCATCATCCCGATTCTTATTCTCTATCCGCTGGTGCTGAAGTACTATACCTCAGACATCATGGCCGGAGGAGTAAAAGGATAAATATTAAGGAGGTCCCATTATGAAAAAACTGTTGGTACTGACCCTCGCCGTCCTGATGCTGACCGCTTTCGCGGCTGCGGAAGGCATCGGCAGCCCCCAAGCGCCCGTTCAGGTCAACTTCCTGATGAAGGACGTCATGCCCGATGAAGTGGATACCGTTGCCGTCATGGCTGCCGTTGAAGAGGCCATGGCCAAGCAGGGAAAATATGTTGATATCGTTGTCATGGAGGCGCCCGCGGGAAAATATATTGATGTTGTTCCGCTTGCTTTCAGAACCGGCGAGATCAACCCTGACCTGATCTATTTCCAGGGCAACACCGACCAGCCTGTTGTCAATGAAGGCCTTTTGGTCAACCTGACCGACTATCTCCAGAAATCCGAGTACCTGTACAATCTGCTGGGTGAGCACTCCAAAAAGCGTATGGAAAATCACCCCTACATCGTATGGGCCGCTCCCGCTTCCGTGTCCGCTCCAGCCATCCGCAAGGACGTATTTGCCAAGACGACCACTGGCGAAGCCCTGCTGGCTGACCCCACGGTTGACAATTACCTGGCCTTTTTCCGCGATCTGAAATCCTCTGGGCTGGCCAAATACGCTGTCAGTGAGGACGGAAGCACCGGCCGCCTGGACAGCTACTTCAACCACGCTTTCGGCGTGACCGCGACCATCATGCGCGAGGGCGACAAATTTGTCTATTCCATGGTGACCGACGCCGAGAAGGCAAAGCTTGAGTTCTACGCCCAGCTTTACGCCGAGGGCCTGCTGGATCCCGACTACATCACCAAGACCTGGGACACGATGGAGCAATCCTTTTATGAGGGTGAGACCGCTATCATCACCGGCCGTGCCGGCGACGTGGTGCAGGTCTACAACACCAAGGTTCTCTCCCTGTACGGCGAAGAAGGCGAGCTGATGGGCCTGCCCCCGGCCAAGGGCGTCGGCCAGGCCTTCCGCTCCATCGACGTCACCAAGGAAGAGCGCGGAATCGGCATCAACGCCTTCTCCTCCGATGAAGTGAAGGATGCCGCCTTCGCCATCCTGGACTTCATGGCCAGCCCCGAAGGCCGCATGATCGATGTGCTGGGCGTAGAGGGCACCCACTACGAAGTAAAGGATAACACCATCGTCTTCCTGCCCCAGAAGGACAGCTACTGGGCCCGGTTCTTCCCCACCACCAGCGGTCTGCCTGAGGATCTGAACCTATCAAGCCCCGTCATGAGCGCGCCCGCTGTGGAAACCCTGGCCCTGGCCGAGCAGTACTATGCCCAGGACCTCAACGTTGCCCTGACCGAAGAACTGCTGCCGCTGTACAGCGCTGTCCGCAGCGTCTATACCGAGTATGCCAGCGACTTTGTGCGCGGCGTACGCAGCTTTGACGACTGGAATGAGTATGTGCAGAAGTTCAACGACGTTGGCGGTGAAAAGCTCAGCGAATACTTTGCGACCGTGATCGAATAAACGAAACAACATCAAAGGGGCCCGGGCAAAGCCCGGGCCCCCGGAAGGGATCAGCATGGATTCATCCTTCTTGGACAAAGTGTATGCGGGTTTCCTGGGCATGAACATCGGCATCCGTCTGGGCGCGCCGGTGGAACCCGCTTTTTGGAGCTATGAGCGCATCCGGGATACATACGGCGACATCACAGGCTATGTGAAGAAGTTTTCTCATTTTGCGGCCGATGACGATGTAAACGGTCCGGTTTATTTTTTGCGCGCTCTGGATGATACCAACCGGGAACCCACGCCGCAAAGCGTGGCCCAGGCCTGGCTGAACTACGCCAGGGAAGGCATCGGCCTCTACTGGTGGGGCGGCTTTGGCATCAGCACCGAACACACGGCTTACATGAACCTCAGGCGCGGCGTTCCCGCGCCGCTGTCAGGCTCCGCCCTGGTCAACGGAAAAACACTGTCCGAGCAGATCGGCGGGCAAATATTCATTGACACCTGGGGACTGATCTGTCCCGGTGATCCCCGGCGCGCCGCAAGGTACGCGGTGGCTGCAGCCAGTGTCTCCCACGACGGCGAAGGGCTGCACGGCGCCGCCTTTATGGCCGCCGCTATCGCCCGCGCCTTTGACAGCGATGACATCGACGATATCATCCGCACGGGTCTTTCCCAGATCCCTGCCGATTCACGATATAAGGCGGTTTTTGAGGCGGTCGAACGCTTTTACCGGGAGCACCCGGAGGATTGGCGCGCCTGCCGCGACATGCTTGAAAAACAATGGGGCTATGACCGTTATCCAGGCGTCTGTCACATCATCCCCAACGCGGGTGTCTGTGCCCTGGCTTTAAGGTATGGCGCGGGCAATTTTGCCCGAACCATCGAGATTGCCACCATGTGCTCATGGGATACTGATTGCAACGCCAGCAATGTCGGTACCATACTGGGCGTGGCGAAGGGGCTTGACGGCATTCCCGGCCATTACAGGGATCCCTATGAGGATGAGCTGGTGCTGTCGGGCATCTCGGGCTATCTGAACGCGGTGGATATCCCCTCCTACGTCAAATACCTTGCTTCCTGGGCCTATAAACTCAAGGGACTGCCTGTGCCGGAAACCTGTGCTCCCGCCCCCGACGGTGAACTGTTATTTGACTTCACGCTGCCCGGATCCACCCACAGCCTGAAGTACAAGGGCAGCAACAACTTGCTTTTCCGCCGGGCGCCCCATGAAAACGCTGCGGAGGCGGTGATCAGCCGGCTGACGCGCGGACAGGGAGGAAAGATATACTACAAATCCCTCTGGCGCAGACGGGACTTTGACGATGAGCGCTACATGCCTGTCTTCTCGCCCACTGTTTACCCGGGACAGACCGTCGATATTGATCTGCGCTATGACAAGGCACACGGAGAGGCCATCCAGCTGACTCCCTATGTGTTGTGCGCCCCCTCGGGCAGAGAGCTGCGCCTGATGCCTTTGATGTGGCGTGAAAAGGTTGAACATCACCGCCTCAGCTTTACCGTGCCGGACCTGGACGGCGAAATGGCCGAAGAGATCGGCCTGCATATCGAATCCGCTTCGCCGCCCAAATTTTTTGACAGCGGCCGCCTGCTGATCAGCCGTTTTCATGTATACGGGCCCGCCGCCTATACCCTGAAAGTCGATCAGCTTCCCGGGGAGTTTTCAAGCATTCTGGGCTTTTCCCACAATCACGGGGCCTGGGACGTGGAAAACGGCGAGATGCACTGCCTGTGCGACGGCCACGCCGAGGCGATGACCGGCTCTTACTACAGCAGGGATTGCGCCGTGCAAGGCCATGCGCGTCCCTGCCACGGGGACAGCCATCTGGTCAGCGTCCATGTGCAGGGGGCGCAGCGCGGCTATTACGGCGGGCTGGGCCCATCAAAACAGGCCGTTCTGATTAAAAACGATCACGGCATTCTCAAACAATTGGCTGCCTGCCCTTTTGACTGGCGGCACGGCGAAAAGTACAGCATCAGCCTGTCCCATATAAACGGCCGGCTTTCGCTCAGCATCGATGGGCAAGAATTGCTGGAGGCTCAGGATGCTGAGTACAGCTACGGCATGTTCGGCTATGCCATGCATCGGGCAGGCCGCTGCGGATTCGGCGATATATCGATCAATGAGAAAGGGAAAACAATATGATCACCAGACAACAGCTGCTTTCAAACCCAGAAAAGCTTCGGGATAAAGCCCGGGGGGCCATGATCGGCCTGGCCATCGGCGATTCTTTCGGCGACGCCGCCCGCAACCAGAACAACCAGCTCAATTACGGCTTCACCTCCGACTTCAACAAGGGAGCCAGCTGGTCAACGGATGATACCGAGTTTGCCATCCTGACCGCCGTAACCCTGCTGGACGCAAAAGGCAAGCTGACAAGCGACCATGTCGTTAAGCGCTGGCTTGATCATGTGGCCACGCAGGATGAGTTGAAGCGCGGCGGTGCCAGTGAGTTTGAAGCTTCCATTAATTTACGCAGGGGCTTGCGCCCGCCGCAGACCGGCAAGTACAATGCCTACAGGCACTCCGACGGCGCAGCCATGCGCGCGGGCCCCATCGGTATCCTTTGGGCCGGCGACCCAGAGCGCGCCATGCAGACGGCGCAAACCGATGCCGAGATCAGCCACTGTGAGGATGGCATCTGGGGCGCTCAGGCCGTCGCCGCGGCTGTAGCCGCCGCGATGGCGGATGCCGACATGGATGAGATTATTCAATCCGCGATGAAGGCTGTGCCCCAGGGCAGCTGGTTTGAATTCGCCATGAACAAGGCCTTTGAGATTGTTGACCGTGCAAACGGCGAGATCTTTGATGCCTGGATGCCCCTGCACGATGAGCTGTGGACCAGCTACAAAGCGGCGGTGCCCGAGGCAGTTGCCCAGGCCTTCGGCGTGCTCAAGCTGATGGGCAAAGAAAGCTTTCGCAAAGGCATCGTCTGGGCGGGGAACTTCGGCCGGGACGCAGACACCATTGGGGCCATCTGCGGCGCGGTGTTGGGCGCCAAGTTCGGTATTTCGCAGATACCGGAGCGCTGGGTGGATAAAACGCGTTTCCCCACCGGCACCTGTCTGAGCTTTACAAAAGGCCTTGACCTGCTGGATATCGCCGATCGTCTGGCGGACTGCTGCATGGAAAACCCTTGACACATACCAATGAAGCCACCATGAAGGGAAAAACAGATGTCCATTGAAATAACGCGCATACGGGATGAAAGCCTGTCTGAAAAGGTCATCAACCAGTTGCTGCTGATCATCCGCTCGGGGAAGATCGCCGTTGGGGATAAACTGCCGCCCGAAAGTGAGCTGGCGGCTCAGCTGGGCGTCAGCCGCGGCATTCTGCGTGAAGCGCTGAGCGTCATGGAAACCCTTGGTTTCCTGCGCCGCGTCCCCAGGGAAGGCACCACCGTCATCCGCATTCATGAAGACGACCTGGCCGGCAGCCTCAGTCGCCAGCTGAAGAAGGCCACCCTGATGGACCTGCTGGAGTTCCGCGAGACCATGGAGCGCAAGGTGGTGGAGAAGGTCATCGAGCTGGCTACCGATGAGGAGATCCGGGAGCTTGAGGATCACCTGGAGAGCAAGGGCACCCAGGAAAGCAAGGATTACTATTTTCACTACCGCCTGGCTCTCCTGTCGGGCAATACGCTGTTTGCCACCTTCATCGATACCTATTATGACCTGATCAAGGAGGTGCGCGATATCAGCGCCCGCACGCGTGACCGCGCCGAGCAGATCAATGAAGAACATCTGCGCATCGTCAGCGCCCTGAAAAACCGCGACAAAAAGGCCGCAAAAAAGGCGGTCAGGGATCACCTGAATGCGGTAGGGAAGATCATCGGGACGAAGCTGTAATGCAGTCAAACAGACCATAAAGGGCTTCCCTCAGCGCATGGCGGGAGCCCTTTTCCGTTGAAATCCAGTCATATTTTTTAAGGTCTGAAGGATCTTGCTTAGCGACATGGATTTTGATATCAGACAGAGCCTGTCAGTGCCGACAAAAAACAGGGAGCTGCCTGTGCCGCTCCCCGTTGGTATTCGTCGATTCAATTGCTTTTTTTCAGGCTTCGAAGGGGAACTTATACCCCATCCCCAGCTTATCCCGGATCGCGATGATTTCCTTTTGAACGGCCGGAGATACCGGCACGCCCTTGTCCTTGCGCTCCAGCCAGACGAGGTATTCCTTTTCGCCCGCGGTATAGATGCGTTCCTGGCCGGGGGCCTTTGTGGAGGCGCGCAGCTCGCGCAGAATATCGCCGCAGGTCTTTTTGAAACTTGACAGACCCATGAAAGCTTCCGGATCGATCACCAGGAACCAGTGGCCCAGGTGGAAGGGGCGCTTGTTGCCCGCCTCATCGATGCCATTGAGACCGTGCAGGAAACTGCCGGCCTGCAGGGCGGCGGACAGCACTTCCACGATGGTGGCATAGCCGTAGCCCTTGTAGCCCGCCATTTCCTCGCCTATGCCGCCCAGGGGGGCCAGGGCCGCCTCACCCGCGTTGAGCGCCTTGAGGATTGCCGGGCTGTCGGTCATGGCCTTGCCATCCGCGCCCACCACCATGCCGGCGGGGGTATCCATGCCGCTTCTGGCATAGTATTCAATGCGCCCGCGCTGGGTGATGGAGGTGGCGCAGTCCAGCTCAAAGGGAAAATCCTCATCCGTGGGGAAGCCGACGGTCAGCGGATTGGTGCCCAGCATGTTCTGCACGCCGAAGGTAGGGGCAATGGATGGCCGGGCATTGGTGCCCGTCATGCCGATCATGCCTGCCTTGGTGGCCATGGTCGACCAGTAGCCCGCAATGCCGTAGTGGGTGGAATTGCGCACCGCCACCATCGCCAGGCCGTAAGTCTTTGCCTTTTCAATGGCCATCCGCATGGCTTTATGGCTGACCACCATGCCCATGCCGTCATTGGCGTCCAGCACCGCGGTAGTGGGTGTTTCTTTTAAAATATCAATCCGGGTGATTGGGTTCTGAATGCCTGCCTCGATGCGGTCGATATAAATCGGCTTGAAGCGGTTGCAGCCGTGGCTTTCCACGCCCCGGCGATCGCTCTCCAGCAGCACATCCGCGCAGATGGCCGCCTCCTCCCTGGGCACGCCATAGCCGGTGAAGGCGTCGGTCAGAAAGTCGTTCATCAAGTCCCATGATACATAAGGCCTGGTTTCCATAAGAACCTCCTATAAATACCGGTTCATGACCGGCGATGATCAAAACCTGAAAGGGGAAAAAGGACACCTGTTCTGATAAGACCCCTTGGCGCCTTCAAAGCGCAGGGTCGGGTTTGCGCCGCAGGATATCGGGGGGTGATGATGCACCGGGGATTCAATGGCGCATCAATACCTGTTTAAGGCCTGGGGCTGCAATATCATGATCCCCCGATGCCCTTCCATTCGGATGATACCCTCTTTTTTAAGCACTGCCAGCTTGCGGTTCAGCGTCTCGGGGGCCAGGCCCAGCATGCGGGCGATCTCCTCCTGGGAGAGCGTTACGCGGCTTAGATCCTGCTGGTTTTGCCACAGCAAAAAGCGGCAGACGCGGCGCATGCTGTCGCCGGATGCTAATATCTCCAGCATGTTCATGTTGCGCACATGCTGGGAAGAATAGTACTGGATGATCTTCAGCGCGATATCGGGATCACGGCCCAGCAATGCCCGCAGGCCGCCTTCGGGAATAAAGCAGATGCCCGTAGCTTCCATCGCCACGGCGGTTTCGCGGCTGTGGCTGTTGTGAAACATGCTGTCGCCGCCGTAAAAATCGCCGACCCGCAGGATGCTGACGATGCTTTCGTTGCCGTCTTCATCCCCGCGCAGCAGCTTTACCGCGCCGTAGCGTATGATGTAGATGCCCGCAATGGGCTCGCCCGATGAAAACAGCCTTTCTCTGGGCTCATATTCCTTATGGCGTACCAGGGCGGATATTTCCGCCAGCTTCGCGGGCGCCAGCATGCTGAAGATGGGCACGCGCTTGACGCAGCTTTCCATGCCGCAGCCGCAACCG
>CAZYKQ010000060.1:0-11591 GCA_964648235.1 uncultured Christensenella sp. | reverse complement strand
GGCCCCGCCTACTCTTTTTTTTCCTTTTCTATCTCTCAACTGTCAAACTCCCGTGTTTGAAGTTGCCAAAACAGACGGCCAGATGAAGAAGGAGCTTCAACATGTAACCGGCGTATAACCAGTATAATAATCGACAGACACTCGCAAAACCCGCTCAAATAAGGCGGGTTTTGCATTGGAAGTTGCTTGACCTTGATGAATGCTGACCGTATAATGTCTTTGTTTGAAATGGAGGGTATGCCCAAATGACGGAGAAAAAGAATTTTTATGTTACCACACCAATTTATTACCCCAGCGGAAATATGCACATCGGCCATACATATACAACGGTAGCTGCTGACACAATTACACGTTTTAAAAAACTAACAGGATATAATACCTTTTTCTTGACCGGGACGGATGAACATGGGCAGAAAATTGAGCGCAGCGCACAGAAAGAGGGGCTTGCACCCAAGGAATACATTGACGGAATCGTCAACGAGACAAAAGCACTTTGGAAGTTGATGAACATCGAGTATGACGACTTTATACGCACAACGGATGAGCGCCATATCAAATCTGTCCAGAAGATCTTTCGCCAGCTATATGATCAGGGCGATATCTACAAAGGATCGTATGAAGGGCAGTACTGTGCACAGTGTGAGGCTTTCTGGACATCCTCACAAATATTGGAAGGAAATTTGTGCCCTGACTGCGGCAGACCAACTGAACTTGTGGAGGAAGAAAGCTATTTTTTCAAGATGAGCAAATATCAGGATTGGTTAGTCACATATATTGAAAGCCATCCTGATTTTATTCAACCACCAAGCCGCGCCAAGGAGATGCTGCAAAACTTTCTATTGCCGGGTCTGCAGGATCTCTCGGTCAGCCGTACATCCTTTTCTTGGGGTGTGCCGGTAGATTTTGACCCAAAGCATGTGATCTACGTGTGGATCGACGCGCTTTCCAATTACATAACTGCACTCAATTGGGGAACAGATCATGATGAGTTGTTCAGAACATTTTGGCCGGCACAGGTACACCTTGTAGGTAAAGAAATAATGCGATTCCATACCATTTATTGGCCTATTATGCTGCATGCGCTGGGGTTGCCGCTGCCTCATCAGGTATTCGGCCACGGATGGCTTCTTTTTGGCGCCGATAAAATGAGCAAGTCCAAAGGAAACGTAGTCTATTCTCAGCCCATTGTTGCGCGATATGGTTCCGATGCGTTGCGTTATTACCTGATGCGCGAGATGCCCTTTGGAACTGACGGAAACTATACCAATGAAGCGTTTCTGACGCGGACGAACGCCGACCTTGCTAATGATATGGGAAACTTAATCAGTCGTACAATTGCAATGATTGAAAAGTATTTTCAAGGATCGGTTCCTGCTCCCGGTGACTATGAAGATGTGGATATTGCCTTGATTGAACGCGCGAAAGGATTGCCGCAGGCGGTCGAACGTGAGATGAACAGCCTGCAGTTTTCTTTGGCTCTTCAAGAAATTTGGAAGCTGATCGGTGATTGCAATCGCTACATCGATGCGACTCAGCCTTGGGTGCTTGGGCGGGAGGAGAGCGGAAGGACACGTTTATCCACGGTGTTGTATGTACTGGCAGAGTGCATCCGTTTTACAGCTGTATTGATTGCCCCTGTGATGCCTTCAACGCCTGACAAGATTTTTTCTCAGCTGGGCCTCACCAACAAAGCGCTTATGACTTGGTCGTCTCTGGAAACCTTTGGTCTTTTGCCGGTCGGGACACAGGTCAGGAAAGGCGAGGCTCTCTTTCCACGTGTAGATATCCCTAAAGAGTTGGAAGCGCTGGCGTCAGAACAGGAGTCGATACAGGCGCCGATCCCGTTAAGGCCAGAAACAGATGAGGAAAAGGTGGCCAAGGCGACAATTAGCATTGATGACTTTTCCAAACTTGATTTAAGAATAGCCAAGGTGCTTCACTGT
Source organism: uncultured Christensenella sp. (assembly GCA_964648235.1). Classification (GTDB taxonomy): domain Bacteria; phylum Bacillota; class Clostridia; order Christensenellales; family Aristaeellaceae; genus UBA1038. Next base: position 9,648 of record CAZYKQ010000060.1, on the reverse strand, counting down.
GAAACGGTTGAAAAAAGCGATAAACTCCTGAAGTTCACACTTGATCTTGGAACTGAGCAAAGAACGGTGGTATCGGGTATTGCCCAGCATTATCAGCCCGATGAGCTGATCGGCAAACAGGTCGTGCTTCTTGTCAACCTTGCACCCAAAAAGATCCGCGGTATAGTGTCGCAGGGAATGATTTTAAGCGCGGCGTCAGAGGATGGGCTGAAGTTGAGCCTGCTTGGTTGTGAGCGAGAGATGACTTCCGGATCCGAGATCAGCTGATGCGGCTATTTGATACGCACTGTCATCTGGACGATGAACGTTTTGATGAAGATCGCAGCCAATTGATTGAAGGATTGCCTGAACAAGGCTTAGATTATTGTGTTACAGCAGGAAGTGATTTATCGTCTTCCCGGCGTGCTATTGATTTAGCGCATCAATATGATCATATATACGCAGCAGCAGGTGTGCACCCTCACGAAGCAGCTAAAGCACCAGAGGATTATTTAATGCACCTTCGGTGGCTGTTAAAGGAAGAGAAGGTAGTTGCTCTTGGGGAGATAGGACTTGATTACTTCTATGATTTTTCCCCTCGAGATTTGCAAAAAAGAATTTTTTCAGAGCAGCTTGACCTGGCCTATGATCTGGGATTGCCTGTAATTTTGCATGTGCGGGATGCTCATGGAGATATGACAAACCTGCTTCGCTCCCGTCGTAACAGGTTACCTGGTGGTGTTTTTCATTGTTTTTCAGGAAGTGCTGAGGTCGCAAATGAGTATGTAAAAATGGGTTTTTATATATCCTTTGCAGGGCCAATTACGTTTAAAAACGCAGGCAAGCTGTTATTAGCGGTACAGTCAGTGCCTGATGACAGGATATTAATTGAGACTGACAGCCCTTATCTTGCGCCTGTTCCTATGAGGGGCAAACGTAATAATCCGGCTTTTGTAAAATATGTTTGTCAGCGTATGGCGCTGTTACGGGGAGTTGATGAAGAGGAAATGAGTAAAATAACTTATCAGAATGCGCTGCGCTTTTTCAATATAAAACAAACCTGATTATCAAGCCATCATTGCGATTTTATGACAAAAGAATGAATAAAAAACGAAAACGGCTACCGTAATTTTGTGATATATGTTATACTTTATTTTGCACTTTGTTGCTTAGGAGGGATTAACATTGGATGAGCCAATCATATTGGCCTCAGCTTCACCAAGGCGGCATGAGCTTTTAAGCATGATCGGACTTCATTATGAAGTGCATTCTCCTATGGTTGACGAGAGTGAGACAGGCCGCCCTGATGAGAGGGTATTGTGTCTGGCACGGAAAAAGGCCCAGGCTGTGGCGGTTGATTATCCAGGACGTATTATCCTGGCTGCGGATACCTTGGTCTTTGCTAAAGGGGAGATCCTGGGAAAGCCCGTAGACGAGGCGGATGCTGTGCGCATGCTGGGCCTTTTGCAGAATGATAAACATGAGGTCTATACGGGTGTGTGCGTGATTGACAAAACCGGCCAAGAACACACAGGGGTGGAAAAAACCTTGGTCGAGTTTATTCCGATCAGAACGGAAGAGATACAAGCCTATGTGGATAGCGGAGAGCCATTCGGTAAGGCGGGCGCTTATGCCATACAGGGGATTGCCGGCATGTTTATCTCCGGTATACAGGGAAGCTATTCCAATGTTATTGGCTTGCCCCTTCACATGGTAAGGGATCTTCTCAGCCAAGCGGGTAGAAAATTATTCTGATAGGAAACTGTGTATGGCTATCATCGCGCCTGATTTAGGGATAGATTTAGGAACATCCAATACACTTATTTATGTCCGGAAAAAGGGCATTATCATTGAAGAACCAACCTTGCTGATTGTTTCGGGAAGCACTAAACGTTCCATCAAATCTATCGGCCAGGATGCCAAGACTTTGGTAGGGCGTACTTCCGGCGGTGATATTGCTGTCAGGCCGATGCAGGATGGCACCATCAAAGAATATGACATGACTGAATCCATTTTGCGTTTTTTTATTAGAAAAGCAATTGGAGTATCACACCTTGTCAGGCCACGTTCTTTTATCACAGTGCCCTGCCGTATCTCCGCTGTTGAAAAGCGCGTTGTCCGAGAGGCAGCATTGGCAGCGGGCGTTAGGCGCAATGCCATCCATTTGATCGAAAAACCTTTTGCTTCTGCACTCGGGTCAGGACTTCCGGTCTTTGAGCCGGAGGGGTCCATGGTGGTGGATATCGGCGGCGGAACCACGGAAGTAGCTATTATTTCTATCGGTGGTGTTGTCAGTTCCAGATCCATTATGACGGGCGGGATAAAAATGGATGAAGCGATTATGAATTACTTGAAGCATGACTATAACATGCTCATTGGTGATAGAATGGCGGAAGACATCAAAATCGACTGGGGCACAGCGTTACCCCCAAAAGATGAACGCAAGGTGATGGTTCGGGGACGCGATATCATTACAGGCTTACCCCAGACGGCGGAAATTACTGCAACAAAAATATATGAGGCTTTGCATGCCCCTTGTAAACAGATTTTATCCGCCATCCGTGCTGTGTTGGATACTGCGCCTCCCGAGCTGGCAGGGGATATCCTTAGAAAGGGAATCTATTTAATGGGTGGCGGGGCAATGCTGTACGGATTGGACCGGTATCTGGCCAATGAATTGAATCTGCCTGTTACCCTGGCAAAAAATCCGATGATGTGCGCGGCTGAAGGGGTTGGAATCCTGGCGGAAAATTCGAGTCTATTACCCAGAATTGGCAGATCAAGTTTTATGCGCGATGAGACGGAATGAGAAAAAAGCTAGAGCACCCAAAACAAAAAAAAGAACGGATGGTTGTTAATCAACCGAGTTCAAAAAAGAAAAAGAACCGGAAAGCCGGCAGGGAAGCTTCTCAGGCCTTTGGTCGCTTGGCAGGTATCGGGATTGTTGTTTCTCTGCTGGTTGTTATTGTCATGATGATAGCTTCCGTCTTTTTTGATGATGTTGCATTTTTGTCGGCGCCAAGAGACTGGATCAATCGTGTCGTAACACCAATTCAAAGCACCTTCAGCAAAGCGACTGACGGTGTAATTAAGTATTTGCGCGCATTAAAATTACGCTCCAATCTGGAACTTGAGCTTGAAAAGTCCAGAGAAATTATCGAAGAATTGCAAAATGAGGCAATGCTTGCAAAGTACTATCAGGAGCAGGCGGATGCCTTTGCTGATTTATATGATGAACTAAACCGTAATCGCCCACTGGATGGAATGGCGGCGAATATCATCGCACGCAGCGGAGATAATTATAACTATATCTTTACCATTGATGTGGGAAGCAACCAAGGTGTCAGCGATACAAATGCCGTCGTTTACTCCGGCGCTCTGGTTGGCTATACTTTTGATGTAAAGGAGAATACATCACAGGTACGCGCTATCGTGGATAGTGATGCCAATGTACCGTCTCTGATTGAGTCTAACCGCGACCAGGGCTATGTCAAAGGAAATCTGGCAATCGATGGAACTTATTCCTGCCGTATGTATTATTTTGACTACACCTCTCTTCCCAGGCCGGGAGATCGTGTAGTAACCTCCGGCGTTGGCGTTGAGTTTCCAAAGGGTATTCCTGTAGGGTATGTTCGCGAAAGCACTCGACAGCTGGATGACAGCAAGCAGTACATTGTCATTGAACCTATTGTAGATTTTGATCACCTGGAGCATGTGGTTGTCTATCGGTACCGTCCTGCTTACCCTGAAGAAATTCCGGACAGCCGGACACAAGCACAATCGACTTTTGTGCCGATGCCCTCTGTGCAGCCGGTTCCCACTTTTATAGGACAACCTGAGCCTGTGCTGACACCCGGCCCCGACGGACTGATTCCGGAGCCTTCTTCGGAGGCCCCCACCCCTTCACCAACACCTACGCTTTCTCCCACACGTGATCCCAATGCAACTGTTCCGCCGCCAAACTATGAGTATAATCAAAAAATTATTACAGTAGAGACTCTTCAACCACTTGTGCCGACTATTTCACCGACCCAATCGCCGCTGCCTACCGCGACTTTCTCCATTGACCAGGTTACCATCGAGGAAGACGAATGACAACGCGAACTCAGACCCACACCCGGACCGTAGGGCATTGGTATGCGCTTATTAAATTTGTAAAGATTTGTTTTTTAGTATTGCTTTTCTACCTTGTTCAGACAACAGTGATACCGCATATGAAGCTCTGGGGGGTTGTTCCGAATCTTTATATGGTATGCGGCGCTATCCTAACCGTAAGCTTTGGGAAAAAGTATGCTTTTGCCTGCGGCGCAGTATTTGGCATTTTGCTTGAATCGATGGTTCGAACCCTTCCGATATTTAATCTGGTGATTTATCCGGCACTGATGCTTTTATGCGCTCAGATTTTTTCTGATATGAGTGAAATCAAGCGCGAGCTGCTTCGAATCAAAATTGCCCAACGTCAAGCGGAGAGCCGAATAGTTTCTGTTGGCGGTGTTGAACAAAAGAAATGGTATCATCTGGATTTTCGCCGAAAGACAGCTGATGATATGAACCCGCACCTACGTACCTTTTTGAACGCACTGATGCTGACCTTGTTATATGACCTCGTGATGTTAATGTATATTGCCTTGGACGGTGTGGATGTAACCTTCAATCACTTGTTGAGAATCGTGCAATCTCTTGTCTATACTGCTTTGTGGTGTGTGACTATGTTTCCTGTCCGACTGTTTCTTGGGCATTACCCTGATTTTGGCCGTCGTAAGCAAGGGGATGATGGCTTAGGGGATGAGATAATGACTTCTGAAAAAATGTTGCGAGAGCTAAGCCTTGCCCCCGATATGCCAAACATTGTTGCGGCATTTGATACGTCGCCTGTTGTTGAGAATGAAACGCAGAATGTGCATGGCAAGAATCAGAAAGAGATGAAGGCGAACAATGAGTCTGCAGAACCAGAGCCATCTGGTTCTGATGAGAAGGAAGATCTGCCCGGAAAGGAAACCAACGATGAAGTTTGAAAAGAGAATCAGCCGCCGCTTTATGTTTTTCAGCGTTGTCATGGTGCTTTTGTTTGTTGTGCTGGGTTGGCGATTGCATGACTTGCAGATTAAAAAGGCAGATCAATATCAAAGCTCAGCAGATGTCAACCGAATCAAAAACATACGTTTGACAGGAACTCGCGGAATGATTACGGATTCCAATTCCTTTGTCCTTGCGATGAGCGAAGATATGTATAACGTTACATTTTACCGAACAAGCAAAGAAAACAAGGCAGCGGACTATAAGCGCTTTACGGATTCTATTCTTGAAGTCATCAACATCATCGAAAAAAACGGAGGTCAGCTGAGTGTCACTTTTCCAATCAGACGAAGTGAGGAGAGCGGCGAGTGGGAGTTTGACTTCGGTAATGTTTCTCAGCGAGCCATCGAGATCCGGGAAAGCCAGTGGCGCAGCAATCATTATTTATCAACCACAGAGTATAAGACGGCAGCAGATTGCTATGATAATTTACTTAAGCGTTATGGCTTGGCCAACAGGAAAAATGACGATGATTCAACTCTGGATGAAGAAACAATTTTGAAGGTAATGGCGGTTCATTCTGAAATGAACATGAACATTTTCCTTTCTCTTCCGATTGTTATCGCAAAGGACGTAGCTTCAGCAACCGTTACTGAGATCATTGGTCGCAGCATGGTATTGTCAGGCATGGATATTGAAGTAGGAGAGAAACGTATCTATCCTCAGAAGACATTGGCATCACAGGTCATTGGATATGTCGGGATGATTTCTGAAAGCGACAGCTATGAAACAGATTTAAAACCGCTTGGCTATTCCATGAATGATGTGATTGGAAAAGATGGAATTGAAAAAAGCATGGAGAACTGGCTGACGCCCAACATCACCAGTCGCCAAGGGTATCGTGTGATGGAGAAAGACAGTGCAGGCCGGTTAACCAGGGAAATCTCAAGACAGGTCCCTGAAAATGGAAACAATGTAAAGCTGACCTTGAATGCAGCGGCTCAACGCGCGGCTGAGCAAGCTATTATGAATAACGTTCTGTCTACCCGTAAAATCCAGGAAGGGAAGTTGGTTGATCACAAATGGAATGAAACCAATCGTACCAAGTTAGAACAAAGAGATTTTGATCAATATCCAATTAAGTTAGCTGAAACCGGTGTGATGATCGTGCTGGAAGTTAAAACTGGCAAGGTGATTGCAATGGCTCAATACCCCACCTATGATCTTAATGCCATGGTAGCAGGCGGCAAGGCAGCAGCGGACATTCTTCTGGACCCTCGCAATGTAATGCGTAATTACGCTATTCAGTCGAGGGCAGAGCCCGGCTCAATCTTCAAGATGGTGCCTGCGATGGCCGCGCTGACAAATGGGGTGCTTGGGGTAACAGAAACCATCTCGGATCTGGGACCGTTTAAGAAATATACCAACAAGGATGAAGACGCGCCCCGCTGCTGGGTGCCGAATAACCTGAGGTCTACCCATGCTGATTTAAATATTGTGAGCGGTATCGGAAAATCTTGTAATTATTTCTTCTATGAGATTTCAAGTCGCCTGTATGGCTCGACAGGAAGCAATCTTCTGTACAAATACGCAGCGGAAATGGGGTTGAGCAGCAAGACAGGTATTCAGCTTCCAGGGGAGGCGCGCAGCGTATTGGGGAGCCAAACCTCCTTGTATGACCAGACCGCCAGCCTCAATGAGCAGGAAACGAGCGTCCCGATCCTCGTTGCCGCCAGTATCAAGAAACATCTGCGTGAAATCGGATCCAGCTATGGCATTGAGTATGATGATGTCAGATTGGATACTGCAATTAAACAGTTGATGGATATGGCAGTGAATACGCCGTCTGACGCCTGGGCAAATGCTATGCGCCCCATATTGATGGCTGAATTGAATATGACGCGCGATATGGTGTGGGCGCAAGCTACTATCGGCGATATTTGGGTCTATCTTAATGATATTAAATGGGGTGGCAGTCAGGAGATACAGTTTGGTATCGGCCAGTCCATCACCTTGCTTACGCCTGTAGCAGTCTCTCGCTATGTAGCAAGCCTTGCCAATGGAGGCATAGTCAACAACCTTTCTATAGTGGATTCCATTACCTCTCCTGAAGGCGATATCCTTAATCAGTATCAGCAGAGCATATTGAATCGATTAGATGATGCGTATCTATATCTTCCCTATATCAAACAAGGAATGATGGGTGTTGTTGATGATGGCGGTACTGCCGCACGTAAGTTCAGAAACTGGAAACACGGTGATGAGATTTGGGCAAAGACGGGAACCTCACAGCTGACGATCGGAGGGATTAAGCTGGATGTTGAAAATAATGGTTGGTTCGTGCTGTTGACGCCATTCTCTACTGATGCTGAGATCGCCATCATTACTCATATTCCCAATGGCTATTCTGGCGCTGAAACTACTGGCGCAGCCAAAGATTTTGTGGATTGGTGGATGGCTAACCGAACCACCATGTCCAACGAGGCATCTCTGCCAGTCAGCGGAAATGAGCTTGCGCCATAATATGGAGGGAATGCAAAGATGGGTCGGATGATCATGGTTGCCTCAGGAAAAGGGGGCGTGGGTAAATCTACCATTGCTTCTTCAATGGCTGTCAGCCTGTCCATGCGCGGTCTTCGTTGCTTGTTGCTGGATGCTGACGTAGGCTTGCGCAACCTTGACCTGATGATGGGGATGCAAGATCAGATTCTATATGAGCTTATGGACGTTGTCAGCCGCCGTTGCACATTAGATGAGGCAATAGTGGTTCACAGCGAAAATCCCTTGCTTAACTTGATGCTGGCCGGCCAGGAAGCCAAGCCTAAGGATTTCATTAAGAAAGACCTGAGCCGCATCGTTAAGACGTTAAAAACGCGTTATGATATTATTTTGGTGGATGTTCCTGCTGGCATCGGAAGAGGGATCAAAAACTTCATCGTTCACTGTGATCAGTTTATTTTACCGGCGACCTCAGATGATGTTTGCTTACGTGATACAGAAAAAATGGCACGAATTATCCTGGAGGCTTCAGGTGAACACCCCTTCTTAGTCATCAATCGTTATGACAAGCGCCTTGTACGCCGGGGCGTTGTTCTTGATCCTCAGAATATCGCTTTAGCAATGGATTTGCCATTGCTTGGAGTCATCCCGCAGAGCGAAAGCGTGTATCGAGCTATGCTTGAAGGAAAAACGATTCCCGAAGGCGCAGAGTCTTCGGTGAAACAATCCATTGAGCGAATCTGCGATCGGCTGTTAGGGATACCGGAGCCAAAGAACAGATGGACCCAAAGATTGTTTGGAAAGGGGAAAAAGCTCTTATGATGGGTGTTGAGGATAGAAGAACAAAACCACATTTTGACTTTGTTCTGCTTGGATTGATGTACATGCTTGTGACAATCGGAGTTGTTGCAATATCCGTTGCTACATTTAACCCCGAGATCAGCGCTGATGTGCCTCTGCTCAATAGAATATTGAACTCTGAATCAGGCAGATGGCAGGCGATTTTCGCAGTGGCTTCTCCCGCCGCTGTATGGTTTATTGTATCTGTTCCTTATGAACATTTTCGCTCATATGCCAGAATCTATTATTATGCTGTTTTGCTCTTGTTAGTTATTGTGCTGGGCGCATCCTCTATCCGCAACGTGAGTGCCTGGCTGGAGGTTGGCCTTGGCCGAATGATCCAGCCAGCTGAATTTGCAAAAATTACGATCATATTGATGCTTGCCCGCTCCATGGCCAATACTCCCAAGCCTATGAATACATTCAGAGATGCTGTGCGTATCATGTTGATTTTCGCGATCCCGGCCGGTATTACCGTCGCACAAGGTGAAATAGGTTCCGTCATTGTTATGGCTGCTATTTTCTATCTGATGATATATTTCGGAGGAGCGGACTGGAAATGGCTTACCCTTATGGCCGTGGTTGCCGGAATCGCAATCGGTACAGTCATCACCTACGGTTTAATCAGCGGGTCAGAAAACTTCCGTCTGCAACGTATTCTTTCTTTCCTTGATCCCGCTAAGTACCCTCTCAGTGGCGGCTATCAGATTCTGAACTCTGAACAAGCGATTGGGTCGGGAGGATTAAAGGGAATTGGGCTGTTCATACCAGGATCTCTCAGTCAACTTAACTTTGTGCCGGAAGACTGGACAGACTTTATTTTCGCGACTGTTGGAGAGGCTGTGGGCTTTATCGGATGCATACTAATCATGTTATTGTATTTGGGGACATTGCTAAGAATGCTCTATCTGGCCCGCTACACTCATGATAAGTTTGGCCGCATGATTATTATCGGCGTTATGAGTATGCTTTTTATTCACGTGTTTCAAAATATTGCGATGACGATCGGATTGATGCCCATCACCGGTATCCCTCTTCCCTTTATCAGTTACGGAGGCTCAAACCTGTTGACTAATATCGCCGGTATTTCTTTGGTTCTGAACGTCGTTAAAAACCGTTCGAATGCTATGCCCAGCTATTCCATGCCGGTTACAATCGCTTCTACCTCGCGCTTAGGCAGGCAAAAAAAGAAGATTTATGTTAACAAATCCAAACAAGAGGAGGAGGTCCAGTAAGCTTAATTCTTTCTGGGTTTATAATTTTTTCTTTTTCCCTTGCTATCGCACAAACCTCATAGTATAATCGCCCATGCTT
>CAZYKQ010000059.1:0-11710 GCA_964648235.1 uncultured Christensenella sp. | reverse complement strand
CCGCCTTGCTTCGCGTACAATCGTAAGGTACAATAAACAGAAAAACCGAGGTGATTTTTATGATGTTTGCGAATCCGGCCCCCATCATTGCCGCGGTGCAGGCTGCGCCCGTTTATCTGGATCTGGACGCAGGCATAGAAAAGGTTCGTACAATGGTTGCAAGAGCGTGCTCGGAGGGGGCGGATCTTGTTGTTTTTTCAGAATCCTTTCTTCCCGGTTTTCCGACCTGGGTACACCTGCTGGCGCCCCTTGATCAGCACGAGCTGTTCAAGAAGATGGTGATGAACGCGGTGGAAATCCCAGGCCCGGCTTTTGAGCAGCTGCGGCAAATCGCTTCGGAGAACAAGGTGTTCCTGTCCGTTGGCGTGACTGAAAAGGCACCCAAACAAAGCATGGGCGTTTTGTGGAATACAAATCTTATCTTCGACCGGCAGGGGAACCTGATCGCCCGGCACCGGAAACTGCTTCCGACATGGTCGGAGAAGCTGATGTGGTCGTTTGGCGACGGCTCATCGCTGAATGTCCACGATACGGAAATAGGACGCATCGGCGCGTTGATCTGCGGTGAAAACACCAACTCGCTGGCGAAATACGCATTGATTTCACAGGGCGAGCAAATTCATATCTCGACCTATCCGGCCTGCTTTCCAACGACGCGCCATGTTGAGAGCATGCAGGACTATTTTGATACCCTGCTCGTTCGGGCCTGCTCGATGTCCTATGAAGGAAAGGTGTTCACCGTTGTATCATCGCAGGCAATGGATGAGCAGGGTTATGAGGTGATTTCCGCCGGGCGGCAGGATTTGAGAGACCTTCTGGACCGCATCACCTACGGCGGATCCATGATTGTGTCCCCTTCCGGCAAGATCTGCAGCGATATCATTCGCGACAACAAAGAGGGAATCGCGTACGCCAAATGTGATGTTTCCGATTGCATCGTGCCCAAGGGGATTCATGATATTGCGGGAAGCTACCAGAGGAGCGATGTATTTCACTTTGAGATCAACAAGGAGGTACTGCGCCCCGTCCATATCCGGAATGAAAACGCGCAGCCCCAAGCCCGTCAGGCAGAGGATGACTCCGCGGATATGGATGATTCCAATCCCCTGGCAAGAGATATCGATTCAACCCGCTGAAGCGCCGCCGCGCCGGGTATTATGCCCGCTGCCGCGTCATGGAAAGCTCGGCCCAATGTTTCTGGGCAGAGCTTCTTCTTTTTTTGAGCCCAAGTCTCTTGGGGCTTTGGACGCGGAGGAGTTTTTCACGGACATATATATTGGGAAAAAATCGACTGGGACTAAAATAATTTAGTTAAAATTTACTGAATAATTGTATTGACAAATTCAGTAAGCTGCGATAAGCTTTGTACATGGATGGATAATACGGGAGTGGAAACTCCGATATCCAAATGAAAAAATAGGAATTGTTGCTTACACGGTGGTAAACAGTTAAGTAGTGCGATGTTCGTGCCGCCCTGATCAAAGCATACGAGAAAAGGATAGCGAAGATGAAAATCCGCGTAAAGGACATTGCCCAAAGAGCTGGAGTTTCTTCGGCTTCTGTCAGTAATGTCCTGAACGATAAAGGCGGTGTCAGTGAGGCAACCGCGAAACGCATTCTTGGAATTGCCGCCGAAATGGGGTATTCAACGCCGAGAACCATCGCCTGCGCAAAAGACTATGTGCGCTTTGTTTCCTTTAAGCGGCATGGCTTGGTCGTAATGGATACGCAGTTTTTTGCTGAGACCATTCAAGCACTGGAACGTCAATGCCATCAGGCGGGATTCAAGATGGTGATCAGCAATATTCACATGGAAAAAGATGACGATTACTATGAGCGTGTTCGGGAAATATGCCAGGAAGAATGCGCTGGTATTCTGCTTCTGGCAACGGAAATGTATCCCGAAGACATTGACTTGTTTTCAAACACACTGGCCCCCTTGGTGGTGGTTGACAGCCTGTTTCGCAACAAACAATTCAACTGTGTGATGATGAACAACGAAGAGGCAGGGTACATGGCGACCGATCGCCTGATTCAAATGGGGCACACAAGGGTTGAGCATATTACCAGCAACGTGCAATTGAACAACATGATGTACCGGCGCAAGGGCTACGAATGCGCGATGGCGGATGCGGACCTTTTGTTTGATGAAAACAGCATATGGCGCGTGACGCCCACCATCGATGGATCTTACCATGATATGCTTGAATTGATTGAGAAGAGAAAGACGGATCTGCCGACCGCGTTTTTCGCGGCGAATGACATCATTGCTGCCGGATGTGTGCGGGCCTTGAAGGAAAAGGGCTATTCGATCCCCGGCCGGGTTTCCATCATCGGGATGGATGATCTTTCCGTCTGCCAGATCACAAGCCCGCCGCTGTCAACCATCCGCGTGCTGCGAGAGGCGATCGCCCACATAGCCGTCCGCAGGCTGCTGGATCTGATGGCGGATGATTCGAAAGAAGCCGTACAAAAAACACAGGTAGAGAATGAGTATATTGAAAGGCAAAGCGTACAGCGTATCCCGGCTGTTTAGTTCGATCTTTCCCGCAGGGATACCTGCGGTAAGAAAAAAAGGATAGGAGGAGTCCCCCGATGAAAAAACTGTTCTCCCTGGTCATGGCTGCCCTGATGCTGGTGTCTTTGATGTCTGCCGTTTACGCGGCAGAAGAAAAGCCGCTGATTGTCATCATTACGCCAAGTCACTCCAACCCCTACTTCAAGACCGTAGCTGATGCCGCCTCTGCAAAGGCAGAAGAACTTGGATATGCCTCCATGGTTATCCAGCATGATGATGACGTGACCAAGCAATCCGAAGCGTTTGATACCGCGATTGCCCGCAAGGCGGTTGCCATCATATGCGACAATGCCGGCGCGGATGCCACTATTGCGCCCGTTCAGGCTGCCAAGGCCGCCGGGATCCCCACGTTCCTGGTAGACCGCGAAATTAACTCCACAGGCGATGCCGTGGCGCAGATGGTTTCCAACAACTATCAGGGCGCTTCGCTGGTTGCTGAATACTTCGTCGAAATGATGGGAGAAGAAGGCAACTTTGTTGAGCTGACCGGCAAGGAATCCGACACCAACGCCGGTGTCCGTTCCCAGGGCTTCCACGACGTCATCGACCAATATGAAGGGCTCGTAATGGTTGAGCAGCAGACGGCGAACTGGAGCCAGACCGAGGCCTTTGAAAAGATGGAGTCGATCATCCAGGCCAAGGGTGCCGCCAACATCAAGGGCGTTATCTGCGGCAATGACACCATGGCCATGGGCGTCATCGAAGCCTGCCTCAAGGCAGGCATGAAGGATGTTGTGGTGTGCGGTTTCGACGGCAGCAACGATGTCCGTGATTCCATCCTCCGCGGCGAAATCAAGGCTACCGGCTTGCAGCCCATTGCCTACATCTCCGAGCAGGCAGTCGTCCAGGCTGATGAGTACATCAAGGCCGGCGGCACGACTGACAAGGAAGAGAAGCAACTGATGGACTGCGTGCTCATTACGATTGAGAACGCGTCGACATTGGAGAACTTTGCTCTGACTAAGTAAAAAAACTGACGGGGGAGCGGCGCTTTGGCGCGTGCCAATGCGCCGCGCTCCCTCTATTTGTGCGGAGGGGGATGCGAAGATGAAGAAACGCCTGATACCCATCCTGGTGGCTTTGCTGGCGGTCGTACTTATTGCTGTAACCTGCAGAATTACGATCATTCCTGATGAGGTGCCGGCAACGATGGTGAACTCAGCCGGAGAGACGGTGACGACTGAAGCGTTGAGCGTTACGGAGCAGTATACGGTTGATCATTGGGATGCGAAAATCATTCCTGCCATTCATGATCGGGCTGTGGATGCGCCCGATTTCCTGTCCTCCGTGACAAGTGATTTAAACGCTGCGGGGACAGCGTACGGAAACCGCGCAAATGAAACCAGCGCATGGAGCTTCTGTGTGAAGGGCGAGGGGCTGGTGATGGAGGTTGAAAACGCGGACAAACCCAACAAGACCAACCTTCTTCTGGATCTGAAGCCCTTTGACGGCGTGGCGGATATTAAACTGCATTATGGAAAGGTGTTTTCATCCAATATCAAGAACGCGATCCGGGACGGTGTGGGTTTTTTGAAACTTGATGATTTCACCAATCAGGTGGAGTTTGCCGATCTGACGACCTCGTTTAACAACAAAGTCAAGAACGATATTATTTTAGCTATGCCCGCGGACACCTACGCAGGAAAGACCGTATTATTTTACGGCTGCATTTCTTTGCAGGATACCAAGGCTGAATCGCTGGTGGTGATCCCGGTTGAACTGACCGTTGTGGGAGAATGAGGCATGGAACAGACGAGTAATCCGATCATTCAGGCGAGGGATATCACGAAGGTATACCCGGGAACGACGGCGCTGAACAATGTCAGTTTCGATGTCTATGCCGGGCAGGTAAATGTGCTGATTGGAGAAAACGGCGCAGGAAAATCAACATTGATGAAAATTCTGGCCGGTATCGAGAAGCCGACAAAAGGAACGATTTACCTGGAAGGGGAGGAAGTCAGCTTTCATAACACCCGGGATGCAAGCAACCGGGGTGTCAGCATTATTCACCAGGAATTGAACATGTATGCTGATATGAGGGTCGTTGACAACATGTTCGCCGGGAATGAAATCAGCGGGCTTGGGATCATGATTGATCGAAAAGCTCAGGCTAAAAAGGCCAGGGAAGTGCTGGACCGTTTGCAGCAGCCAATTGATCCTGACGAGATGATGCGCAATCTGCGCGTGGGCCAGCAGCAGGTGGTGGAGATTGCCAAGACCATGCTTCAAAGAGAGCTCAAGGTCCTCATCATGGATGAGCCAACCTCCTCGCTTTCCAACGTTGAGGTGGAAGCCCTGTTCCGCTTGATTGAAGATTTAAAAGCGCAGGGAATCGCCATCATTTACATCTCGCACCGGTTGGAGGAGATCATCCGCATCGGCGACCTGGTCACGATACTGCGCGACGGAGAGCGGGTCGCGAACGCGCGGGTTGAGGATATCGATATTCACTGGATTGTGGAAAAGATGGTAGGCCATACCGCCGTGACCATTGAGAAACCTCCATTTACAGGCGAACGGGAGGAATTGCTCAAGGTTGAGAATTACTGCTTGCCGCGCCTTGGCGGCGGGTACACGGTAGACCACGTTTCCTTCAGCCTAAGCAAAGGCGAGGTGCTCGGCATCTATGGCCTGATGGGCGCCGGGCGCACGGAACTGGTGGAAAGCCTGATGGGGCTTCATCCGGAGGCAACCGGTTCGATGATCCTGGATGGGGAGGTCGTAGATAAACCGCTTGTAAGCCGGCAAATCGTCCGGGGCATGGTGCTTGTGCCTGAAGACAGGCAAAAGGATGGGCTGGTGCAAACCATGTCGATCGCTGACAACCTGTCATTGACAAGTATTCCGAGATTCACGCAGCATGGAATGATCGACAAACATGCCTGCAAGGCTGCTGTGGATGAAGCGGTAACAAGCATGCAGGTCAAGGTGTCGGATGTACGTCACCTCATTACAAGCCTGTCAGGCGGAAACCAGCAGAAAGTGGTTATCGGGAAGTGCGTCATGGCCAAGGCCAAGGTATTTATCATGGACGAACCGTCACGCGGAATTGACGTTGGCGCCAAGACTGATATTTTCCGCATCATGCGGAACTTTGCCGCGGAGGGAATGGGCGTCATTTTTGTGGGCAGCGAGCTGAAGGAGATCTTGTCCGTATGCGATCGCGTATTGGTCATGAGCAACGGAAAGCTGACGGCAGACCTGTCGGGAAATGACATGAACGAAGACAACCTGGTTAAAGCATCGGCCGCTGCGCTCCACACCGGGAAAAGCGCCTAACCTGAAGGGAGAAAAGAAATGACAAAGTCGACAAACCGAAGAGCAGACACCTCTCTTGGATTAATCCTGCTTAAGGGGCGTACTTTTATCGCTCTGGCGCTGCTGGTGGTATATTTTAGTTTCAGCGCGCCTAATTTTACGGAGTTTTCCTCCATTATTCTCCTGGTAAAGCACGCGTCTCTGTATGGCTTGCTGGCCATCGGCATGACGCTTGTGATTCTGACCGGCGGGATTGACCTGTCCGTTGGAGCGGTTGTCGGGCTTTCCGCTATGATTGCGGGAGGTCTCATGACGGAGGGGATTCGTCTGCCTTTTGTCAACGGGACCATTTACCCCAATGTGCCGCTCATATTATTGCTGGTCTGCCTGCTGGCTATTTTTATCGGGCTTTGCTCCGGTACCCTCATTGCCAAGGTGAAGGTGCCCGCGTTTATTGCCACGCTGGGTGCCATGTACATTGGACGAGGTTTCGCCATGCTCCGATCGGGCGGCGCCACATTCCCCAACCTGTTTGGAAGCGCGAAGCTTGGTAATCTGGGCTTTGATGTGATCGGCGCGGGCAACTTGTGGGGCATTCCGTATATCATCATCATTTTTATCGTGGTGGCCTTGCTGGCTACGTTCATAACAAAGAAAACCCCGCTTGGAAACCAGATCTACGCAGTCGGCGGGAACGAACGCGCGGCGATCATTTCAGGCATTAAGACCACGCGGGTGAAGCTGTTTGTTTACATGTTTTCTGCCTTCTGCGCGGCATTGGCCGGCATCATCAAAGCCAGCGAACTGCGGGCCGCGCACCCAGCGACAGGAGAGACCTGGGAGATGATCGCAATTTCTTCCGTAGTCCTTGGCGGGACAAGCATGAGCGGAGGCGTCGGCAGCGTCGGCGGAACGATCATCGGTGTGCTTGTCATCACCGTATTGAACGACGGAATGATCATGATGGGGGTGTCCACCTTCTGGCAAATGGTGATCAAGGGCGTTGTCATCATCGCGGCGGTGATCATCGACCTGGTGCAGAAGGATCTGCAGAATAAAGCGGCGCTTGCGGCGCGCATCAAATGAACCCGCTGTTAGGGCAAGCTTAAAAGGAGGCAGCAAGATGGATGCAGCATATATCTCAACCAAGGCAAACCAACGGCGCGCGGATGTGATCACCATGATCAACCGGGCCAATACCGGCCATACCGGAGGCGCTCTATCGGTGCTGGATATTCTCAGCGTGCTTTACTATGACGTTATGAATATCAGCCCGGAGAACCTGCATGACGCCGACAGGGACCGCTTCCTTTTAAGCAAGGGTCACAGCGTGGAAGGATATCTGGCCATTCTGGCTGATCTTGGGTTCATTCCGAAAGAAGAACTGCGCACTTTTTCGCAGGCAGGCAGCCGTCTGATCGGCCACCCCACCAACAAAGTGCCCGGCATGGAGATGTGCACAGGCGCCCTTGGGCATGGATTGGCCATAGGGGTTGGCATGGCTCTCGCGGCCAAGCGCTTGGGCAAATCCTATCGCACCTTTGTGGTGATGGGAGATGGCGAACAGGCGGAAGGCAGCGTATGGGAAGCCGCGATGGCAGCGGCAAACTACCGATTGGACAACTTGTTTGCGGTGATTGACCGCAATGGGCTTCAAATCTCGGGGCCGACGGAGAAGGTCATGGCGCTTGAAAACTTCAAGGCCAAATGGGAAGCCTTCGGCTGGGAAGTGACGGAAACCGACGGGCATGACATTCAAGGCCTGCTGGATTACTTCCATTCAAGAAAGAGCGACAATAAGCCTCACTGCCTTATCTGCCGCACGGTCAAGGCGAAGGGCCTGCCTTTTGCAGAAAACCGAAAAGAGTGGCATCACAAGGTGCCTACGCAGGAACAGGTGCTGGAAGGCTATCATGCGCTTGGAGTGAAAGGGGTGGAGTGGTTATGACAACTGAAGCGGTCCGTATGGCGTTTACAGCTTCTCTGCTGGAAGCGGCCAAACTGGATAAAAGCATTTTCGCCCTGGCAACAGACAGCCGCGGCTCGGTTACGCTGACCGATTTTGCAGATCAGCTGCCTGACCAGTTTGTTGAGTGCGGCATAGCGGAACAGAATGCTGTCGGCATTTCCGCAGGCCTGGCCAATGCCGGGCTTCGCCCTTTCCTTTGCGGGCCGGCCTGTTTCTACTCGATGCGTTCAGCCGAACAGATCAAGGTCGATATCGCTTATTCGCACATGAATGTCAAGGTGATCGGCGTGTCGGGCGGTGTCAGCTACGGGGCGCTGGGAACCAGCCATCACGCTACCCAGGATATCGCGCTCATGCGCGCGATCCCCGGGCTGGAGGTCTATCTGCCTTCTGACGGAGCACAGATGCGCGCGATGCTCTCATACCTCATTCAATCGGATAAGCCCGCATATGTCCGCATGGGCCGCGGAGCGGTACCCGCCGTGTACGAGGGCGAGGCGCCCTTCACCTCCGGAAAGGCAAACCTTCTGCTTCAGGGGGAAGACGCGGCCATCATCGCCTGCGGAGAAATGGTATACCATTCCCTTCAAGCGGCGGAACTCTTGAAAGAGAAGGGGATAAATGTAGCGGTTTATGATATGCATACGCTTGATCCCATCGATCAGGATGCTATTCTAAAGGCCGGCGAAACCGGGTTTGTGGTGACGGCCGAGGAGCACAGCGTTTATGGCGGGCTTGGAAGCGCTGTGGCATCCGTGCTGGCGCAGGAAAAGCCTACCCGCATGCGGATCCTTGGCCTGCCTGATGAGCCCTTGTATAACGGGGCGTCGGCAGATGTGTTCAAGCACTACGGGCTGACCGGTGAAGGCATTGCCCGGACCGTCCTGTCCGGGTTGAAAAAATGAAGGGTCAACACATCATCTCAATCGACCAGAGCACCTCTGCGACAAAAGTATTTTTGATTGATGGCGAAGGCAGCATTGTCCGGAGGTTTTCGCGCGATCACCATCAGTTCTATCCCGCGGCCGGCTGCGTAGAACATGATGCGCTTGAAATCCGGGAAAATGTCTTCGATGGTATCCGTTCATTAACGGCAGATTGCGCAGGCATATCCGGTATTGCCATCAGCAATCAGCGCGAGACGACCGTGTTTTGGGACAGAGCAAGCGGCGAACCTCTCTGTCCCGCAGTTGTATGGCAAGATGTGCGCGGGGAGAAGTACAAAGAGCTGTTCGCCCCCTGGGCCGACCGCGTGCGCCAAATCACAGGGCTACCGCTTTCGGCCTACTATCCGGCGCTTAAAATTGCCGCCAAGTTTCGGGAAGACCCCATGCTTGAGAGGATAGCGGCGGAGGGAAAGCTCTGCATCGGCACAATGGATAGTTATCTTATCTATTGTCTGACGGGCGGCGAGGTTTTTGCCACGGATGTCAGCAATGCGAGCCGAACCCAGCTGATGGATTTGCGGACCTTGCAGTGGAGTGAGGAACTGTGCGGGATCTTCGGCATACCGAAGGGCTGCCTGCCCCAAATACGGCCCTCGGATGCTGTGTTTGGAGAAACCAGGGCGGAGGGGATTCCCGGCGGCATGCCCATCACAGGTGTCATGGGTGACAGCCACGCGGCGTTTTTCGGCCAGGGTTGCCAGGAAATCGGCATGGTAAAGGCAACTTACGGGACGGGATCTTCTGTGATGATGAACATTGGTTCCGCGCCGATCCTGTCTTCCCACGGGCTGTCAACCTCTGTAGGGTTTTCCTGCAAGGGGGCCACCTGCTATGTCCTGGAAGGCAACGTCACCTCCAGCGGGGATACGCTCCGATGGCTGAGGGATGAGGCGGAATTGGTAAAGGATGTATCCGATGTCGAGCGGATTGCGGCTCAATGCGAGGACAGCGGAGGGGTCTACCTGGTGCCGGCATTCTCCGGGCTTGGAGCGCCCCATCATCTGCCGGGCGCGAATGCCTTGATCTGCGGTATCAGCCGGGGAAGCACAAGGGCTCATATCATCCGGGCTGCCCTTGAAAGCATCGCCTATCAGGACGCTGATGTGATTCTGGCCATGTCAGCGGATACGGGAACCGATCCCAACGAGCTGCGCGTGGACGGGGGGCCTACGGCCAACCGGCTGCTGATGCAGTTTCAGGCTGACATTCTGGGATGCCCGGTCCAGTGTGCCTATGTCAGCGAACTCAGCGCGCTTGGCTGCGCTTATATGGCCGGGCTGACCCTCGGCGTATTTGACAGCCTTGAGGGCCTGGGCCATGGCAAAGGCGCCCGGTATGAACCCCGGCGATCCTCTTCCTGGCGCGAGGAGGCGATTGCCCGGTGGCGGCTCGCGGTAAACAGATGCGCAGATTAAATGTTTAAATAAAGAAACGGAGTGAATAGTTATGGCAACATTTGGCGTACTGATCAGCAATCGGAGTTTTTTTCCCGCACATCTTGTATTGTCCACCCGGGAAAAGCTGCTTAAAAGCCTGAAGGAATGGGGTCACGAGGTGATCACGCTGTCCCCCGAAGATACCTCCATGGGCCAGACCATGACCTATGAGGAAGCCCGGAAGTGCGCGAAGCTCTTCCGTGATCATGTTGATCAGCTGGATGGCATTATCATCTCCCTTCCCAACTTCGGCGAAGAAACAGGAATCGCCGACGCCATCAAATGGAGCAAATGCGACGTTCCGATTCTGGTGCAGGCATGCGACGATGATTTTGATAAGCTTCAGCTGGAGAACCGCCGGGACGCTTTCTGCGGCAAGCTGAGCCTGTGCAACAACCTCTACCAATATGGGATAAAGTACAGCCTGACCTCGCGCCACACCTGCCCGGTCGACGGCGAAGAGTTCCGCTCGGATGTGGCGTGGTTTGCCAGGGTCTGCGCGGTGGTCAAAGCGATGAAAACTGCCCGGATCGGGCAGATCGGGGCGCGTGTTCTGCCTTTCCGTACGGTTCGCTACAGTGAAAAGCTGCTGCAGGATGCCGGCATTACGGTGGAAACGGAAGATTTCAGCGAAATTCTCGCCGACATCGAGAAGCTGGACGATCAGGACCAGATCGCCGCTAAAATCGCGGAAATTCAAGGCTACGCCAAAATTATGGATGGCATTGAGGATGAGAAGATTCTTCGGCAGGCCAAACTGAGCATCGCGCTTGAGAACTGGATGCGCGATCATCATTGCGACGCAAGCGCCATCCAGTGCTGGGACAGCGTGGAGGCTAATTACGGCTGCGCCATGTGTCTGAGCATGTCCATCATGGGTGAAAAGGGAATGCCTTCAGCTTGCGAAACCGATGTGATGGGCGCTGTCAGCATGCTTGCGCTCTTGCGCGCTTCAGGCATTCCGCCCATCTATCAGGACTGGAACAACAATTACATGACCGTTCCGGACAAGTGCATCAACGTGCATTGTTCCAACTACCCGGTCAGCGCGTTTGAGGATGTGCCTGAAATATCCAACCTGGATATCCTGGCCACCACGCTTGGCACGGATGTATCCTTTGGCGCTCTGAAGGGCCGTGTACGGCCCAGCGGGATGACCTATCTGAAAGTCTCGACCGATGATCGCAGGGGCCGGATCAAATGCTATATGGGAGAAGGTGAGTTCACCAACGACCCCCTGCCAACCTTTGGCGGCGTTGCGGTATGCGAAGTGCCCAATCTCAACGGCCTGATGAGGTACCTCACGAAAAACGGCTATGAGCATCATGTCGCCATTGTGCAGGAAAAGGTCGCGGATATTCTGGAAGAGGCCCTTGGCAACTACATGGGCTGGGAAGTGTATCATCACAAGGCTTAATATGCTCTAAGCGTGTTCACGGATTTAGCATGCGATGATAAAAGCACAGGACCGGATTATTTCTTCCGGCCCTGTGCTTTTCCGCGTTTATAGGATCAGCTCATC
>CAZYKQ010000058.1:0-12017 GCA_964648235.1 uncultured Christensenella sp. | reverse complement strand
TCGCCATGATCTCGATGGGGCCGGTGTAAGGCTGGCCTTTGTCGATGGTGGGGATACTCCCGTCGGTGGTGTAGCGAATTTGAGCGCCATTTTCCGCTGTCATGGTCAGCACAACATTCTCTTTGTAGAGTCCGCTGGGAACGGACAGCTCGGGGCGGGCGGTAAAACCCGCAAAACCGGTGCCGTTGGGCTGGCCTGGCGTGGGGGTTTCAAAATAAAAAAAGCCGTTCCTCTCAAGTGAGCGGCCGTAGCTTATGTTAAGAGGGATTTCATTCAAGACCATTCGGTCAAGAATCCGGCCGTTCGGATCTGAGAATGTCATTACTTCTCCGCCCATACGGGCCAGCGCAAAGTTAACATGCAAAGCAGAGGCGTTGTTACCGGGATTCTCGCTTTTATCCAGCATCAGGACTTTGTATTCGCCGGGATAAATGACAACCCCCTGCGGGAAACGCCATTTTCTGGGCCAGCTGAGGCTGTCGGATAAGCCATACCCGGAAAGGTCCTGTATGCTGTCAGTGGCATTATACAGCTCCACCCAATCGCCGGGCTCCGCGCCCGCTACGGCGGGAAAACTGTCATTGCTGGACATGACTTCGGAGATGTAAACGCCCGTCGGGTTCAGGCTGCGTAAAAAACGCTCCGCCTGTGCCGCGCCATCCTCGTTGTTCGGCGCTCCGGGCGTACCAATATCAAAAATTCGCCAGGTATCAGTCTGCGGGTCGAACCCCCAGCTGCGGTCCGCCGGCACCAGGCTGTACTGCACCCGATCGATCAGCTGCCCCTGGCGGGTGCTGAGCGTGACTGTTTCGCCTTCGGCTGAGAGAGAAAAGTTTGTGTGCGGAAAGCCCGCGGCGTTCACGCGATCCTTACCGGAAGCGAATACAAGGTAATGCCCCTTGGCGGGGATAAAGGCCCCCTCGGGGAAGACCCATTTGACAGGCCTGTCCGGGTTATCACTCAAGGCCAGGTTTTCAAGCGGCTGATCCTTATCTGAACTGTTATACAGCTCGATCCAGTCGCTCAGATCCCCGTCTTCATCCCGCAGGCCGGAGCGCGGAGCGGGCATCAGCTCATTGATGATGATATCGCCGGGGTTAACCGTGTATTGGGACAGGTAGGCCTGGTGTCCCTCGGGAGTGTTGGGGAAGCCGGGAGAATAGTAATCAACTTTTTGATACGTTCCGTCTTCCATCAGGGCGTAAGACTCATTGGCATTGAGCGTGGGGATTTTTACATCACGCAGTACATGGCCGGCTGTATCAAATAAGTAGACCTCTGTGCCGATGCTGCTCAGTTTGAATTTGGCGTGATAGGGTCCACCCGGATCGTTGGCATTGAGCTTGTCGCAAAATACGATCACGCGCTCGTCGGGGGCAAGTATATGCGCGGGGAAAATAAACTTCGCTTTGTCGGGGCGGTTGGATAAGGTGATGTTTTCCAGATCAATTTCCGTATCGCCCGCGTTCCATAATTCCATCCAGTCGGAAAAATTGCCGTTTTCATCCGGATAAGCGCTGGCATTGGCACTCATCATTTCGCTGATGACCAATCCCTCATGGACGGAGACCAGCTGTCCCTGGGCATTGACGTTCAGCGCAGATTTTGTCGGCTCTTTAGGTGAAACCAGGATCAGGACGGCTAAGGCTACGCCAAAAACGACCAGCAGGCTCAGGTTTCTGGCCCTCCTGCGGCCTCGCCGGGGAGATCTGCGGACATTGGAACGCATTGAAACAACTCCTTAATTCGGGCTTGCCCCACATTGATTTGAAGCAATCATAGTATAGCATGGCTGAGGGTGAAATGCGACTATATATTACAGAAAGTTTACAGATTAATGCGGTTTAGTATCAGATCCAGATAGTCAGCGGCAATATCCCGGTCAGTATGCATGTACAACATCCGCGTGCCGACGGCATCCTCGACCTCATTGAAAACAAGCTCTCCATGGTGATAGATAAAGTCAATGCCCACCAGACCGGTATCAAAGCAAGACAATACCCGGCTGACATAATCCCTTAGTGTATCTGTCAAAGGCATGGGGCGGGAACCGCCTCCCAGGCCAACATTGCTGCGGAAGTCATTCTCCTGGTGGCGAAGCATGGCGGCAATGATGGTATTTCCCAGCGCGTAGACGCGCAGGTCTTTGCCCGGCTCATCGCACATAGGCTGGACAACCAGGGAATCCGGCGCGATCTTTCGAAGGGCTGATGCATATTCCTGTTCATTATAAGCCAGGTAGACAGAACGCCCTCCGCAGCCATGGGAGCCTTTGAGGACGACAGGGTAGGGAAAGGGCGACTGAAAGGCATCAGGCGTTACAAAAGCGCACGGCATCATGGGCAGCAGGCCTGAAAAAAGGCTGTGCGTCTTGCGCTTGTCATTGCAAATATCCGCGATCCTGGCGTTGTTGAAGCAAGGAATATTCATGTTTTCAAAGTGAGCACTGAGCAATGGATACTGCGCGCGCATGACAATAAAATCAGGGCGATCATGCCGCAGGTTCCGCATCAAAAAGTGATTCCCCTCAAGGACTCCCCAGCTGAGTTCCTGAGCCGTGACCAAGGATAAAGAAACGCCGCGCAGGGCGGCTGCCTCCATCCAACGATCGATGAAAAAGCGGTTTCTGTCAATGTTGTCGTGATCGTACACCAGCCAGCCTGTCATACAAGGGCCTCCTTCATCAGGGAAATGATGTGATCGGCAGGGTTGATGCCGCTGAGCTTTCGCAGGGCATCAAAATGCGCGTTGGAGTTGACCTCACACAGCAGAGGGCCTTCCTTTGAAGTCAGCAGATCCACTCCGCCAAAATCAAGGCCCAGCTTTTCGCATGCGGACAAAGCAATCCTTCTTTCTTCAGGGCTGACGTCGTGTGTTCTGGCAGAGCCGCCGCTTGCGATGTTGGCGCGGAAATCGCCCGCGTTGTTGACGCGCTCCATGGCGGCAACAACTTCTGAGCCGACAACAAACAGCCGCAAATCACGTCCTGCGCTCTCCTTGATAAAGCGTTGAAACAAAATAGGTTCTCCCGCAAGGCGTCCGATAATTTGCTCTGCCTCCTGCTGTGTACGCGCCAGAAAGACCTGCGCGCCGAAAGAACCAAAGCCGGCCTTGATCACGAAGGGCAGGCCCAGCCGCTGCGCCGCGTCAGCTACAAAGTCCGCGCGATTGTAGCCTACGCTCTCAAAAGTATAAGGACACAACAGGGTGTCGGGCATGGGGATGCCCCTGTCCTTTAAATACAAGTAAGTTAATGTTTTGTCATCACACAAGCGGATTGCCTCCGCCGCGTTAAACAGCCGTATCCCCGACCTCTCAAGCAGTTGCGCCAGGCGCTGATCCTTGTCCCAGAAAAGGGCGGCCGGGGGCAGGTTTTCAAGGCTGCCGGCCTTTAAAAAGTCAGCGTTTGTGCGTACCTTCAGACCCAGACCCTGACGCCGGGCCGCTTCTGTCAGCGTATGGCGCAGGCTTTCAGTTCCATTTGACTGCCAGAAGGCATTTTCGATAAAGAGGGCTTCTTTCAATGGGCATACCTCGTCAATTTGGCATTTTTATTACAGTTTTTTACTTGCGAATCCACATTGTCCGTGTTAATATATCAAATCAGAACTCATGAGAACTTGGAAGGTGGCGCGAATGGAATTTCTTAACTCCTTTGACATATTAGTGGGCAGGGCAATGACGAATACGGATGTCATTTTGCGGGTGCTGTTTGCGCTGGTGGTCGGTTTTATTATCGGTGTTGAGCGCGAGCACAAAAACCGCCCGGCCGGGTTGCGGACTCATGTGCTGGTCTGCCTGGGCGCCTGCTCCATTGCCATGCTGGAAAGCCTGCATCTGCACACCAGCCTTGTCAACGCCAACCCCGACCTGAATGTCAGCGTTACCATCGGCCGCATGTCCGCCCAGGTCATCAGCGGCATCGGCTTTCTGGGTGCGGGTACCATTTTTACCGCGCAGAAAAAGATTTCCGGCCTTACCACTGCTGCCGGCCTGTGGAACGTGGCCTGCTTGGGCCTGATGATCGGCTTTGGATACTATATGCTGGCCTTTGCTATTGCGGTTCTGGTTATCCTGGTGCTGTTTTTGCTTGGCCGCTTCATCCGCATCAATACGGTCAAGCATGTGGAAGTCAAATTTGTTAACCGGGCCGAGTCCATCAAATTCATCAATGATTACTTTACGCAGATCGGCGTGCTGGTCCTGGATATTGACTTCCATGTCGAAACACTCAAGAGCGTGGATAACAAGAGCCTGTACACAAATATCTACACATTGCGCTTGCCCAGCAAAGTAAACTACACGGACATTGTTACCAAGTTGTCGGAAAGCGTCTATATCCATACCGTGAGAACCCGGAGCGTCTGATCGGCCATCTATCGCTTGCAGACAAAGAGGGAGTTGCACTCCTTCTTTTTTGTGATCCGGTTATTTATCAAAGGATTCCGGGTGCAGGTACAGTGTGTTTCCGCCGATGAACTCCCGCAGGATACTAAGCGGAGGGATCTCGTCCATCATATTCAGATCGGCCGGCAGCATATAGTGGAGAATCTTCACCAAGCGGTTACAGCGGATATAGTTGGGGTCATCCTTGGGAACGGCCCGCAGGATGTCGTAGGCAATGGCGCGAAAGAATGGGAGCTCGTAGTGCAAAGCGGAGTTGAACACAATATCCGCTTCTTCTTGATAAGGGAAGATCCAACGTTCCTCGCCCTGACGTACGCTATCCCACATGGCCAGTGTATCCTCTGGCCTGGTGCCTCTGAACTGCCTGTCGCGCACAAGCCGGCGCAAAAGACGCGCGTCTGTTGTACGGATGCGGTTGTGATGGTCAAGGTTAATGCTGGTCAGCTGACTGATATAGATCAGACAGGTCAAGCGGCGTTCAAACCCTTCGTGAAGCGCGGGGTTAAGAGCGTGAATCCCCTCAATGATCAGTGTCTGGTCTGGCGCGATACGTGTCGGGACATAGTGTTCTTCACGCGCTTTTGTTTCAAAGTTAAAGCGGGGCATCTGCGCTTCCTCACCGCGCAGCAGCTTCCCAAGGCAGGTTCTGAAATAGTCTACATCAAGCGCGCTGAGGGCTTCCAGATCAGGATTGCCGTTTGACTCCAGGGGAAGTTTATCCCGGTCGATATAAAAATCATCCAGCGAGATGATCACAGGCCGCAATCGGTTGACCCGTAAATGGATGGCGACGCGGTTGGCAAAGGTGGTCTTGCCGCTTGAGGAAGGGCCGGCAATAAAGACGGCGCGGGCGCCCCGGTTGACTATGTCCTGCGCGATCTCTGACAGTGTTTTATCATGCAGGGCCTCATTGATCCTGATCAGCTCCCGGATGCCGCCCTTTTTGATCAGATCATTCAGATCCGCGACCGTAGAGCAGCCGAGCATCCTGCACCAGTCACTTGATTGCCGATGGACCGCCATGTGTTTTGGCAGGCTGTGGTACTCGGCGGGACGCGCGGGATCCATCATGTCAGGCAGCAGAACAACCAGACCGGGCGCGTGCGCGCGCAGCGCGAACACGGGCGTGTAGCCTGCGCTGGGGAGCATCGCGCCGTAAAAATACTCATACATATCGTCCAGCTGGTAGATATCAAAATGGTCATAGGGGCGGTAGGACAACAGCCTTGCCTTATCCTCGCTGCCCTGCTCTTTAAAATATTCGATGGCTTTGCTTTTTGTCCATCTGTGCCGGCTGAAGAGCAGATTGCAGGAGACGATATGACGCATTTCCTGCTCTATCTGGCTGACATCGGATTCGGTCAGCCGTAGATCACCCAGGCGAATGTAGATGCCCTGCCCCAGAGAATGCTCGATGACCGGATCGGCATCGGGGAAACAGCGCTTGGCCGCCAGCAGGAAAATAAAGCGCAATGAGCGCTCGTAGATCCTGCGGCCCTCCTCATCCCGATAGGTGATGGGGGAGAGGTGGGCGTCGCGTTCAATGCATTCGCACAGCTCATGCACGCGCTGGCCCTCAAAAGCGCCCAGCAGATCATGCGGAGTCGCCAGAGGAAGCAAGGCTTCAAGTGCTTGAGCGATCGTGACAGACTTATCAAAAGTATGCTTTCGGTCAGAAGCGGTGATTGTAAAAGTCAATGGCTTACCTCCCTCTTTGCGCCGTTGCCTTTTGTTGCCACTGCAGGTGCTTGGTGATAACATAGGCCGGGTTTTGCTCATCAGACATAAAGATCTTGCGCTTGGCAATCAGCTCCTGCTTGTCGTTTATTCCAAAGGTGACCTGGGCATACATCAAGCCGTGATCGGGGCAGTCCGCCAGCGCGGTTCGTATCCCTTTTTGAAGGACATACCCCTCCGTTACGCGGCCCTTCTTCCCGCAGATGGGGCAGGGGATCAGCTTGCCGAAGCTGCTGGAATAATACCCGCGTTCGCTCTTGACTAATTTTTCTTCGCCAATCTCCCGTTTGCTCGCGCGCGTCTTGCCAAGAACCCGTGCCGTTTCAGGGTGATTGAAAATGTCCTTGGCATCGGGAAAACGCTGAAACACAAGCGCCGTATAATAGGCGTCATCTACAGCGTTGTGGAAGCGGTGTTCGTCGCTGGGCTCAATGCCGTAAAAATTCAGCGCGGCGGACAGGCCCTTGCGATCCTTTCCGCCTTCGTTTACGGCGCAGTAAAGGCTCTGCAGGTCATAAAAGGGAGGCAAGGTTTGCTTGGATTTAAAAAAGTCCAGATTCTGCTGAAAGACAGAGATATCATCACTTCCCCAGGTCAAAAGCACCGCCCCCTCCCCGCACCAGTCGAGAAACTGCGTTAACGCATCCTGAAAAACAGGCGCATCTGACAGATCCTCCTGCGTGATGCCGGTGATGCGGCGGATACGCGGGTGCAGCTTCATATAGTGCTGCGGCGTGATCAGGCGGTTGAAAGAGCCTACCATCTTTCTGTGTTCATCAAGTTTGACGGCACCTATTTGGATCATTTCAAACATCAGCCGGTCGCCGACCCGGCGAAAGGCGCTGCTCTGATGGCTTAAAGGCTGGTTCCATTCCAGATCAATGACGATGTAATGCACGTTCGTTCGGTCTCTCCTGCGTTTTAGTACTTATTGCGCTGCGTGATGACCGGCCAGCGCGCCGGTGGAAAAAGCGATCTGGAGGTTGAATCCTCCCGTATACCCATCCACATCCAGCACCTCACCCGCAAAGTACAGGCCTGGTACTTTTTTGGACTGCATGGTTGAAGGGTCAACTTCCTTGACGTCGATGCCTCCGCGCGTTACGACCGCCTCAGCGATCGGCCGGGGGCAGGTCAGACGGATGGGCAGTTTTTTAAGCACGCTAGCGATTTGCCGTCTTTCGGCTCCGCTGACCTGCCCAGCCTGCTTATGAGGGTCGATGGGGCAGACGGCCGGAAAAGCAGCGGCAAGGGAAGCGGGCATCAGCTGAATTAAAATGCTCATCAGCTGCTTTTTCCCATCGTTTTGCAACAAACCCTTCAAACGGGTGTCCAGCTGCTCCGCGCTGACGGCGGGCTTCAGATCAATTGAGCAGCTGACCTTTTGCAAATCAAGCCCGGCCAGATGGCTGCTCATGCTAAGAACCAAGGGGCCGGAGATGCCATAATGCGCAAACAGCAATTCACCCTGCTGGGAAAACAGTATCTTCTTGCCGATCCGGGCTTCCAACACCACGTTTTTGAGAGAGAGGCCCTGCAAAGGGCGCGTCCATTCATCCTCAGTCTCATAGGAGACCAGGGTGGGGAAGGTCTGTGTCACCTTATGGTCAAGCGATTGAGCCAAAAAATAGCCGTCACCGGTGGAGCCGGTTACCGGATAGCTCAAACCGCCGGTGGCGATAATGACGCTGTCTGATTCATAAGGCATATCGCCTTCGGTTGTGACCGTGAAGCCGCCTGAGCTGTTTGTTTTCAGAGCCTTTACGCGCTCATGCAGGCGAATATCAGCTTTTTCAATGCCGCGGGTAAGAGAGCGTGTTACATCCGACGCCTTTTGAGAAACGGGAAATACGCGGTTTCCGCGTTCCACGATCGTTTCACAATGCAGCTCCCGCAGCACCTCCCGAAGGCCATCGGGGGACAGATAATCAAGCGCGGCATACAGAAACCGCCGGTTGCGGGGGATATTTGACAAAAAGTCCTCCCCCTGAGCGGCATTGGTTACATTGCACCGGCCTTTGCCGGTGATGTAGAGCTTTTTACCCAGCTTTTCGTTGCGCTCAAGGAGCCTCACATCCGCGCCCTCACGCAAGGCAAACAAGGCGGCCATCATACCCGCCGGCCCGCCCCCGATGACAAGGACGCGCTTAGCTTTTTCCGGCATAGACACGGTAGGCATCCCACACCGATTCCATTTGTGTGAAGTTGCTGTTAAGCACATCGCGTTTTTGACTGCCCAGCGCGGCGATCAGGGCGTTGATGAGGGACATGGGCGCCGCCAGGGAATCGGCAAAGGAGGTCATGTCCGTGCGCGCGTCCAGGCAGAGACTCGCCATCTCGTGCAAGGGGCTGAGCGGGCCGTCTGTGATACCGATGACTTTTACCCCGCGTGACTTGGCAAACTGCATGCATTCAAGTGTCCGGCTGGAATAGCGGGGGAAAGAGATGGCGATCAGAACATCGCTGGGTCTGATGCGGACGATGGTCTCAAAGGTATCGTTGACGGTGCTTGAGATTACGCGCACATCATCAAAGATGTAGCGCAAATAGTAGCCGAAAAACTCGCTGAGGGGTGCCGCCGAGCGCAGGCCCAGCAGGTAGATGGCTTCTGCCTTGGAGATCTCCTCCACCACCTTGGCAAACACCGCCTTGTCCATCTGCTCAATGGTGGCGCGGATGTTCTGCATGTCGGTTTTGAGCACCTCCACAGGAAGCTCGTCGGTTGTCAGGTCGTTTGAAATAGACAGCCGCTGGGCGGGGGTAAGCCGGTGACGCACGATCTCTTTAAGCGCGCGCTGCATCTGCGGATACCCCTCATAGCCGCAGGCGTTGGCAAAGCGGACCACTGTGCTTTCAGAGATGGAGACCACTTCCCCCAAGCGGGCCGCGGTCATAAAAACCACCTTGTCATAGCTGTCTTCAAGAAAAGCCGCGATCTTCCGGTGTCCCTTGCTCAGACGCTTGCCTGACAGGTTCAGCTGATGCATGATTGGCTGCTTTTCATCCATAGCTTTATTTATTCCTCCCTTGTGCCCAGCATGCCTTCAAACAGGTGGTTGTTGTCTGTGAAACCGCCTACAAAGGTGCAAGTAATGTAACCCTGTTCGCACAGGGCAATGTCCGTGCCGGGCTTGACCGGCTCGGTTTGGGCGCCTGATTCTATCCAGAAGTAGGGAATTCCCCGGGGATTGGTGCGCTGCACATAACGGTCCATGAAGAAACTGTCGGAGATCGGGCACAGGCGTCCTCCTTTTAACTTTTCGGGCGCAATGGCTTCGGCATTGATGTTTAAAAAAGTCAGCCTCGGCATGGTTCTTTCTTTAAAGAAGGGCAGGAGATCAAGGGCAAAGCTGGCCAGATTTGCGATCATCTCCTCAGTTGCGTGCATGCCGATGGACAGTGCCATGGAGGGGATGTTGAGCATGGCAGCCTCTCTGGCCGCGGCGGCGGTACCCGAATAGTACAGCGCGGTGCCCAGATTTGTGCCGTCATTGATACCTGATAAACAAAAATCAATCGGCTCATCCTGGGCCAGGTACTTGCCCAGACGGACACAATCCACCGGGCTTCCTTCCACCGCAAAGGCGTGGACACCGGGCAGGTCGAAGGGTGTTGCCATCATTGACTGGTTGATCGTCAGCCGGTGGCTCATTGCGCTTTGCTGTGTGGCCGGGGCGGACACGGTGACACGGTGACCGCGCGCGGCAGCGGCGGTAGCGAGTATCTGAATACCCGGAGAGAAGATGCCGTCATCGTTAGAAATCAAAATGTGCATAGTATAATCAGTCCTTTCAGTGTTGAGAAGTATCGGGTTTCACAGGAATGCGGATGTTTGAAAAAAAGGTGGTGGCGAGGGTCAGCGCCAGGGCAATCGCGCCGATGCCGGTGACGGTCTCCACCCCTGTAGACAGTGCCCTCTGGAAGTCTTCCTGCGAAATGTACATCATCGCTCGGTAGAGGCCAAGGCCGGGGACCAAGGGAATAATTGCGCTGACTAAAAACAGTGTCGTCGCCATCTGGGTAATGCGGGCGGTCAGCTCGCATAAAAGGCCGACAGCCAGCGCTGCCACAAAGTAGGCCATGGCGGTTTGGTCCATCAGCAGATAGATTACATAACCGTTGACTCCGATCAGAGAGGTATACACCATCGTTTGCCTGGGCTGGCGCAGCAACCAGCCGAAAGCCGCGGAGGCAAACATGGCAGCGAGGCACTGAATCAGAACATTCATGGCATCAGCTCCTACAGCATCAGGGCGATGGCTACGCCCGCAGCGATCAATACGGCGCTTAACAACGCCTCTGTGGTTCTTGCTAAGCCTGAAACAAGATCGCCGCGCATGGTGTCACGAACGGCATTGGTGGCGGCCAGGCCGGGAAGAAGCGGCATAATGGCCCCTGTGATAATGGCCTCCTGGCTGCCGCCGAATAAAGCGATCAAAGCCAGCGTAGCCGCAGATGCCGTAAAGCCGCAGGCGATGCTGCTCAGGGTTGACGGTGCGTGCAGGTGCAAAAACAGTGTGGATACGCACTGCACCAGCGCGCCGGCCAGCGCTGCCAGCAGAAACTCCCGCAGGCCGCCCCCAAACATGACGGAGAAAAACCCTGCTGCAATGGCAAAGGACAATACTTTTAAATCGGTACGGGGGGCAGGCGCTTCGCGCAAAGCGCGAAGTTTCAGCAAGGCGTCAGAGGCTGTCAGTCGCCCCTCGCAACTGGCGCGGGAAATGCTGTTTACATCATCAAGCAATTGCAGCTGGATGCTGCGATCCTTCACCCGCTTGATTCGTGTAAGGCTATGGCCTTCGTCCGTCAGCGCGTGCAATGTAAAGCCGGTGGGAAAGCAAATGATTTCGGTGCGTGACAGGCCGAAGGCTACGCACATGCGGATCGCGGTTTCCTCCGCCCGGTACACTTCACCGCTGCACTCCAGGATGGTTTGTGCCGCCAGTGAAGCTGCATCCATCGCCAGCTGTTCTTGCAAAACCTTTTCGCCCCCTTCAGTACGCTACGATACCACATTTGCTTCATTGGGTAAAGCAAAACAATGAATAAAAGCCTTGCGCCCCGGGACCTGCGGGGCTATACTTTGCGCTGAGGTGAAAGCGATGGAACAGCAAGCGGATAAAGGTGTCTCCCCCCAGTTAAACTCAGACACGGGTCTTTTGAAAACAGCGGCCATGCTGACGATGCTGATTGACCATGTTGGGGTGATGTTTTTCCCCGGCGTCGTAGAGATGCGGGTGATCGGACGCATTGCCTTCCCGCTGTTTTGCTGGGGTATTGTAACAGGCAGCGTTCATACAAGAAGTGTACCCAAATACGCTCTGCGTTTGCTTTTAGTCGGTTTGATCGCCCAACCCTTCTATATGTTGGCTTTGCGGCACACCATCCATGAATGGAATGTCATGGCGACTTTGCTTCTGGGGCTCGCGGCCATCATCGGCATACAAAAAAAGTTTTGGTTTTCTCATCTATGGGCCCCCTTGTTGTGCCTGTGTTTAGCTGCCATGCAACAGATGGATTATGGATGGCGCGGCGTACTGCTGATCATCCTGATGTATCTTGCCCGCCAGTCACGCGGGGGTCTGAGCGCTTTGATGATCTCTTTTTGCCTTTTCTGGGGCAGCAGCTCGTCAGAGGTAACGCAGATATTTGGCTTTACAATCAAGCCGCAGCTTGATTTTTATTCACCGTTTTATCCTGTTGTGGCCATGTTTTTTTCGATGGTCCGGCTGCAGGCCCTGGCCGTCTTAAGCCTTCCTTTCATGATTTTCAGGACACACACGGGCCTTCGTGTACCCAAATGGCTGAGCTATGCCATGTATCCGGGGCACCTGATCATTCTCTGGTTGTTCAAGCTTGTCCTTGGATAA
>CAZYKQ010000057.1:0-12070 GCA_964648235.1 uncultured Christensenella sp. | reverse complement strand
TATCTATTTTTTGCAGGCGCGTCGCGACAAAAGCATTGAATCATTGGGTTGCCAATCCCGCAAGCCACATTGCTATCGACATCAGCTCACTGAGCAGGAGATCAAACTAATGTAGAATGGGTGCGGACGCAATTCTCGACTGGAGTGTTTGGATCTGCGGTGCAGGATTCACAAGCGTAGCGTAGAAAATTACTGCATCCTGACAGACAGTAACTTTAAGTTTACTAACTGCTTCTCGATTAACCAGACTGACCGCCTTTGAGGCAGCGGCTCACGCACTGGGAATGAACCTGAAGCGCATCCTGCTCCATTGCTCTCAGGCATAATGGGAAAACCCAGAGAAAGTAAGGATCGAAGTGGCCGGCCTCTTAGCTGGAGCTTTTCAATAATTATACGATCCAGAATATTTGACTAATTGACATAAACCCTTCACCAATGGAAAGTGGAAACATCCTATTTTTTGGTATAGTTGAACTTAAGCATAATCATCAAAACAAGGCAGATTTTCTCCATGTTCAATCGCTTTTTTAATACCATGGTAAAAGCGAATTTTTTGTTGAATATGCAAAAGCTGTTTTTGCATTTTTGTAATTGTCACAGAAAGGTCTGCTTCATGTTTTTCTACCAAGGTAATGATATCCTCAATGTAGGTTTCCACGCTATCATCATAGGCATAAAACTCACAAATTTTGGCGATGGGAAGCCCACCATCCTTAAAACACTTGATCCCTTCCAATCTGTCCAAATGCGATTGATTGTAAAGACGAAGGCCGTTATGATCCCGCTCCACGCCTTTCAACAAGCCTACTTTCTCGTAATACCGTAGCGTAGATGATGGAATGCCAATTTTTTCCGAAATGATTTTGATCCCATACCGCTCCATATTTCCTATCCTCCTACATTAAATGTCAACAGAGTAAATATTGTGCTTGACTTGAAGTATACTTCAAGTGGTATTCTTTTGTAAAGAGAGTTAAAACGCGACTAAAAAATGGATGCTATATGGAAGAAAGGATTGCTCCGACATCGCGTTTTAAAACATCAATTGACATATTTCACAGAAAGGTGGAAACGACAATGAAGTATCGTAACGTGGGAAAAGCAGGCTTAAAAATCAGTGAAATTGCGCTGGGCAGCTGGTTAACGGATGTAACGGGAACAGCTCAGGAGGAAATCGCGAAGGAGACCATTAAGCTAGCATATGAATCCGGTATTAATTTTTTCGATTGCGCGGATGCATATAGCGAAGGTGCAGCAGAACAATTTTTGGGGAAAGTGTTGAAAGACTATCCCCGGAAAGACCTTGTTATCTCCAGTAAGGTCTACTTTCCAACCGGGAGCGGAATTAACGACAGGGGATTATCTCGAAAACACATCATGGAAAACTGTGTCACTTCCTTACATAATATGCAACTTGACTATTTGGATTTGTATTATTGTCACCGCTATGACGAATCTACCCCTATGGAGGAAACCTTGCGTGCTATGAGCGATTTGGTTGCTCAGGGAAAAATTCTATATTATGGCGTCAGCGAAGAATGGGGAAGCGCACGAATAGAGGAAGCACAAAATATCATACAACAGCAGGGCCTCTATCCGCTCACAGTGGTACAGCCACAATATCATATGATGGACCGTTATATTGAGCATGGAATTATGGATACTTGCCGAAAACATGGAATTGGGATTACTACCTTTTCGCCTTTGGCTCAAGGGCTGCTCACGGGAAAATACAAAAAGGGGAAACCCTATCCAGAGGGGTCGAGGGCAACTCATCAAGTTGATAAACAGATTAATGCTCTTTTAACAGATGAAAATTACCGCATCGTTGATGAACTGTCCGTCATCGCTGAGGAAATGGGCACGAGTCTTTCCGTCTTCGCGTTGGCTTGGATTTTACAGCGAGTTGAAATCAGTTGTGTGATTGTGGGCGCAAGCAAGCCATCGCAACTGGAAAACAACGTAAAAGCCAGTGGTTTCGTATTGCCAAAAGATGTGATGGAGCGCGTTGATACTATTCTCAATTTCAAAAAATTTGAACGTCATATTGGATAGAGGGGAAATAAGTAAGTGGATAAAAAAGAGTATGAAAGAATTAAAAAAGTAACGGAACGGCAAGAAGAAATGCTCGTTTTTCAACATTTTTCTAACAAAGACGCTCTTGCGCTCGGATCTTTTTTGACAGATAAAGCCTATCAAAATAGTCTGGAACTAGCCATCGCTATACGCCGGATAAACGGAGCGATATTGTATCAGCATATGACAGACAGTACAAATCTCAACAATCAAAATTGGATGACGAGAAAATTTAACACAGTATCCTTGATGGAGCGTAGCTCTCTTGGTGTTTGGGCGATATCCAATCTTTCCGGCGAAACGGTATCTGCACACGGACTGAGTGAATCATCCTATGTCTTTTGCGGCGGAGGGTTTCCGATTCGTTTGGCAACGAGTGAAATTGTCGCCGTTATTACGGTCTCTAACTTACCACACATGGATGACCATCAGTTTATTGTGGAGGCGTTATCTGACTGGCTTGGAAAAAAAGATGTTGAATTCTTGTAAAACAGATTGAATATGTATCAATTTTTCATCAATAATCGCACCAAAGGCTCTTCGGCCACTTCCTTTGAGGTGACTTCGCTCGGATTCATTATTGAATGGATCATCTTTGCTGCAATCCGATAAACAGATCAGTTTCGCAGCAAGAGATGGACGTCAATCATAAAGCGAGATAAACATCAATTAGTCTTTATCCCGTTTTTGCATGGCACCCTCATTTCAAGTGAGATAAATTGATGATTTCCCTTATTTAAAAACCCTTCTGATGCTTTTGAACATGTGGTCACTAAATCAGTGCAATTCTGGTATCAGAAGGTAATTCTTACGAAAAAGCCCTGTAAGCTGTTCCTCGGCAGAAGCGGATGTTTGTTTCTTAAAAAGAAAGGACAAAATAAAAGCCTCCTTTCCAAGATGATTTCCGTTATGCCTAAACATGCTGATTAGAATGGAGAATCATGGGAAGTTTAGAAGTCCTGACCTTCACATTGTGAATACAACGCGTTACCAACTGCGCGTAGCGGGCAGCCTGATCAAAAGAAAAAGAGACAGTGTTAAAACCATCGAAAGTGGGAGGATATAATCGTATGTTAAAAGGTATTTCGCCGCTTATCTCGCCGGAGCTCCTGAAGACCATTGCCCAGATGGGCCATGGGGATGAGCTGGTGATCGGAGACGCCAACTTCCCCGCGGCCAGTATGAACCCGCGCTGTATCCGGGCAGACGGCCTGGGCGGCAAAGAGCTTCTGGATGCCATTCTGCAGCTTTTTCCGCTGGATCAGTTTGTTGAAACGCCCGTTATATTAATGGGCGCCGACCTGCCCGAGGATCCGCCCATTTGGACGGCCTACCAGGAGATCGTTCATAAATATGAGCCGAATACGCAAACGGGCTTCATCGGCCGCTTTGAATTCTATGACCGCAGCCGGGAAGCCTTCGCCACCGTGCAGACGGGTGAAACGGCGCTGTATGCCTGTGTAATATTGAAAAAAGGCGTGATATCTTAAGGGGATCATGTTACACAACGAGGGCGCGGATCCGATGAAAGGTCCGCGCCCTCGTTGGTGATCCGGGATGATCATACAGATAACAAAGGGGCAGGGGCTGATACTGAATTGGGATTAATCCACGCTGTACATAATATCCGCGTAGCCCGGCATTGGCCAGTAATCCTTTCCGACCAGGGTTTCCAGTTCATCAGCGCACAGACGCAGCTCGTTCATCGCGGGGAGAACCTGGTCGCGGTAGAAATGAGCCTGCTTGAGCATATCCCCGGATGCGCGGGCTGCCTGCGCCGCGCTCTCGAGGGCCTGCCATTTTTTGAGCATCATTCCTGACAGAGCGGAGATACGCTCCAGCAGATAGCCTTCCAGCGAGCTGTCATAGACGGACAGAGCCTGCTTTTTCTCAAGCAGCGTTGCCAGGTCACGCTGGTAGTGGAGGACGGCGGGGATGATCAGCTGCCTGGTCATGTCGATCATCGTCTGGGCTTCGATGTGCAGGGTCTTGCAGTAGTTTTCCAGGCGGATTTCATAGCGGCTGTGCACCTCCTGGGGAGAGAACACGTTGTTGCGCGCGAATAGGGCGATGTTTTTTTCCGAGATATAGCACAGCAGGGCTTCAGGCGTGCTGCGGTGGTTGGAAAGGCCGCGCCTTTTTGCCTCCTGCACCCACTCGTCGGAGTAGTTGTTTCCGTTGAAAATGATGCGCTTGTGGGCGCGCAGGTTGGAGGTGATCAGGGTGGAAAGGGCGCTTTCAAAATCCTCCGCGACTTCCAGGGTGTCGGCAAAGCCGCACAACACATCGGCCACGGCGGTGTTGAGGGCGATGTTGGGCCCGGAGATGGAGGAATTGCTGCCCGGCATGCGGAACTCGAACTTGTTGCCGGTGAAGGCAAAAGGTGAAGTGCGGTTGCGGTCGGTGGTGTCCCGGGGGATGGAGGGCAGCATGCTGATGCCGATTTCCATGTAGCGTTTTAAGTCCCCGTGATAGTTGCTGCCGGCATCAATGGCTTCCAGAATGGCGGTTAACTCGTCACCCAGGAACATGGAGACGATGGCCGGCGGCGCCTCGTTGGCGCCCAGGCGATGGTCGTTGCCGGCGGAGGCTACGGTCATCCGCAGCAGATCCTGGTATTCATCGACCGCGGTGATAACGGCAATCAAAAACAGAAGGAACTGTGTGTTTTCCTCGGGTTTCTCACCGGGCTCCAACAGATTGTATCCTTCGTTGGTGGTCAGCGACCAGTTGTTGTGTTTGCCCGAGCCGTTGACCCCTGAGAAGGGTTTTTCATGCAGCAGGCAGACCAGACCGTGCCTGCCGGCGATGGACTTCATCACTTCCATGGTCAATTGGTTGTGATCGGCTGAAATATTGGCGGTTGTAAAGATGGGCGCGAGTTCATGCTGGCCGGGAGCCACCTCGTTATGTTTGGTTTTGGCCAGGACGCCCAGTTTCCACAGCTCTTCCTCCATCTCGCGCATGAAGGCGGAGACGCGGGGCTTGAGGCTTCCGAAATAGTGGTCGTCCATTTCCTGCCCCTTGCTGGGGCGCGCGCCAAAGAGGCTGCGACCGGTAAAGCGCAGATCCGGGCGTTTGAGACAGACTTCCTTATCTATCAGGAAGTATTCCTGCTCGGCGCCAACGGTGGGGGTGACGCGCCTGGCGCCGGTGCGGCCGAACAAGCGCAGAATGCGCAGAGCCTGGGTGTTGAGGGCTTCCATGGAACGCAGCAGGGGCGTTTTTTTATCCAGCGCTTCACCCTGATAGCTGCAAAAGGCAGTGGGGATGCACAGGGTATTGTCTTTTAAAAAGGCATAGGAAGTGGTATCCCAGACAGTGTAACCGCGGGCCTCAAAGGTAGCGCGCAGGCCACCGGAGGGGAAGCTGGAGGCATCGGGTTCTCCCCGAATGAGCTCCTTGCCTGAAAAATCC
The DNA here is from genome assembly GCA_964648235.1 of uncultured Christensenella sp. Taxonomy (GTDB): domain Bacteria; phylum Bacillota; class Clostridia; order Christensenellales; family Aristaeellaceae; genus UBA1038. The sequence continues at coordinate 6,577 of CAZYKQ010000057.1, read as the reverse complement.
ATGATGACACTGCCTTTGCCGTCAGGGGAAATAAAACCATCATGCTTCTCGGCGGTGATGCCCGTCATGGGCTGGAACCAGTGCGTATAATGGGTGGCCCCGTGCTCGGTTGCCCAGTCCTTGAGGGCGGCGGCCACAGTATCGGCAATATCGGGAGGAAGGGATTCGCCTTGCATCATTGTGCGTTTCAGGGATTCATACGCGCCCTTGGGCAGTTTGTTTTGCATCACCTTATCATTGAACACGAGGCAACCAAACATGGAAGGGAGATCCTTCATCGGCTTCACACTCCTTTACAATAAACAAAAGTCGCCGCAGGCCCAAGCCCACAACGCCTTGCTGTTTATGGTCAATATGATAGGCCGGCATTGACAGCGTGTCAAGAGAAGAAACGAAAGTTAGCGAATAGCAACTTGCATTCCCGAGGCTTTATTCCTGATTTTCCGGTTCGCCGGCTCGATGGGCAACTTTGTTAAGGTACATGTTCTCATCAGCCAGCTTCAAAAGATCCAGCAGGCTCATACCCTCATGCTGATCGGCAACAGCATATCCGATGCTGACAGACAGCGGACAGGGCAAATTGCAGGTTTTGTGAAAAGACGCGAATTTTTCCCGGATCAAGCGCGCGGTTTCCTTTGCCAGGGCTTCATTTCCCTTGGGGAGCACGACGACAAACTCATCACCTCCGTAACGGGCCAGGAAGGCGGACGTGCCGGTGAAGGTGGCGCGCAGGATCTTAGCCGCATTGATCAGGACCTGATCACCCTGGCTGTGCCCGAACTGGTCGTTGATGCGCTTGAAATCGTTCAGGTCAAGCATCATGATGGCCGCCGAACGGTTTTGGTTTTCATCGTATGCTTTAAACAGGCGATCGATGTTCCGGCGGTTGTTCAGCCCGGTCAGCGGATCCTGCAAAATGGCCTGTCCCTCTTTGTTCAAGAGGATCATCAGGCTGGAAATGACGGCGCAGGGCCAGACAAGGCTTAGCCCATAGGTGGCGGTCTGAATGACTCCGCCGATGAGGGGGAGGACGACAAAAAGGGCAATGGTCATCAATTCTATTTTTCGTTCTTTGTAGCGTTCCCGTATCCCTTTGAACAGCGCGATGATGGACACGCTCAGGGGATAGAGAAGGTTGATGATGAACATGGGAAGGGATAGAATGCCCCGGTGATAAATATTGGCCTGATCGATGTAAAAATACAGGTGGGTGTACGGGGTTGTCAAAATAACAAGGATAATGATAATCAAAGGGATGCGCACAAAAATAATCTCTGTTTTCTGCGGGAAGGTCTGACCGAAGATCCGGTAGGAAGCGTAGCGCCACCAACCGATCACCACAACGATCTGCATGCTGAAATGAAGCATGGTGGTCACGTAATTGAGAACGCGCATGCTGTCGCCGCTGATGCCGTTCAAAGACCAGTTGCCAATATCTGAAATTAATGTAACGATCACCGTCAACTGGACCCGCCGCAGGAGCAGCACATCGTATGTTTCCGCAAAATTCCTTCTGTAACTGAGGTAGATAATCAGGGCGATGAGCAGGGAAAAAGTATTGATACCGACGTTATAAAGCAGCGTTTGTTCAATGTTGAAAACAATCATAGGACGTCCTCATCTCGCGGTTTGAATGGCGCGTTCCGTCAAAAAAACTGCGTGTCATTAAACAAAAGCCGCTGCGGACCGGGTTGCCCGCAGGGCAAGAATGTTTATATACTATATAATATGCATGAACGTACGGGATGTCAAGAAAAAAACCTTACATAAACAACCGCTGTCAGGATGAGATGAAGGATGGGCGCAGAATGCTCCGCCGGCATCACGGCAGATCAAGACGGGTATCTGGCCGGGAGATCAAGCGCGGCGTATCCCGTTATTTACTTCATTGACCCCAGCGTGCCCCAGTTTTCAAACTCGCTGTAACTCAGGTAGACGGCGTTGTTTTGAAGGCCGGTTGTCTGCTGCAGGGCTTGGAATACGGCTTCGGTGAAGGCCTTTTTGTTGACAAACCCGGTGCTGCCGTAGCAGCGGACATCGACAAAGGCCAACTCCCGCTTTTCGCCCGCGAAATACATGGTTCGGCCGTCTGAGATGTCGACCATCAGCCGCGCTTCTTCTTTGCCCGGAATGACCGTGATTTTCTCCCCCAGCACGGACTTGAGCGCATCCTTCTGCGCGTCGGAAAGTGTCTTTGAGGTATTGATCGCGATATAAGGCATGGTCTTATCCTCCGTTTTGATGAAGTCAGCTGTATTATGACACTTGCAAGGGAGGATCGCAAGTGTCATAAGGGGTTATCTTCTTTGCTGCTTGATTTTTGTATCATAAGATTCGAGTGTTTCTCATGAAAAATTAATTTGAAGTTCAAAATAAAATCATTGCAAAAATGAACAGCTTGGGCTATTATGTTCGATATTCTGGGAGGGAAGGGTGAGCAATGGCGGTTGTTTGGGTGACGGGCGCGTCAAGCGGACTGGGGCATTATACTGCGCAGGCTCTTCTGCAGGCAGGATGGCAGGTCGTTGGCGGCGCTCGCAGCTTTTCGGATGAACAAAAGGATGGCGTTCATTGCCTGAGGCTTGATGTATCCGACCAGGCAAGCATAGACAGCTTTGCAAGAACAGCCCTTGAACGCTTTGGAAAGCCGGACGCGCTGGTCAATGCCGCGGGCGTGCTGAATATAGGCGCCTGCGAGGACTACAGCGAGGATGAGCTGAAGCGGGTGATGGAGGTCAACTTCTTTGGCATGACGCGCATGGTGAAGGCTGTTCTACCTGCTATGCGCGAGGCGGGGAAGGGACGCATCGTTAACTTCTCATCCATCAACGGCCTGATGGCGGTACCCTTTCAGGGAGCGTATACGGCCAGCAAGCACGCCATCGAGGGCTTCAGCGAAGCTTTATGGATGGAGCTGCAGCCTCTTGGTATTGAGGTGATGCTGGTAGAACCGGGCGATCATCGCGGCGGAGCGCAGCAGTACCGCAGCCGCAGCGCCCGCTGCAGCCCCTGCTACGCGGATAACCGCGAACGGGCGGCGGCGCGGATTGCCAGGGATGAGGCGGCCGGCGCTTTCCCCAAGACATTGGGCAACAAGGTGGCCCGGGCGATGAGCCTGCGAAAAATGCCGGCCAGGCTGCGCGTGGCCCAGATCGCTCAGCACGGGGCAGTTATCCTTCATGACCTTTTGCCTGGACGACTGTTTTTGAGGCTGCTGAACCTGTACTATGGAATTAAGTAAGACGACTTGTGCATGAGGAGGGCTGAGAATGCCTCGCATTGATATCCCCGGGCGCAGCGACCTGCTGCGACAGCATATGACCCTGGAAAACCTCTACAACATCACCATCTCCGACGGCGACCTGGTGGCCAGCCGCTGGCTGGACGGCGACCAGGAAAAGGCGCTGACCTTCAGCGAATACAATGAGATGGTGATGGACTTTGCGGCCTACCTGCGCAAAGAGGTGGGCGAGAAAAACAGGGGACGCTTTGTTGCCATTCAGATGGAGACGGGCTACCGCTGGTTTCCCACCTTCTGGGGGGTGATGGCCGCGGGCTATCATGCAGTGCTGCTTGACGCGACGCTGTCTGATGAGATGACCGCGTATATGCTGGAGCAGGCGGGTGCCGCCGCCCTGATCGTCAAGAGCCGGCGGAACCTGAGCGGAGAGGTGAAGCAGATACTGCATGAAGACCTCTTTGGCGCGGAGGGGCACGCGGGTTTTGAGCCGCGCTTTGCCAGCCAGGTGGCCCTGTGCACCAGCGGCACCACAACCACCAGCCGCATCTTTGTATATGATGAGGAGGCTGTGTGCTACCAGGTGCTTAACAGCCAGCTTTTGCACGAGGCCAACCCGCGCATCGTCTCCGGCAACCCGGAGAGGTCGCTCTCCTTCCTGCCCTATCACCACATCTTCGGCTTTATGGTGAACCTGCTGTGGTGCAACTACATAGGCTATGAATCCATCTTTATGAAGGATCGCGCCCCGGAGACCATCCTGGGCACGGCCCGCAGGTTCAAGGTGACCTTTTTATGCGCGGTGCCCTTGCTGGCCAACAACCTCTCCGTGTCGCTTTCCAAGAAGGTGGCGCTGGAGGGCAAGAAAAAGCAGGCAGCCTTCAAATTCGCGCGCCAGCTGAGCCTCTTTATGCAGCGCATCAACCCGGAATTTGGTATGGATTTTGCCCGTAAGGTGCTGTTTAAAGATGTTGTGGCGAAAATTCTGGGCCCCGATGTGCGCTGTGTCATCCTGGGGGGCAGCCACACGCCGGAGGAGCATATGCGCACCATTTCGGCGCTGGGGTACTATACCATATCCGGCTTTGGCATGACGGAGACGGCGATTACCTCGGTAGAAACCTCCATGGATCTGAAGACACGAACATCCGGTTCCGTCGGCAGGCCGCTTTCCAGCGCAGAGTACCGCGTGCAGTCTGACGGCAAACGCTCCAATTCGGGGGAGATGTATATCCGGGGCAAATCCGTCCACACCGGGCGCCTGCAGGACGGGCACCTGATCGGGCCGGACCTGGACAGCGAAGGCTGGTATAAGACCGGAGACATCGTGCGGCTTGAAAAAGGCATGCGCATGTATGTTGAAGGGCGCAGCAAGGATGTGATCATCAACGAATCGGGCGAGAACGTCTATCCCGATGAGATTGAGGACAGCTTCGGCGTGCTGGAGGGGGTTGACCAGTACAGCGTGCTGGGCATCAAGAATACCGGCGTCAGCCGCATCAACCGCCTGAAACGCCGCCGCCACCTCAACCCCAACTATGAAGACATCACGCTGGTGCTCAGCGTTGGCGACCACTACCGGGACGACGCTTTTTTAAGCGACCTGATGCGCCAGGTGGTGGTGCTCAATAACCGTCTGCCGACCGTGAAGCGTGTCACCCGCGTGCTGGCGACGCCCGAGCGCTTTGCGACCGCTAACGGCATCAAGGTGAAGCGCCTGGCCCTGAAGGATTCCATTGAAAACGAGAAGATGGCGTACCGTGACCTGGATCTGAAGACGGGGGCGGCTCCTTTGCATGAGAATACGCCCATCGTCAACGAGGAAGCAAGGCCCAAGGGCCTGGAAACATCAGAGATCCGCCAGAAGGTACGGCAGGTGTACGCGGAGACCCTTCAGATTTCGCCCGAAAGCCTCAGCGATCAGGCCCATTTTATCGACGACCTGGGCGGAGACAGCCTGCAGGTGCTGAGCCTGTCACTTAAAATTGAAGAGATGTTTTCGGTGCTGATTCCGGTGGAGGAATACGCGCTGTGCACCACAGTGAGCGGCCTGACCGCCCTGCTGGAGGAGAAGCTGGGACAGGGACCGCGCAAAACGGAGGACGAGGCGCCCCGCAAGGTGGAGCCGATTTCGGACTTTTCCAAAGCGCCCGAGGCGGTGGCCTTTGCCCAGCGCATGGAAGCCCTGATGGGCAGCGGCATGGAAAACCCATACTTTGTGGTGCATGATTCACCGCTGTCCAATACCAGCCTGATGGACGGCAAGCGGGTGCTGAACTTTGGCAGCTACAACTACGCGGGCATGAGCGGCCGCAAGGAGACAATGGAAGCCGCCAAGGCCGCGATCGATGCCTACGGCACCTCTGCCTCGGGCAGCCGTCTGCTGGCCGGAGAAAAGAGCCTGACCATTGAGCTGGAAACTGAACTGGCCCGCTGGAAGCACGCGGAATCCGCGCTGGTGCTGGTGGGCGGACACTCCACCAACGTCACCTTTGTCGGTAATTTCTGCGGCAAGGATGACCTGATTGTGTACGACGCGCTGGCGCATAACTCCATCGACCAGGGCTGCCGCCTGAGCGAGGCGACGGTGAAGCCCTTCCCGCACAACGATGTGGCGGCGCTGGAGTCGATCCTTAAAAACCAGCGCGACAAGTTTGCCAAGGTGCTGATTATCATCGAAGGGGCCTACAGCATGGACGGCGATATCGCCCCCGTGCCTGAGTTTGTCGCGATCAAAAAGAAGTACGGCTGCTTTTTGATGGTGGACGAGGCGCATTCCGCCTGCGTGATCGGCAAGACCGGCGGCGGCGTGGATGAGTACTTTGGCCTTGAGCCTAATGATATCGATATCAAAATGGGCACGCTTTCCAAGGGGCTGGGCACCTGCGGAGGGTATCTGGCCGGAAGGCGCGAGATTATCGAGTACCTGCGCTACAATTTGCCCGGGTTCGTGTTCTCGGTGGGCATTTCTCCGCCCCTGGCAGCCGCCACGCTGGAGGCCATTCGCCTGCTGCAGCGTGACCCTTCCATCATGGAGCGGATGGCGCGCAACATCGACTGTTTTGTTTCGGAGGCCCATAAGCGCGGCATGAACACCTGCCTGGCGGGCAAAACGGCCATCATCCCCATCATGGTGGGGAAGGATGAAGACGCCTTCCTGCTGAGCAACATGCTGCGTCACAAAGGCGTGTTTGTGCCCCCGGCGGTTTATCCCGCGGTGCCAAGAGGCAAGGCGAGGCTTCGCTACTGCGTGATCGCCGATCACAACGAGGAAGAGATTGTGGAAGCGCTCAACAAGCTGGAGGAGACCGCGAAGGAAGCGGGGATCAAGCTGCCGGC
>CAZYKQ010000056.1:7536-12135 GCA_964648235.1 uncultured Christensenella sp. | reverse complement strand
CTTTTTCCTTTTATCTCTGCCAACATCAGCCGATACTAATCCCGTACCTTTACAGCTATCATATTAAGCTGATTGGACGGGAAATGTAAAGGGCCTGTGTTGATAGTATGGCGCTGTCTATCTTCTCCTGGTATCGCCACTTATCTTCTGTCCATTTTTCTGCTGACCGATCGGGGTATCTTGCGCAAACAAGAAAATAAATGTATTATTAGGCATAATAATATAGTCGGAGGACAACAACCATGATAAAGCGCGTATTCTTCCTAATAATGGTAATTCTATTGTGTTTATCTTCCTCTTCCTCCAACGCCTACTACAATACGAGAATCTGGGTTGACCGTGAGATTATTCAATATGGCGAATCTTTCAATCTGTGTTGGTCGAGAGACCCCAGTGATCCGGACTGGTATCCCCAATATAGCATGAATATATTTGAAGAGAACAACCGCCTGCACAGCATCGATAATATACACATTGATAGCAATGCCCTTCAAGGTTCACATGAGGTTACTCCCAAAGTTGGTGGTACCCTTTTTATGTGGTTTCATACCGGCGGTGATTATTCGATATTCCCTGTTAAGGTCCTGGATGCGCCTAACGAAGGAAATTTCCGTTCTACAATCACTTTGGACAAGTCCAGCGCAATGCCGGGTGAGATTCTGACTGCCGAAGTCTCTCTTTCAGATGGACGCCTGCCTCTAGGACAGACACTGTTTACTTGGCGTGTGCGGGATACGTCGGGAGAACTGCGCGATATCTTTCATGAAACCGGACGTGTCAGCTCTATCACAGTGCCCAGCGGTATCCAAGGAGAGATAGAAGCACAAACTACAGACAGCGCGGGACGTATTGCGTTGACCAAAAAATCTTTCGGCATTGGATCCGGAATTCCGTTGAGCGTATCCTTAAAGTTGGATACGACAAAGGTGAGGTTGAATGACCCTATCACCGCTTCGTGGACCATTACCGGCGGAGATGCTCCCTATACGGCTGAAGCTGATTGGTACATTACCGCGGGCTCGGATGGTCTGGGATTTGGTTATTATGGAGACATTCAGGACGGTCCCGGATTTTCCACTTTCAGGCCTTGGGAGGCGGGGTATGCCTCAGTGTATATCACAGTGTGGGATGCAAAAGGGAGAGAATTTGAAACGAATACAGAATCATTTATTATCACTGACGAATACGGCAACAAGGTGCAGCCAGATTTCAACACAAATTACATCCCTCCGCCAGCCAATTAACAAACAACTTCCCCCTCCCCCAATAAACATCCTGCCAAAAAGTCAGCATCCGTCTTATAACACCAGGATTAGGCCGATTGAGCCTGCTCCTGCGGTGTCATGTGGATAATTCATGGACAGCTTGAGAAGTTCTAACAGGATGCGATAGTTCTTCTGTTGTATATGCATGATCAATTCCGTACACTGTAGCTGAAGGGAGGACTCATGATATAAGCCACGCAAGCTCTCCTCCAGGTATTATTAGAAAGGAGCGATAGACATATGATAAGCATCCGGTCCCTCAAATAAATGACACCGGCACAACGAGTATCAATGATTGGAATTGGCATAGGGTTGTATGTCGCGCTTAGCTTGGCTTTGCAAATGCCTTTCTTTGAAAATTACTATCTTTGCCTGGGATACATTGTCCTGGCGGTGTATTGCTTTCTGTTTGGCCCGACCGCTGGCGCATTAGTGGGTACTATTGGATGTATTCTTCATTCCCTAGCCATTAACGGTTTGCGCGGTATGCCCGGCTGGGCTCTGGGAAACTTGTTTATTGGAGTTTTTCTAGGATTGTTCTTTCAGTTAACACTTCATAAAAAACGCTCATTTTCTTACCTGGTCATTACAGCGGCAGGCATGGTTTTGATTACTGCAATCGGAATTCTGGGCTTAAAGTCATTAACGGAAGTGATCCTTTATGGACAGCCGATGTGGGCCAGAGTGATGAAGAACTTCTACGCTTTTATTGCAGACAGTATCATGTTGATTTTGAGCATTCCGTTTTGCATCGCTTCGGAAAGCATCCTGGGAACAGGCAAAAAAGGAAACTGAGCATTCAACATAGCAGATCCTACAGATTCCTTCTCCGCTTCATACTCCCAAGACAAGGAGGCATGATAAAAAGTAACTGAGAGTGATGCAACTGAAGTCTTCATGCTGTAGAATACAAGCAACAGCAGGAAGACAGATGGCTCCATGCTACAATAACGGACAGTAAGTTAAGCAGTACCCCATCGGTTCCCTCTGCTTTATATATTTTACATGTTTCATCTCACACTACTGTTTTGTTCGCTTACTAATTTTCGCTTTGATTTTCATATACCATTTGTCACCGATACTTTGGGACAAATAATAAGTCCAGTTGAATTTCAAGCTCATTTCTATTCAGCCTATGGATTCTTTTATCCGTTTTCTAAGGATTAGCTCATGTTTTAAGAGCTTTTTATCTCTCAAGAAGATCTTAAACAACCTTCACCGATTCTCCATCTCGATGATCCGCGCGATCCTGGCCAGTTCACCCAGAAGCTGATCGGTTGACAACAGGCCTGAGGCAAACTGCTCCTGCAGTTTGCGCATGGTATTGGAGCTGTCCGTGGTGGTATTGAATATATCAGGAGGCGGGAAGTAGAGGTAGTCGGCGTATTGTTTATACTCCGCAAGCTGCCGGGGGGATACATAATACATTCGCTTTTCCGTCTGCATATCCGCCAGGGCATACTCGGCATATGCCAGCTGCTTCTCCGCCTCCCCCCTTTCGTCCAGCGGGAGATCAGGCTGCGCCAGCTTTTCCCTGAACATTTGCACGCGCGTCGTCCAGTGGGTCAACCCTTCCTCGTAATATGGATCCGCCACCGGCTCCGCGTCACGGTAGAGCAGGGCCCTCCGCCATCCCATGAAATTCTCAGGGCCACGGATCACCTCCTCCAGCATTTCAAGGGCGAGCCCAGGCAATTCGCTGCGGGCGTTGATGGCCGTCATATCCATCCAGGCTTTCATCAGTTTGGGCTGCGCCGGGTTCAGGCGGAAATTGAGCGTCTGCGACATTTGCGGCCAATCCGTCTGCAAGCCTGTCTCAAACAAGGCATAGTAGCGCCCGTCCATTTCACCATCGCCCAAAGTCGGTTCGATATCATACAGCCGTCTGCCGACTGTTTTGCAGCGCTCCAGCAAGGCGTTCAGTCCCGGCTCATCAAAGCTGAGCGATTCTCCGGCATACTGTTTTTGAAGGATATAGCTGTTGATCAACTCCCGGGCCAGCCAGGCAGTATAGCTTGATTGGTTATAGAGGTCGAAATCCCACTCAAGTTTGATGCGTATATTCCGCACCCCGCTTGCCTCTGCCTGAGCGCACCACTGCTCCAGAAAGTCAAGAAAGGCCGGAAAGGAATCGGGCGCGTCCACGCCGTCCAGCCCCGCCTCGGTCCAGCCGCGTTGGTTGATCTGCAGGTAATCAAAGGCCAGGCTCTCGGGGATGGCATAAATCTTCCCATCTGCCATGACCTGACCGGCGATGCTTGGGTGCATGCGGCCCACAGCTTCCCGGATGACCTCGCTGCCCGACAGGTCCAGAAAATAGCCCTTGTCCATGATCTGCCGGCTATCCTTGCTGTTAGTCTTGATGACTAGGATATCACTTTCAAGCGAGCCTGTCAGCAGAGCGCCCAAAAAATCCCCTGTGGTTTCATAGTAGGTTTCCCAGGGCTGGAGCTTTACATCCGAGTGAGCCGCGGCAAAGCGTTTGAAACCATCATTGTCCTTCGGCATGTACATATAGAAGTTGAGCGCCTGCCCCTCGGCCCGAGCCGCAAGGCTCAGGCCGAGGCAAAGCGCGAGGGTCAGTGAAAAAACGCGCTTCATGCTGTTTCTCCTTTACTTCAGTGTCATCAGGCTGCCATCATCGGGGTTGACAAGCCTTAAGGTATCGGGCAGCGCGTCTAATCCTACCATAGTAAATACCTTGATCTGCGGCCAATCAAGGCTTTCAATCCCGCCGGAAAGGTTGATGCCGCCGGGAAGGGCCTCTCCCGCGTCATCCACATACTCGATCAGGTCATACAGCTCGTGCACGTTCTCCTGCTTTACGCCTTCTTTCGCTTCCAGTTCAGCCGTCAGGTAGATCCCCGTTATCTGCCGTTCGGCCAGTACACGCTTGAGGGTATAGCCGCCGATGCTTGTTTCGCCCTGCGGCAGATAGGTCTTTTGTTCATCCAGTTTGCTGACAGGGATGCTGATGGATTCGTCCACGCGCCAGGTCTTGCCCTCCATCAATTCACCTGTTTGGGGATCTCTCTGCTCGACCTTAAGCGTCAGCACACCTTCGATGCCCTCTCCCATTGCGTCTGGATCCGTCATGAGCATGTCAACCAGAAGGATACCGCTGCCATCTTCCTGCCACATCTCGCCCATCATTTCTTCTCCGCTCAGCACACCATCCGGCAGCGTGATATAGGCTGCGGCCATGTAGTAAGGCAGGCCCTTCTCCCGGGCAGCATCCATGAAACCTGTTTCTTCAGGCAACTCGAGGCCGGCCGCGAGATGCGCGGGAAGGCGGTTGTTCAAGTCTCCGTACCTGCTGTTGATCAGCGACTTG
>CAZYKQ010000056.1:0-7436 GCA_964648235.1 uncultured Christensenella sp. | reverse complement strand
ATGCGCGGGAAGGCGGTTGTTCAAGTCTCCGTACCTGCTGTTGATCAGCGACTTGCCGCCTTTATCCTCCGCATGCACTGTGATATACAGCGTCCTGCCGTCAGCCAGGGTCTCGCGCAGGGTCATCGTCAGCGGGCCAACCTCATAGGTTTTCTGTTCCGTGCCTGACATTACTTGTACAGCACTGTCCGGCAGGCCGTGGTTTGAATAGTTCTCTTTAAAAAAATCAATCAGCCCAAGGTTTCCGGCGGCCATGGCAACGGCCATTGTCAGTATGATCAGGGCAGCCGCGATCAGTACAGCGCGGCGGGATGATTTCATCATGGGTTCTTCCTCCTTATAGGAGCTGACGGCAGCGTACAGCGTCTGCCGGCAGTCCTCGGGCATCGGGGAAAAGGCATCCCGCAGGTTCAGATCATCATGTTCTGTCATAGCTGTTCCTCCAGCTCCTTTCTTAATTGTTGTTTGGCGCGGTGTATGCGGCCCCTTGCCGCAGCACGCGTGATGCCAAGAATATCCGCGATCTCCTTTTCATCCATGCCCTCGCTGTAGCGCAGCACAAGCGGCAGGCGGTACTTTTCAGGCAAGGCTTGCAGAGCCAGACCCAGGCTTGGGTCCGGCGGGGGCACAGATTGCTCCGGCAAATCATCAAGCGGTACCAGGCGGCTTCTTCTGCGCTGAATGTTGCGGCATTCGTTGATCAGAATGCGCGTCAGCCAGGTGGTGAAGCGGCCCTCATCACGCAGGGTTCCCCGTTTGATCCAGGCTTTCAGGGCAGCTTCCTGCATGGCATCCCTGCAATCGTCATTGTTGCGCAGAAGGCTGAAGGCCACGCGGTAGAGCATGTCGCCCGCCGCTTCCACCGCCCGCGCAAAGCTGTCTTTGTCCATCAAGTGATCACCTCATGTAAGCTTACATCTATTAGACGCGCCGGAGGCACGGTTTCTCACACGCCGATAATATTTCTGATATCCACCTTTCATGGTATACTACAGGCCGTGAGGAGAATGCAATGACAGATATTCTGATTCCAGGCTTTGATATCGCGCTGACTGCCGACAGCGGTCAGTGCTTCCGCTTCAACCGTATCGATGAAAACCGATACCACATCGTCGCCTCATCCAGGCAACTTATTATAGAAGAATCGGGAGAGCACCGCTTCCGGCTGGATTGCGATAAAGAAAGCTATGCCTCCTTCTGGTACAATTATTTTGATATGGACAGGGACTATGGGGCCGTTACCGCCTCCGTTCCCAAGGATGATATATTTTTGCAACAAGCCGCGTCCTTCGCCGGAGGCCTGCGTATCCTCAGGCAGGATCCCTGGGAGACACTGATCGGCTTCATCATCAGTCAGCGCAAGAATCTGCCTGCCATCAAGGGCTGTGTGGAAGCCTTATCACGGCGCTTTGGCAGCCGGCTTGATGCTCAAACATTTGCCTTCCCAAGCCCCGCGCAGTTGGCACAAGCAAGCAATGACGATTTACTCGCCTGCTCCCTGGGCTACCGCGCCCCTTACATCCGGGAGACCGCGCGTATCGCGGCTTCAGGCATGATTGATCCCTATGCTTTGGGAAATTTGGACGACGCGGATTTGCAAGTCGAGTTGACACGCTTTCCCGGCGTCGGCGCGAAGGTGGCAAACTGCGTGATGCTTTTCGGCTACGGCCGCACTTCGTCTTTCCCCCGTGATGTATGGATTAACCGTGTTATAGACAGGTATTATGGGGGAGAATCTCCCGCTGAGCAACTGGGAAAAAACGCCGGAATACTTCAGCAATACATGTTCTGCTACATCCGGTCTTTATAAAAGCAATATAAAAACTGAATTTTTGAAAATTGTTCTTGCATTTTTATGCCTTCCGACGTAAAATAAGTCAATTCATCAAAGGAGGCCATCCATCATGAGAAAGCTTTTCGCAGCCCTGTTGGTCCTAAGCCTGATCCTTCCGGTCATCGCTCTTACCGAACCTGCAACCGCAGGCACCATTGTCATTGGCATCTATGAGCCGGCCAGCGGCGACAACGGCGCGGGCGGCAAACAGGAAACCCTGGGCGTCCGCTATGCCCACTTCCTGCAGCCCACCGTGGAGCTGTCCGACGGCGTCTACCAGGTTGAGTTGGTTGAAGTTGACAATCAATCCTCTACCGATAAGGCGCCTACCGCGGCCCAGGAACTGGTCAGCAAGGATGCGGCCATCGTTCTGGGCTCCTATGGCTCCGGCGTGTCGATCGCAGCGGCCCCCATTTTTGACCGCGCGGGCCTGGTTGCCATCGGCCTGTCCTGCACCAACCCGCAGGTAACCCTGGGTAATCCGCTGTACTACCGCGTCTGCTTCCTGGATCCCTTCCAGGGCACGGTTCTTGCCAGTTACGCGCAGGAAGCTTTCGGAGCAACGAAGGCATACACCCTAGCCCAGCTTGGCAACGACTATGATGTCGGCCTGGTTCACTACTTTACCGAAGCCGCCAAAGCCGCCGGCCTTGAAGTGGTCGGAGAGACCTTCCCAGAAGGCACGAGCGATTTCAGCGCCTACCTGACCAATGCCGTTAACGCCGGGGCAGAGGTTATCTTCTCCCCCACCTCCACTACCTATGCCGCTCAGATCATCACCCAGGCGGCTGCAGCCGGCCTCAATCTCCCGATCCTGGCAGGCGATACCTGGGACAGCTCCGTCATCCTGGATGCTGCCAAGGGCACGGACGTGCAGGTTCATGTGACGACCTTCTTTGACGAAGGCGACACGTCTGAAGCCGCGGTAGAATTTGTCACCGGTTTTAAAGCCTGGCTGAATGAGAACCCGGATCAAAAAACCGCCAACGGTGGCAATGACATCGTGGCTGCTGTCACCGCGCTTGGGTTTGATGGTTACATGACCGCTCTGGAGACCCTGAAGGCGGCAGATTCCGGTGAGCGTGAGGACATCGCGGAGGTCGTGGCTGAAGTCACCTACACCGGTGTCACCGGCGCGATTGCCTTTGACGAAAACGGCGACGCCAAGCGCGATCAGGCCTTTATCAAAGCAACTGACAATGCCACCGGCGCCTGGACCTTTGTCAAGGTTCAAGGCATTGAAGGCAACTGATTCCATCATACCTTTTAATCAGGGGGCCGACTCACCTCGGCCCCCAATTCAATGGCTGATCTGAATATATCGGCATTCGTCAATGAACCGATATAAAAAGTCCCCAACCTCGAAAAGGAGCTGTCATATTCATGGGTGATTTTTTTCGACTAAACCTGCCATACCTGTTAGGCGGCATATCCGTCGGCGGTCAATACGCGCTGATTGCCATCGGTTACACGATGGTCTACGGCATCCTGCGTTTGATCAACTTTGCCCACGGCGATATCTTCACCGTCGCGGGCTTTGTGATGGTCTACCTCAGCGCGACACTGCCTCTGGGCATATCTTTGCCCCTGACAGTCATCCTCACGGTAGCGCTGGGCTACCTGGTGGAGCGCGCGGCCTACAAGCCGCTGCGTGACGCGCCTCGTATGTCCATCATGATATCAGCCATCGGTGTCAGCTATCTTCTGCAAAACCTGATGTGGTATGTGACAGGCGGCTTGGCAAAGCAATACCCCACCATCCCCTGGATATCAAGCTCCATCACAATTTTTTCCGCAACCACCAAAATGGTCACCGTGGTTACTCCCTTTTTGACGCTGATTTTAGTATTTTTATTGGTCCGGCTGATCAACCATACCAAGATCGGCATGGCGATGCGCGCTGTCAGCAAGGATTTTGAGACCGCGCGCCTGATGGGCATCAAGATCGACCGGGTTATCTCCGTCACCTTCGTCATCGGAAGTTTCCTGGCTGCCATCGGTTCTATCCTCTACTTTACAAATTATACCGCTGTCACCCCGACGGTTGGCGCCATGCCCGGCTTGAAAGCTTTTGTCGCCGCTGTCTTCGGCGGCATCGGTTCCATCCCCGGGGCTGTGATCGGCGCTTTCATCATTGGCATCGCGGAAAACATCATCAAGTCGGTTGGTTTGACCACCTTTTCAGATGCGTTCACCTTTGCCCTGCTGATCATCGTGCTCATCTTCCGGCCTACCGGACTGTTTGGTGAAGCCGTCAATGAAAAGGTATAGGTGAGCAATATGAAGAAGATTCCACTGATCATCGGCATCCTCTTATTAGTCATCGCGATTACGGTGATGGTCTACTCTGCGGGCACGCAGGGCAGCCTGGATGAGCTGCTAATCCGCATGGATACGAATCATCAGGCTGATGTTGACAGCAAAATGCAAAAGGCACGCGACCGCGTGAGGGACGCGCTGCAAGAGGGCGATCGCGTCAAGACGATTCGAAGCCTGGACCGCTATACGGAAGGGTTTGCCAAACAGCTTGATATCACCGGGCAAAACGCATCTGATCTGTTCTTTTATAAGAACGGACCCTCAATCACCGCGCTGGGCGCCTTCCTGACGATTGTAGCGCTGGCCGTCATCATCTCAGCTTTCAGCCGCTTGTCCAAATACAGGATGACTTCCCTGTACCTGGTGCTCATTTCGGCGCTGTACGCCGGAGTTTATATTCTGGAACACCTTGTGGGCGCGGACAGCATGCTGCTGACTGTGCTTAAAAAAGGAGCCATCTATGCCTTGATTGCTGTATCGATGAACCTTTTAAACGGTTTCACCGGCCTGTTTTCATTGGGCCAGGCCGGCTTCATGCTGGTAGGTGCCTACACCTACGCCATGTTCACTATCCCGCCGGAGAACCGCGCACAGGTCTATCAGTACTACAACGGCGGCCTGATCAACTTCGCCCTGCCCGTCGTACCGGCATTGCTGCTGGCAGGGCTGGCGGCGGCCTTCTTTGCCTTTTTAGTCGGCCTGCCGGTCCTGCGGCTCAAGAGCGACTACCTGGCCATCGCTACCCTTGGGTTTGCGGAAATCATCCGCGCTGTCTTCCAGTACGATGGCCTGGGGCCGATTACAAACGGTTCCAACCTGTTGCGGCGCTTTACCACGTTTAACTCGGTGCTCTTCCCCTTTATCGCGGCGGGTATCTGCATATTATTCATCAGCCTTCTGATTAACTCGACCTACGGGCGCAGTTTCAAAGCGATCCGGGATGACGAGGTGGCAGCAGAAGCCATGGGCATAAATCTGTTCCGTCACAAGCAGATGAGTTTTGTGATCAGTTCCTTTTTTGCGGGTGTGGGCGGCGCTTTGCTTGCCATGTATCAAACAACGGTTCAGGCCAGCGCGTTCAAGGCTTCCATGACCTACGAAATATTATTGATCGTCGTGATTGGAGGCATGGGTTCTGTGACCGGTTCCGTATTGACCAGCTTCCTGTTTATTGCCGCCAGTGAGTGGTGGTTGAGATTCCTGGATAATGAGCAGGTCATTGGCGGCATTGCTCTGCCTTTTATGCGCAGCGGCTTTCGCATGGTCGTGTTCTCGGTGGTGATTATGGTTATGGTGCTTTTCTACCGCAGAGGCATCATGGGCGATAAGGAATTCAACCTGAAGGCACTCTTTGCTCCGCGCGTCAAGAAGGGAGGAAGCAACCGTGGCTGATCGTGTACTGGAGCTTAAAAACATCACCATGCAGTTTGGCGGCGTAGTCGCTGTTGATGATCTGAGCATGCACATTGACCGGGGTGAGATCGTCGCTCTGATCGGCCCGAATGGCGCCGGGAAGACCACGGCTTTCAACTGTGTCACCGGCGTTTATAAGCCTACCAATGGTCAGGTATGGTATGAAAACCAGTTGATTATATCCAACCACCCACAGGGAAAAATGAAGACCCTGTACGCGGGTAAGGACGCGGACAAATTCAAAGAGACAGTAGAACCTACCTCTGACAAGATCACGAAGCTGGGCCTGGCCCGTACCTTTCAGAACATCCGCTTGTTCAAAACACAGACGGTGTTTGAAAACGTGTTGATCGCCACCCACCTGCACCGCACCAGCAATTTGCTGACGGCAACATTGCACTTGAACTATAAAGAAGAAAAGCGCTTGCGCGCCCTGGCCGATGAAATGCTGGAAGTCGTAGGCTTGCAGGAACTGCGTGATGAGTTAGCTGTCAGTCTGCCCTACGGCAAACAGCGGCGGCTTGAAATCGCCAGGGCACTTGCCACCAAGCCCCGCCTGTTGCTGCTGGATGAACCGGCTGCCGGCATGAACCCGCAGGAATCGGACGATCTGGCCCAATTTATACAGAGCATCAAACAAAAGTTTGATCTCAGCGTATTTTTAATCGAGCATCACATGGACCTGGTCATGGATATTTCCGACCGCGTCTATGTGATCGATTTCGGGCGAATGATTGCTGCCGGGACGCCCGGCGAAGTACAGGATAACCCGGACGTTGTCACAGCCTATCTGGGGGTGGATGAAGAATGAGCATGTTACAGATCGACAACCTGCAGGTCAGTTACGGAGGGATCAAAGCCCTGCGCGGCATTAACCTGGTTGTAGAACAAAATGAAGTCGTCACCCTGATCGGCGCCAACGGCGCGGGCAAGTCCTCTACCCTGCGCGCCATCAGCGGCCTGGTCCCCCCTAAGGGCGGCAAAATCACCTATGAAGGTGAGGATATTACACGCATGGACGCCCAGCAGGTGGTGGAACGAGGGCTGGTCATGGTGCCCGAAGGACGCCGCGTCTTCCCCAACCTGACCGTGGAAGAAAACCTGAAGATCGGGGCATATCTGGAAAAGGATCATGCCAAGGTCAGGCAGCGGATGGAGTACACCTACGAAAGTTTTCCCCGGCTCAGAGAGCGCCACTGGCAGCCCGCCGGTACCCTGTCGGGCGGCGAGCAGCAAATGCTGGCTGTCGGCCGCGCGCTGATGGCAGGCCCGAAATTATTGATGATGGACGAGCCTTCCCTCGGCCTTGCCCCGTTGATCGTGCGCGATATTTTCGCCATCATCAAACAGCTTGCCGCAGAAGGCATGACCATCCTGTTGATCGAGCAAAATGCAAACGCCGCGCTGCGGGCCGCTCACCGAGGTTATGTCATGGAAACAGGCAGCATCATTTTGAGCGGAACAGGGGCTGAGTTGTTAAGCAACCAGGCTGTCAGAGACGCTTACCTTGGGCAATCCGCTCGAAAAGCGAAGAAGGGCTGAGTCGCATTTTCTTACAAACTTAATATCCTGCCATCAGGCATCTTTGAAATGATACGCCAGGCAGTAAAGGACTCTAAAAAGCGGACGGACAATCGTCCGTTTTTTGTGCGGTGGTAAAGTTCCTTTTTGTACCCAAATCCCTGGGTGAATACGATGTGAGGGAGTTCGGCGTGGTGCTGTATTGCTAATATGGTGATTATTTTTCTTCGC
Source organism: uncultured Christensenella sp. (assembly GCA_964648235.1). Classification (GTDB taxonomy): domain Bacteria; phylum Bacillota; class Clostridia; order Christensenellales; family Aristaeellaceae; genus UBA1038. The sequence goes on along the minus strand of CAZYKQ010000056.1, from coordinate 118 downwards.
TGCATTGCGCAAATATAGAGCATTCTTTCCTATCTGCTCCGGCTGTCACTCGTTTAAATGAGTACATTCAAAACAGTATGATTGTCACCCGCTGTTTCCCATGCTATACTGTAAGATG
>CAZYKQ010000055.1:0-12169 GCA_964648235.1 uncultured Christensenella sp. | reverse complement strand
GGCTGCAAGCTGACGCTCTACCCCATCGGCATCAACCTGTTTGAAAAGGACAGGGCAAATTGGCAGCGCGCGCTGGATGAGGGGCACGAGCTGGGCAACCACACCAATACGCATAAAAACCTTGAAGAAGCAAGCAAAACGAGCATCCTGGCCCAGCTGAACAACATGGAGGACAGGCTGGAAAAGGCCCTGGGCTACCGCCACGAGATGAACACCGTGCGCTATCCCTTCGGCGCCGGGCGCTACAAGGGGACTAAAAGCGCTTTTGCCAAGGCCATCAACGAGGCGGGCTACGAACATGTGGCCTTGTGGGATGTTGATTCGACCGATGCGAAAGAGATATTGAAGGCCACGCAAAACGGCAGCATCATCCTGCTGCACGGCCGCAAGAGGGACCTGAGGGCGCTGAAGGTGATCCTGCCTAAGTTCGCCGAGCAGGGCTATGAAATGGTGACGATATCGGAGCTGCTGGGGATACCGCCCAAGGTACAGCCGCAACAATAACAATTTGGGATATAAGCATGAAAAAGAGGGCGAATCAATTGATCGCCCTCTTTTTCGTGCCTTTCGTGTATTTCGTTGTCTGCGTTTCCTTTGCTTGAGAAGGGATCATCTGTCTCTTCGTCCGATACAGGCAGGCCGAGGGTGGTTTTTATGTCGTCAGAATCAAGACCGCATCGCGGGTTAAGGCTGAGGGCGGGACGATCAGCGATGTGGGGCATCTTCCTGATAGCCAAAACTTTCTTCCGGCGGGGCTTCAAAGCGCAGTTCCTCCCCGGTTTTGGGATGCGCAAACCGCAGCCGCCAGGCGTGCAGCATCAGGCGCGCGGCCTTGGGCGTGCCTCGCGCGGCGTAGAGAGGATCGCCCAGCACAGGGTGGCCGGCGGCGGCCATGTGCACGCGGATCTGGTGGGTGCGGCCGGTGACCAGGCGCACATCCAGCAGGGCACGGTCAGCCCGCTGGTCAAGCACCGTCCAATAGGTCAGCGCGCTGCGGCCGTCGGGGCGGGGGGCCATCTTTTTTCTGTCCTTCAGGCTGCGGCCGATGGGCAGGTCGATGCTGCCCTCTGTGCCCTTCATCTGCCCGGCGACCAGGGCCAGGTAGTGCTTTTCCATTTCGCGCGCGGACAGCTGGCGGGAAAGCTCCGCGTGGGCCTGATCATCCTTGGCAACGATCAGCAGGCCGCTGGTGTCCTTATCCAGGCGGTGGACGATGCCGGGCCGCTTTTCGCCGCCGATACCTGACAGGCGATCGAGGTGGAAGAGCAAGGCGTTGACCAGGGTGCCCGATTCGTTGCCCGCAGCCGGGTGCACCACCATGCCGCAGGGCTTGATGACAACGGCCAGTGAATCGTCCTCGTATAGGATCGAAATGGGAATATCTTCCGCTTCGTTGACGGAATCCGCCGATTCAGGAAGAGTAATCACCACTTCGTCTCCTATTTTTGGTTTAAAAGAGGGTTGATTCACCACAATACCGTTGACGCTCACCTGCCCCTCACGGATCAGTGCCGCCGCGCGCGAGCGGGTGAGGGTGTCCGTGGCAAGCAGCTTGTCAAGCCTTTCCTCGCGGCCCTCGCAGCGCAGTTCACTCATGGGGCTCCTCCCTGGCAAATAGGGTCGATGCGGCGGCCAGTACACAGCCTGATACCACCGCGATGTCCGCGATGTTGAATATGGGAAAGCGGATGAAGTTCAGCTCGATGAAGTCGATTACATAGCCTAAGAAGAGCCTGTCGATCAGGTTGCCGAGGGCCCCGCCCAGCACCAGAGCCAGCCCGAGACCGGTCAGGCCCCTGGGACGGGCCAGAATAATATAAACAAGCACCGCCAGGGCCGTCGAGACCGTCAGCAGCGATATCAACCAGGGCTTGCCCGCAAACAGGCTGAACGCAGCGCCCGTGTTGCGCGTACCGCTCAGCCGGAGCAGACCGGGGAGCAGGACACGGTTGGCGTTTTTTAAAAGATGCTTGCTGATCTGATCCAAAAGAGCGATCGCCCCCGCGATCAGGGCATTCAATGATAAGTGCATGGCAACCTCCTGTCCGCCCTGATTATATCACAGCGGGGGCGCGGGGGTATAATAGCGGTACAAACCATGAGGAGGTTCTGCGGTGAAGACAATCTATTTTGCGGGCGGATGTTTCTGGGGGATGGAAAAGCTGATGTCGCTGGTGGAGGGGGTGGCGGACGCGCAAAGCGGCTATGCCAACGGGCATACCGAACATCCAAGCTATGAGCAGGTCTGCGCGGGGAATACCGGCCACCGTGAGACGGTGAAAGTAGACTATGACGAGACTGTGATCGGCCTTGCGGAGCTGACAGGCCTGTTTTTCAGCGTCATCGATCCGACGGTCAAAAACCGCCAGGCGCACGACATCGGCACCCAGTACCAGACCGGCATCTATTGGGACAATGAAGGGGACGCCGCCCTGATCAAGGCGCTGGCGGAGGAAGAGCGCGCAAAACAACCGGCTTTTTATGTGGAGCTGGAGCCCCTCCGCGCTTTCTGGCCGGCGGAGGCCTATCATCAGGACTATCTGGTGAAAAACCCACAGGGATATTGCCACATCGGGCCCAAAGACTTTGAGCGGGCGAGAAAGCTGAAACGATAAGCGGGAAAGGATGACTTTCAGCCGCGTCAGCGTTCGTTTTCCATATCCAGCAGTCTGTCGGCCATCAGGCAGTTGGCGGCCGCGCGCAGAGCGTACTCCAGCGCCAGATCGCGCGGGTTTGGGTTTTCATGTTCCATGCGCTCAAGCGCCTCGGCTTCGCGGTTCAGCGCCTTTTTGAGGCCCTGGGAGAAGGCGGCGTAGCTGTCCTGATCGCCGGGGCGCAGCAGTTGCTTGACCTGCTGCATGGGCAGCACGCGCTTCAGCACACAGGCCATGATCAGGGATGACAGCTGCTCACGGGCATAGCGTTTGTTGACCGGGCGGGGGACGATGCCATCCTTCACATAGTTGTTAATCATGGAGCGCGTGACCAGGCTGGGCTCGTGTTCCGCTTGAAACAGATCAAGCTGACGCCTGAGGTAAGTGAGCACCTGATCCATGTACAGATCGATATCGGGCAGGTTTTCCCACCTGACCAGATCCCAGTCCTTGATGTCGTCGCGCAACGTGTTCATGTCCATGTGAAATCTCCTTCTAACTGTCTGTCAAAGGTGTAGCATACCTTTCACGGGGCTGTCAATAGCTTATACAAACTGCTTGACATCATCAATACAAAGGTTTAATATAGTTTTAGAAACCAGGTGAGGTGGTGAAGGAAATGAAGATCACGTCCGTTCAGATCTGGGGTGATTCGGTGCTCAAGGGCATATTTTTTGACGAGGCGCGCAGCCGCTACGCGATTTTGCGTGACAACGCGGCCCGTCTGGTGGAGCGTGAGCTGGGGATCCCTATCATCAACCGTTCCCGCATGGGCTGCACGGCGCCCGAGGGGCTTGCAGAGATGATGGAAGACAGCTCGCCGCTGAGCGGAACCCTGGTGTTGATTGAGTACGGCGGAAATGATTGTGATATGGATTGGGCAGCTGTGGCTGAGAACCCGGAAGGAACGCATGACCCGAAGACCTTGCCGCAAAAGTTTGAAGAGACTCTTCGCGCGATGGCGGAGCGGGTGCGCCGACGCGGCGGCCTGCCGGTGCTGAGCACCCTGCCGCCCTTGGACGCGGAACGTTATTTCCAGTGGGTCAGCCGGGGGCTGTCCCAGGAGAATATTTTGAAGTACCTGGGCAGCGGGCCGCAGCGCATCTATCGCTGGCAGGAGCTTTATTCCACCATAGCGCTGCGTGCGGCGGCCGAGCTGCGCTGCCTGTGCCTGCCGATGCGGGAATATTTCCTGGAAAATATAGTCGACCAGGATATACACAGCCTGGACGGCATTCACCTCAATGAGCTGGGGCACCGGATGATGGCCGAAGCGGCGATGCAAGCGATCCGCAAACAGATGCCGAAACTTCAAATAGCAGGTTAGAGAAGTTAAGCCCTTATTTCATTGAAAATGCCGTTTTCCCGGAGGGGGAGCCTGAAGGGCGCTTGCTTTGCGGCGTTTTTTCAGGTAGTAATGAAAAAGCAGATTGCTCGCGCTTCCTAAAATGATCAGCATCAGCGGAAGGAACTTGAGCATTTGCCAGATGCTGACGGAGAACAGGGCTTTGGCTTCCGCCTGCTGCCAGATCAGCGCGCCGCTTAGCGGGATCATCACATAGGCGCTTAAGGCTCTGGAGCGCAGCAGCAGGGCCAGAAGGCCGAAGATGATGCAGGCGGCCAGAAATATGGGTGTCTTCAGCGCGTCAAAATACTTGTACTTAAACAGAACCTCATACAGGGAGGCCTTGAGGTCGCCTGCCATCAGGCGCACGGTGCGCGTTGTTTTTTCCAGCGTGTCCCAGCGAACGGAGAGCTCATACCCGGCCCAGATGATCAAGGCCAGCGCGCCCCAAAATAGCATTTTTTTGCCTGCCTCGCGCAGCTTTTCCAAAGCCCCGGCCTCCCTTCCGCTTCATGCATACTAAAATCAGTGTACGAGTGGAAGTATTCTTTGTCAATATTCCGCAATTTGTCAGAATACCGATTTACTTCCCTCCCCGCATTGGGTATAGTGGGGCGGGATTTTTCTGCTTTGGAGGATGCATGGACATTGCCGCCGTTGTAAACCAGATTTTGATGATGCTGTTGATCATGGGCGCGGGGCTCTTGCTGAGACGGGCCGGTGCGCTGACGGCGGAGGTAATCAAAGGGATCAGCGGCATCGTGCTTAAAGTGGCCATGCCCTGCTTAGTGCTGATGATGGTTCAGCGAGACGGCGGGCAGGACCTTCGGGCTGATTTTTTGCGCATCGCGCTGGCGAGCCTGCTGTGGATGAGCGCCGGACTGCTGATCGTCTATGTTGTGTTCAGGAAGAAGCTGCCCAAGCAGCGCGCCGCGGTGTTTGCCGGGCTTTGCGCCTTGCCCAATGTGGGCTATATGGGCATGCCGATCGTATCGGCGGTCTATGGCGATCTGGGGGTGGTTTATCTGGCGGCCGCTGTGGTGGGGCTTAACTGCACCATTTATCTGACGCTGGAAATCATGATGACCGGCCGGCTGCCCAGACCATCGGCCCTGGCCAGAAATATCGGGCTGATCCTTTCCTTGCTTGCTTTGGCTACCTTTATGCTGGGGATTCGTATTCCCATGCCGCTGTCGGCGATGGTATCACAGCTGGGCGGGCTTACAACGCCGCTGAGTATGCTGGTAGCGGGGGCCAGGCTGATGGATTTTCGCCTTGGGGCCCTCAAAGACAGGGTCTTGTGGGGGGCGATCGGCCTGAGGCTGCTCGTCCTGCCGCTGGCAGGCTTTGCTTTGTTCAGGATACTGGGCTTTGAAGGGGTTCCCTTGGGCGTGCTGACGCTTGCCTGCGCGATGCCCGGGGCTGTCGCGACACAGATGTACGCCGAGCGTGAACAAAAGGATGCACTCTTCGCGGCGACCGGGGTATCTTTGGGGACGATCCTGTGCCTGGGGAGCATTCCTTTTGTTTTGCTTGTAACCGGCTTGTAAGCTATGACCACACTTTTCCTAGCGTTTCACCGATGGGGTCGCGGATGCACAGCGCCGCGCGCTTGTCGGCGTTTGTGGCCGTTTTATTGATCAGCACCAGCTTATTGCCTTTGTAATAATCGATCAGCCCGGCGGCGGGGTAAACGTTCAGCGAGGTGCCGCCGACAATCAGCAGATCGGATTGGCTGATATATTGTATTGACTTTTCAATGACGTCGCCGGGAAGCGGCTCACCATAGAGCACGACATCCGGCTTGATGATGCCGCCGCAGGTACAGCGCGGGATGCCTTTGCCGGACAGAATATACGCAAGCTCATAAAACATTCCGCAGCCTATGCAGTGGTTGCTCAAAACGCTGCCGTGCAGTTCCAGCACGGTCCTGCTGCCCGCCGATTGGTGGAGGCCGTCGATGTTCTGGGTGATGACAGCTTTCAGTTTATTTGCCTTCTCCAGTTTGGACAGGGTCAGGTGGGCCGCATTGGGCCGGGCATTTGGAAACAACATGTTGCTTCTGTAGAAAGAAAAAAACTCCTCCGGATGACGCGAAAAAAAGTCGCGGCTAAGGATTGTTTCGGGCGGGTAGGCTTCGCGCTGGTGGTACAGGCCATCCGCGCTTCTGAAATCCGGTATGCCGCTTTCGGTGGACACACCGGCGCCGCCGAAAAACACAATGTTATCGCTGCCCATAATCATTTCACGCAATCTCTCCGGCATATTAAAACCTCCCTTCATACCAGTTCAAAACTTTAAGCGCATGCCAGGCCGGGCATTTGGATGGATCAAAACTTTCGTTGATATAAGAGTAGCACAAAAGGAAGATAAAAATAAGCCCCCGCGTGTCATAAGCGGGAGCTTAAGCTTTGAGAGGGCGATTATTGGCCCTGTTTTACCGTTTCATAAGGCCAGTTGATGATGCCGCCAAAATCATAAACATTGGTATATCCCAGCTCCACCATCTGCAAGGCAGCTGTGCGGCTTCGGTTGCCGCTTCGGCAGTAGAGGAGGATCTCCGCGTTTTTGTCCGGCAGAAGTTCCGGCGCCTTCTGGGCGATCTGCCCCACAGGCAGAAGCAGGGCGCCTGAAATATGTCCTGCGCTGTATTCGTAATCTTCACGTACATCCAAAATGACCAGCTCGTCTCCGCTGTCGATGCGCGCCTTAGCCTCCTGGGCGGACAGTTTTTTGTATTCAGCTTTGGGCATATCGCTTTCCTTTTGTTCTGCCTGCGCTACGGGGGCCGGGGTGGGGGCGGGCTGAGCAGGAGCGCAAGCGCTCAGCAGAAGGGACAGGCCCAGCAAACTGAGCACAAGCAGCGTTTGTTTTTTCTTCACGTCTCACCTCATGGCCGGTTCAGCGCGCCAAGGGGCCGGAATAGCTCATGATGCCACCGATGTTGGTGACATCGCTATAGCCCATGCGCTTGAGATTATTCGCGGCCAAGGCGCTGCGAGCACCGCTGGCACAGTAGACATATATTTTTTCGCCTTTATCAAGCACCAGGGCCTGAGCATTTCCAAGCCGGTCCAGCGGCAGGCTGACGCTGCCGGGGATATGGCCTTCCCTGAACTCCTCCAGGGTGCGTACGTCAAACAGACGGATGGAGGCATCCTTTTTCACGGCCTCAGCCGCGTCATTGATGGAAAGCCGGGCCTTCGTGCCAAACAAGTTAAACATGATCAATCCTTCTCCTTTGGTATCGGTGTCGAGAAGAATTATAACCGTCAATTATATACTTAAACGGGGTATATGTATCTTTTGTTTTGATCGCCGTCTGGGTATAATCCCGCATACCATCAAGGAGGGCGCAAACATGAACCCGGAGAAGATCATATGCCCTTGCAAAAAGGTGACGAAAGGGCAGATACTGCAAGCCCTGGCGGCAGGCGCAGACGGTTACAAGGAGGTCAGCAGGGTGACCGGCGCCGGCAGCAAATGCGGCAAATGCAAGAGCGAGGTAAAGAAGTTCATCAAGAAAAACAAGAAGAAGGCCGGATGAACAATCGATTTTTAGAACAACCTAAACGAATCGACGTATATCAGAATCAGCGGGGAAATAAAAACAACGAGGATGAAGAAAAGACATGCTGCTTCAACGGGACCTGAAAGAAGAATCTGAAGGATAGTTAAGGATCTTTTGCTTCCGCCCCTGCTTCATGCTATATTAATCCTCGGCTGCTCATCCGGATTATGCAAGCCTTTATTATATACACACGGAGGAATTATGGGCCATCATCAGCAGGGGACTGCTCAGCCGGGTTATCTTTACGAGACACATTTTCACACGGCGCAGGTGAGCGCGTGCGCCAGATCCATGGGGCCGGAGTATCTGGCGCGCTATAAGCGGCTGGGTTATACCGGTATCATGGTGACCGATCACTTCTGGCGCGGCAACTGCGCGCTGGATCGCCGCCTGCCCTGGGAGATATTTGTGCGGGAGTTTTACCGGGGTTATGAAAAGACGCGCGAGGCCGGTGAAAAAATGGGCATCGATGTTTTCTTCGGCTGGGAGGAAACATTTGACGGAGATGATTACCTGATCTATGGCCTGGATAAGCAGTGGCTGTTGAGCCATCCTGAGGTATGCGGATGGACCAGGCGCGAACAACTGGAGCAGGTGCACCGCTGGGGCGGCTGCGTGGTACAGGCGCATCCCTTTCGTGACCGCGATTATATTCCGGCCATTCACCTGGGATTGAAGCGGGCGGATGCCTTTGAAGCGTATAATGCCGGGAACTTTCCCGAGCACGACGCGCAGGCCCGCGCTTTCATTGACCATCATGGCCTGAGTATGACCTCGGGCAGCGATATCCACAGCGCCGTCCAGTATGAAGACGACCAGTTGGGCGGCGTCATCTTTGATCAAAAACTTCACAGCGTCAAGGACTATGTGGAGGCCATCCGGTCAGGCGCGCCCCGCCGCCTGCGCGTTCCTCCGGGCCGGTTTGACCACCCGATCACGATGCCCTCAAAGACCGTGTGGGAGCATGGGGACCGGACACGGAAGCTGCGGGGGCGGGAAGAGATCTTCGGCTGATCTATATTAAAGGAGAGCAAAAGCCATGATGATCGGGCAAGCTGCTTTTAAGGGCGGTTCTTCCATGCTTCGCTGCGCCCTGCATTGCCATACGACAAAATCCGATGGGGACAGGGAGCCCGCTGAGTTGCTGCAGATATTCGCGCGCAAGGGCTATGATGCCGTGGCGCTCACTGACCACGACCGGTATAACTTTATAAACTATGCGCCCGAGACGGGCATATTGCTGATCCCCGGGGTGGAGATCGAGGGAGCGATCAATGGGCCGGAAGATAAAAGCCGTGTCCATGTGTTCCACCAGGTAGGGCTCGGCCGACCTTATCAAAAAGGCTTCACCTACGAGCAGGATGACAGGCTGCCTCCCGTTCAGGTTGACGGGCAGCGGGCCTTCATCCCATATGTTGACCAGTTACACAGCCGGGGCAACCTGACCATTTACTGTCACCCTGAATGGAGCGGTACCCCCGCCCGAGATTTTGAGGAGATTCCCGGCAATTTTGCGATCGAGCTGTATAACACCAGCTGCGCCCTTGACAATGACATGGACACCAATAACGGTTATTGCTGGGATGAATTGCTAAGGCAGGGCAAACACATCTTTGGCGTGGCGGTGGACGATTGCCACATCCCCGAGCAGGAGGGGCTGGGGTGGGTGATGGTCAATGCCGAGAAAAATGTGGACAGCATCCTGGACGCGCTTGAAAAGGGCGCTTTCTATTCAAGCTGCGGCCCTGAGATCTACGCCTTTTATGTGGAAGACGGCATCGCCCGCGTCAGATGCAGCCCCTGCCGAAGCATCATTCTTCGCTTTGAAGGATGGCCCAGCCACTGTGCCATGGGGGAAGGCATTCAGGAAGCGCAGAAAAAACTTCCCCGGGGCACGGGCTACGTGCGGGCAGAGTGTGTGGACGCGCAAGGCAGAAGGACCTGGAGCAATCCGATCTTTTTATGAAAGGCTAAAGCCGGGCTGAAAGGCGTAAAACACCTTCTCTTTTTTCAATGATTTTTAGAAATATTATCGATGGATAGCCTGCCGCATTCTGGCAATCGGCTTTCCTTTTTGTGTGGCGCTTTGCTGGTGTTTGGAGCAGATATCGCTGTCCTCTCATAAAAATGATTTGCAGACATAGTGTGGATACAAAAGAATATGACCCGGATCATTTGACCTGTTGTTATTGCGCTTTATTGGCTCGTGATATTGACAGAATGCGCTTGAACGCCTAATATATACAATATGTTGTGGTTGATGGCCCAACAAAACACTATATATGCTTCATCCTGAATGAAAAAAGGCAAGAGCAAGCATAGGACATCAGAGCAAAGCGCGGGCGGTCTGCCTGGCGCTGCAGGAGGAGACACCATGGCCCTGTTATCGAAAGATTTTCTGGATCAATACGCGGACCGGCCGGCGCACATGACCCCGCTGGGTCTATTCACATTTTACAGAACCTATGCCCGCTTTCTGCCCGGGGAAGGCCGGCGTGAATGCTGGAAGGAGACGGTTGCGCGCGCGGTTGAGTATAATGTGGGGCTGGATATCAAGCACCGCGAGAAGGCGGGGCTTCCCCTGCCGCTGATGTGGTTGAAGCAGGAAGCGCAGGATCTGTTTGATAACATTTTCAACCTTCGCCAGTTTCCCTCCGGGCGCACGCTGTGGGTGGGCGGCACGCCGGTGTCTGAAAACTACCCCATGGCAAATTTCAACTGCAGTTTCACCAACATCGAAAGCTGGGATGACCTCAGCGAGCTGTTCTACCTGCTGATGCTGGGCAGCGGCGTAGGCTTCAAGTGCACGCCCGAGATGGCGGCGGGGCTGGCGCCCATCCGCACCAATACACGGCTGATTCTCTCTGAATATAACCCCGTGCCGGAAGATTACCGCCTGGAGCACACCGATGTGCGCCACCTGGAGAACGGCTTTGCCAAGATCTATGTGGGGGACAGCAAGGAGGGCTGGCGCGACGCGCTGCGCGAATACCTGCGCCTGCTGACCGAAGAAAAGTATGAGCATGTGCACACCATCAAGGTATCCTTCAACTCCGTTCGTCCCAAGGGCGAGCGGTTGAAGACCTTCGGCGGCACAGCCTCCGGCCCCGAGCCCTTGCACGAGATGTTCGCGGGCTTTGACGCGGCGCTCAAAAACAGAATTGACCCCGCCCTGGCCCCCATTGAAACCGATGAAAAGGGCTACGGCCGCGTGCGGCCTATCCATATCCTCGATATGGGCAACCTGATTGGCAACAACGTGGTATCGGGCGGCGTACGCCGCACGGCGGAGATCTTTTTGTTTGATCCCGCCGATATGGAATGCCTGTTTGCCAAGTACGGCATCAACGGCTTCTGGAGCGAGCGTCACTTTGAGCAGCATGAGGCGGTACGCCGCCAGCTGGAAGGGATGGGCATCACCCCGCCTGCCTGGTTTGATAAGCTGTCTGAAAAATCCTACGACGATGCCGTCAACGGGGACGCGCCCTTCAACTTTGGCCGGTCAAACATCGGCCACCGCAGGCTGTCCAACAACTCCATGGCGCTGACAGAACGGCCGCCGCAGGATCTGCTGCACCTGGTGTTTTTGATGATCCAGCTGGACGGCGAGCCGGGCTTTATCAACCTGGAGGCCGCGGGCAGGCGCCGCGAGAATGTGGAAGGCGTCAACCCCTGCGGGGAGATATTGCTTGATTCTAAGCAGCAGTGCAACCTGACTACGGTGAACCTTTGCGCCTTCCGCAAGGAAGAGGGCTTTGACCTGGAGCACGCGATGCGCGCCCAGGCCCTGTCCGCCCGCGCGGGGCTTCGCATGACCCTGATCGACCTGGAACTGCCTGAGTGGAACGAAAAACACAAGCGTGACCGCCTGGCCGGCTGCAGCCTGACGGGCGTACAGGACGCCTTCGCCGGCTTTGATGAGCATCAGCAGGACGAGTGCCTGGCAGCCCTCTCCGCGGCCGCCAAATCAGCGGTGGATGATTACGCGCACAAGCTGCGCATCCCCTCCGCGCTGCTGGTGACCACCATCAAGCCCGAGGGCACGCTGTCGCTGGTGGCGGGCGGCGTATCGGCCGGTCTGCATAATGCACACGCGCCTTACTTTATCCGCCGCATCCGCATATCGGCGGACGACGCGCTGGCCCGCGCCGCTCTGGCCCAGGGCTGGCAGGTGCACCCGGAAATCGGCACCCCCGGCGGGCTGATTGAGAACGCGCGCACGCTGGTGATTGACTTCCCCGTGGCCTCCGGTTCCCTGGTCACCAAGGATGATGTATCCGCCCTGGACCAGCTGGCCCGCTACATTCGCTTCCAGCAGCATTATACGCAGCATAATTCCAGCAACACCATCACCGTCAAACCCGATGAATGGGCCGGCGTGGAAGCAGAGATCATCCGCGTATGGGATGATTTTGTGGGGGTGTCCTTCCTGTCCTTTGACGGCGGCACCTACCAGCTGGCGCCCTACGAGACCATCACAAAGGAGCAGTGCGAGCAGATGCAGGCCGCCTTCAAGCCCTTTGACCCGGAGCTGCTTAAACAGTATGAAAAAGCCGGCGTATCCGAGCTGGATGAAGACGCGGACTGTGCCGGGGGCGC
>CAZYKQ010000054.1:0-12735 GCA_964648235.1 uncultured Christensenella sp. | reverse complement strand
TGTAAGGTACGCCGAAGCCTTGACACAGTTTATCATAATCCTTATAATTTGTTATGCAAGGGATGTTCCTGGGGTGTTCGCCAGTCCTCTGTTTTTACCCACATTTTTCATTACGGAGTTTTTGTTATTTCATTGGATGCCATGCCCCCGCGGCAACGCGTTAGGGGACGGCAGAAGGCGGATGCAGGACACCGGCCTGCTTAACATAGCGGGTGAAAAAATAGAGGACAGCGGCATCTTGGGATTTCCCTTCGCATGTAGGGCTTCATGCCCTGTTTTTATTTCTGGATGTTTTGGAGATGATCATTGTTGCAGACATTGCTTGTAAAATCAGACAAGGTCAGTTTAGCCATGGCAGCAGAGTTGCTTGGGCAGGGAGAGGTCGTTGCTTTCGCGACAGAAACCGTATACGGTCTGGGGGCGCATGCCCTCAGAGAGGACGCTGTATTAAAAATATTCAAGGCTAAGCAACGCCCTGCCGATAATCCGCTGATTGTGCATATTAATCAAAAGAAACAGGCGCTGCCACTATGCCATTGGAACGATGAGGCCGAGCGATTGGCAAAAGCTTTTTGGCCCGGCCCTCTGACTCTTCTTCTTCCTAAAAAAGATCTTGTGCCTGATATCGTCACGGCAGGCCTATCCACCGTGGCTGTCCGTTTGCCCGCTCATCCTGCCGCACAAGCACTTTTGCATGCCTGCGGCTTCCCCCTGGCTGCCCCCAGCGCTAACCGCTCCGGGCGCCCCAGCCCCACGACCGCTTTGCATGTCTTTGAGGATCTTAATGGACGCATCCCGATGATCCTTGACGGGGGCGATTGCGATATCGGCTTGGAATCGACAGTGCTTGACTTGAGCGGTCAGACACCCACCATTTTAAGGCCCGGAGCCGTCACGGCCGAGCAGATTGCCATGGTCACCGGCAGCTGCGACGTCGCCTCTTCTGTCATGCGGCCTTTGCTCTCCAACGAAATTGCTCCCTCCCCCGGTATGCGTCATCGTCACTATGCCCCAAGGGGTAGATTGACGCTTGTTTCGGGCAATGCCCGGGCTGTAGCCGATGAAATATCAAGGCAATATGACGCGGGGAACAACGTTCGCATCCTTGCGATGCACGCCAACCTGCCTTTGTATGGAGGTCGGATGGTCAGTGACCTGGGTGAGGACGCTTCCAGTGCCGCGCACAGGCTGTTTTATCTGTTGCGTGCCTTTGATCAGCAAGGCATTGAACAAATATTATGCGAGACGCTGCCGCATAATGGGCTCGGCCTGGCTGTGATGAACAGGCTGGCGCGCGCGGCAGAATTCAACATTATTAATGTATAATACAATATTTTAAATAGAAGCTTCGCCCATCATGGCCAGTATCTCCCCCGTCACAGGAGAATGCATCCCCATTCGCCTGTGTGCCATGCGGGCTGCTTTTCCAAGCCAAAGTGAACCCGTCCTTGCTGCCGAATAACCGGAGAACCCCTGCGCCATCAGGCCTGCGATGATGCCTGCCAGAGCATCGCCGCTGCCGCCCTTGGCAAGCACCGGGGAACCAACGGTGTTCAGGCTGACAGATATGGCATCCTGAATTACCGTACAATGGCTTTTGAGTACGACGACTGCGCCATATCGCCTTCTGAGGGCTTCGGCAGACGCCAGCATGTCCTCCATCACTTCCTCGGTGCTTGTCCCCAGGAGGCGGGCAGCCTCACCAACATGCGGCGTGATAACCGTCTGCGCGCCAAGCTTAAATGGATGAAGGCTCAACAGGTTTAAGGCGTCCGCATCCAGAACAGAAGGCACAGAAGGGTCATAGAGCTCCAGCAAGTTCCGGAATACATCCTCGCTCTGTCCAAGACCACATCCGGACAAAAAGACATCATAGGCTGGCGGTTCTTGAAGTGTTCGGCTTACCGGCAGACACTGGGCATTGGGGACAAGCGTTTGAAGGATAGGGATAATATCCTCATCGCAAGCGATGTACACAAGTCCAGCTCCAGCCCGCAGACAGCCCGTTGCAGCCATCGCCGCCGCCCCAGCCATGCCCATACTTGCGCAGTACAGAAGCACTCGCCCATTCGTGCCCTTATGTGCCGCAGCAGACCGCTTAGGCAGGCAGTCAATTAAGTCTTTTTCATCAAGGCTTTCAATCAGATGAGCACCGCTTTCAAACCGATCCAGCCCAATATCACCTACGACCAGCAACCCGATTGATTCAGGATGATAAGACAGAAAATGTCCTGTCTTCGCCCAGCCGAAGCTGATCGTCCTGTCAGCACGCACGCAGGCATCCTTACATGCGCCTGTCAGAGCATCCATACCCGAAGGCACATCCACCGACAGCACCGGGCACTCCAGCGAATTGACAGAATAGATTTCCTCCCGCATATCAACAGGCATTGGCTGCTTCCCTAATCCGATCCCAATCAAGGCATCTACTGCCACATCAAACGAATACTTTTGCGGAAGCTTTTTTTCGATGGCAATACCCATCTCCCGCGCGCGCTGTTCATTGACTATCGAGCCATGCGTGGCAGCATCCTTAGGCATCACAATCAGAGCCTTCCCGCCGCGTTGTGTAAAGATACGTGCCGCAGCCAGCCCGTCTCCACCATTATTTCCCCTGCCGCAGAAAAAAACAGCTCGTTTTCCTTGTATGCCGACCATCTTTTCCAGCTCATCCACTACGCATTCAGCCGCTTGTTCCATGAGATCCAGCGGGTCAATGCCGCTGTTGAATGCGGCCTCCTCAATTGCGCGCATTTGTTGGGGCGTAACAATGTGCTTCACAAAGCATCTCCTTCTAAAATACAAAAAGCCCCGGCCATGGTTTTTTCATGGCTGAGGCTGAGGTGAATTTTTGATACGCCCAGGTTATCAGCGCGTATTCTGGCAAGCCCCCGAAGCTCATAGTAGGGTTGCCCGTTTTCTCCGTGTAACACAGTTACATCTTTCAGGGATATTCCGTCAAATCCGGTTCCCAGCGCTTTTACCAGCGCCTCCTTCGCCGCAAAACATCCGGCAGCAGAAGCCGCTTTTCCGGGGCCGCGCGTATTGATATAGTCCTGTTCTTCAGAAGAAAAAAACCGGACTAAGAAACGCTCATTCTTGAGCAAAGACTCGATGCGCGACACATCACACAGATCAAAACCTATGCCAATGATCATGAAAGCCTGGCATAATAAATGGCATTTGCAATCGCTCTGGCGGTAACCTCGGCTGCTGCAGCGCAAAGTTTGACAAAATTGACTTCCTGTCCCACGCGCTCTGTAGCCAGCGCAAACATAGTGTCCCCATCCATTTGTGTATGCACCGGGCGAATGCTGCGGGCCAGGCCATCATGGGCTACATCAGCCAAGCGGTTTGCCTCCGCCTTGGTCAACTTGGAGTCGACCGCTACTACCCCGATTGTGGTATTGCTTCCGGGTGCGGGGATTCTGATCTGTTGGGAGGCGGGAGGATTGCCGTATAAAAGTCCCTCAGCGCGAACCGGTGTTCCATCGGGCATCAAGGCGCAGGCAATGCATTCTCCGCTTTTTGGATCAAATATATCACCGACCGCATTGACAGCGACGACGGCACCGACCGTCACGCCCTCAGCCAAGGTCATCGAGGCGGAACCAAGCCCTCCCGGCTGAGGGATGGCGGAGCTGACCAGTTTACCTATTGTTGCGCCACATCCCGCTCCAACAAGGCCCTGCTCCATTCCTTTGGCGGCATTGGTAGCCGCCGCGCGCCCCATCACCGCATCAGGATAAATGTTGGGATCCCCTTGCATCAAATCAAACAGGACGGCACCGGGTACAATCGGAACCTGCGCACCACCCATTTTCAATCCTACACCTGCCTGAGCCAAATAGCGCATCACCCCATCAGCAGCCGCCAAACCAAATGCGCTGCCGCCGGCAAGGACCACAGCATGTACATAATCCACCAGATTACCGGGTCGCAGCAGATCGGTCTCTCTTGTCCCCGGCGCGGCCCCGCGCACAGACACGCCGCCAATAGCGCCATTTTTGGGGGCCATGACCACCGTTACGCCAGTTTTGGCCTTTTCATTTTGCTGCTGCCCGACACGGATGCCGTGCACTTCTGTAATATTACCGGGATAGATACTAGCCATATGCTTACCTCCTTACATTAAGACTGAAAAGACTGTCTGAGCCATGCAATGAGATTTTCAGTAACTTCCTTACGATTGACTTCATTAAACATTTCGTGCCGTCCCCTTGGGTAGAGCTGCATGGTGACATTTCGCATCCCCGCCCGCTTATACTGGGCAGCCACCTCTTTTGGCCCCTGTGCCTTTTTCCCGCCTACCGGATCCTGCTCTCCCGAAATAAAAAGAATCGGCATGTTTTTATTCGGCAATTCCTTCAGTCGATCAAGCTTTGTCAGCTTTATTAACCCTGAAAACAGGTCGTACATTCCCCTCCCTGTAAACGGGAAGCCGCACAAATGATCATTGACATATAAGTCAACCTGCTCAGTATCAGCACTGCCCCAATCAAAGGTGGTTCGATTCGGCTTAAATAACCGGTCGTTTTTTGAAAAAGCCATTTTATGCAGCAGCATGGAAGGCTTCTCTGCGCCGCCCATAACACAGACCAGTTTTGCCAGTGCCAAAGCAGGATATACAACATGGGGCGGCATCCACGCGGTTCCGCTGAGCACCAGTCCGTCCAGTCCCTCGCCCCGATACCGTATCAGGTACTCACGGGAAATAAAACTTCCCATGCTGTGTCCAAGCACAATATACCGGCTGTCAGGATAACGGTCTTTTAAAACACTATGGATGGTATGCACATCATCCACTAACTTATCCCAGCCTTTTTCGTCGGAAAAATAACCCAGCTTTTCCTTAGGCGTATCCGGTCCATGCCCAAGGTGATTATGGCCTGCAACAACAAATCCTGCATCGGCCAAGGCCTTTGCCAACGGGTAGTAACGCGCATAGTGTTCAGCCATGCCGTGTACAATCTGCACAACTGCCGCCGGTTTCCCTGCAGGTTCATGCACAAACAGGGTTCTTTCACCGCCTCCGGCAGAAGCAAATGTCAATTCTGTCACGCTTCACCCTCCTTAATTAAAATTGATACAGCCCAATCTTTTTATACACTTTTCGCAAGGTATGTTTAGCGATTGCATGCGCACGTTCCGCATTTTGTTTAAGAATTTCCGATAGATAAGTCTTATCGTTGATTAGTTTATCATACTCTATCCGAATTGGGCGGATATGTTCGATCAAAGCCTCGGCCGTGCGTTCTTTCAGCGTGCCATAGCCCTGTCCGGCAAGTTCACTGCAGATCGTTTCTATCGGTGTAGCGCTGACAGCAGAGAGGATTCCCAGAAGGTTACTTACCCCCGGTTTTCCCTCTGGGTCATAGCGTATGTCGGCCTCAGAATCCGTCACTGCCCGGCGGCACTTGCGCCGGATGGCTTCCGGGCTATCCAAAAGAGCAATGAAGCTGTCCTCCGCGTCCGATTTGCTCATTTTGCGTTCAGGCTCTGTCAAGCTGAGTACTTTTGCAGTTTCCTTAGGGATATAAGGCTCCGGGATCACAAACGTATCGCTATACAAGCTGTTGAAACGGCCAGCGATATCCCGGGCCAGTTCAAGATGCTGCTTTTGATCACCGCCTACGGGCACCAGGTTGGTCTGATAAAGCAGGATATCTGCTGCCATCAGGGTAGGATAGGTAAACAGACCGGCATTGACATTATCCTGATGACGAGCTGACTTATCTTTGAACTGTGTCATCCGCTGCAGTTCACCCATATAGGTGTAACAATTTAATATCCACGCAAGCTCAGCGTGTTCAGGCACATGGCTTTGGCAATAGATGATGTTTTTGTCAGGATCAAGACCGCAGGCGATATAAAGAGCAGCAAGCTCGAGCGTCTGACGGCGCAGGTCAGCCGGCACACGCCTGATGGTCAATGCATGCAAATCAACCACACAGAATAAACAGTCATAATCCTTCTCAAGCAAAGTGAAGTTCCGGATTGCTCCGATATAGTTTCCCAAGGTAATGCTGCCTGTCGGCTGGATTCCCGAAAAAATAACCGGTTTCTTTGTTGTTTGCACAGTCATGATTAAATCTCCTTAGATTTAATATTCATCTCTTCTTTAACCGCTGCAAAGCATTTTACAGCGAAATCCAGGTCTTCCCTTGTATGAGCGGCGCTCACCTGGGTACGAATCCGCGCCTTGCCCTCAGGAACAACAGGATAGGAGAAAGATACCACATAAACGCCTTTATCTAACATCCGCTGTGCAAACTCCTTAGCCACATGGGCATCATAGAGCATGACCGGCACGATGGGGTGTTCCCCCTCGGGAACATCAAATCCTACGCTGCCGAGCCTTTCACGAAAATACCTGGTGTTATCCTGCACACGATCGCGCAGGACGGTATCCTTCTCCAGCAAATCAATCGTCTTCAAAGTTGCCGCGCAGATTGCAGGAGCCAAGGTATTGCTGAACAGATAGGGCCGGGATCGCTGGCGCAACAAATCCACAATAGCCTGACTGGCCGCTGTAAAGCCGCCTGATGCTCCGCCCATGGCCTTGCCGAAGGTGCTTGTGATAATATCTACTCTGCCCATTACACCGCAATGCTCATGCGTACCGCGCCCTTCTTTTCCCATGAAGCCTGTGGCGTGGCTGTCATCCACCATCACCAAAGCATCATATTTTTCAGCAAGATCACAAATTTGAGATAGCTTTGCGATGTAGCCATCCATGGAGAACACGCCGTCGGTGACGATCAAACGAATACGGGCGTCCTGTGTATCTCTCAAGTGCTGTTCCAGCTCTTTCATATCGCTGTTATGATAACGAAGGCGCTGTGCTTTGCAAAGGCGAATACCGTCGATGATCGAAGCGTGGTTGAGCGCGTCAGAGATTACTGCGTCTTCTTGCGTCAGCAAAGTCTCAAATAGCCCGCCATTGGCATCAAAACAAGATGAATACAGAATCGCGTCGTCCATTTTCAAAAAGCCTGCGATACGCGTTTCAAGCTGTTTATGAATATCCTGGGTGCCGCAGATAAAGCGTACGCTGGATAAGCCGAAGCCCCAGCGGTCATAACTGGCTTTCGCAGCTGCAATCAGCTCTGGGTTGTTTGATAAACCCAGATAGTTGTTGGCACACATGTTGAGCACGCCTTCTGACGTCCTTGTGGATATCCTGGCACCCTGCGCTGTGGTCAGCACCCGTTCCTCTTTGGATGTCCCGGCCTGTTGAATCTCCGCCAGGGATTGTTCAAAATAACTCAGCGCGCGCTTCATTGCCCATTCCCCCAATCCAGTATGATCTTGCCGGAGTTTCCTGTAGACATGATCTCAAAGGCCTTCTGGAATTGTGTGTAATGGAAACGATGGGTGATCAGCTTTTTCAGGTCAAGGCCTGATTCGACCATCGCCCCCATCTTGTACCAGGTCTCATACATGCGGCGTCCGTAAATCCCCTGCAGGGTCAGTCCTTTTAGAATAATCCTGTCCATATCCAAAGGCACATTGCCGCCAAACAAGCCAAGCAGGGATATCTTGCCGCCATTGCGCATCACAGACAGCATCTGGTCAAAGGCTGAGACGGCGCCCGACATTTCAAGCCCGACATCAAAGCCCTCCACGATCCGAGAGGCCTGCATTACGTCTTCAAGCTTCTCACGAGTCACGTTGACTGTCGCTGTCGCGCCAAGCGTGCGTGCCAGGTCCAAGCGATAATCATTTACATCGGTGATGATAACATGGCGAGCCCCAGCATGGCGGCAAATGGCTGCTGCCATGATGCCAATAGGACCGGCACCTGTGATAAGGATATCTTCTCCGATCAAGTCAAACATCAGCGCTGTGTGGGTAGCATTACCCAAGGCGTCAAAAAAAGCTACAATCTCTTCATCCAGCGTATCGGCGATTGGAATGCAGTTGGATGCCGGTATACACAGATACTCCGCGAAGGCACCGTCTCGGTTGACACCCACGCCTTTTGTATACTTACACCACTGTGCGTTACCCGCGCGGCAGTTGCGGCATACGCCGCAAACAATATGCCCTTCACCCGATACGCGTTGACCTACCTTTAATTTCTTAACACCGGAGCCTACTTCTGCGATCTCACCCACATACTCGTGCCCAATCACCCGAGTCGGCTCAATGTGTTTCTGGCTCCATGCATCCCACTTATAGATGTGTAAGTCAGTACCGCAGATGGCCGTTTTTCGAATCTTGATCAGCACTTCGTCGTCCTTGGGCACAGGTTTCTCCACCCGGATCAGCTCCAAACCGGGAGCAGCCTTTGTTTTGGCAAGAGCATCCATCAACATCATGATACCACCCTTCTATATGTGTCGTTACAGACCCAACAGGTTCTCCAACTCCTGTGGAGTATAGGTAAATACAGCGATCTCACTGCTCTCTCCCAGCAGCCCAGGCTGTAGATAGAAAGTGATGTTTCCACTCTCATCCGCATAAAAATTAGTTTCCGGAAAAAACTCTGAAGATAGCAGCTCAAAACTCATGTCCGGTCGGATGGATTCATCCTCCTGAAGCATCCGGCGCTCGATCTGACACCATACATCCTGCAAAACATATCCAGAGATCTGGCTTGAACTATCACCTATCTCCCGTGCCAGTCCTCGCAGGGTCAGTGACTCGCCGGCATACTGTCCTGATACGGCAAACACAGCCGACTGCAGCGACAGTATATTCTGTTCCGGGGAACTCTGACTGCGATGAAGCACAAAACTGAAGAAGTCGCTGTTATTGCAGGTAATTTCATAGCGGTCGTTGATTGAGTTGTTCCCTTCTCCGGGCATGTCGACCGCAAACATAGGCAATACCAGTTTCGTCATTTCGCTGATCGACGTTTCAAAGTAATGGTTCAGTTCCTCGGCCAGGGCATCCTCTCCATCGATCTCAGGAACGGTATAGGTATAGTGATAAACCCATTCCTGCTGATCGGGAAACCACTCCTCCCCCTCCAACCAACTGATATCAAGCGATGCAGAAGACGTAAACACACAAAACATCAGCAAGAAAGAGACAAGTATAAGACGTTTAATCATCCGCTTCTTCTCCTGCCGCTGGAAGCGGGCTGATCTCCACCCACTCTATGCGGCGATCCATCACATTGAGCACCTTGAAACGCAGTCCGTAATAATCAACTTCCGGCTGACTTCCTTCATCCGGAATAGCGCCCAGTTCGTTTAATATCAGGCCGCCGATTGTGTCGTAGCCATCATCGAGAGGCAGATCCAGGCCTGAGGCCTCATTGAAGCTTTCTATATCCACACCCCCGGACACTTTCCAACGGCCTTCTCCCAAATCTACAATGTCCTGTTGCACCTGTGGATCGTATTCGTCATAGATATTGCCTACGATTTCTTCGATCAGGTCTTCCATCGTGATCAGGCCGCTGGTGCCCCCATATTCATCGACCACGACAGCCATGTGATATTTATTGTGCTGCATATTACGGAACAAAGCGTCTGTGCGCACTGATTCCGGAACAAAGCGTGCCTTGCGGATGATGTCCCGCAGAGGGCGCGGCTGAGCTTTCTGCCGGTTCAGCAGGAAGTCACGCGTGGAGATGGTGCCTATGATATGATCGAGGTCTTCCTCATATACCGGAAAGCGGGACAAGCCTGTTTGCTCGATCATCCTGGTTATCTCGTCCCATTCTTCATCTATCCAGATAGCCCATACATCTGTTCGATGGGTCATTGCGTCCGCGGCAGTCAGGTTGTTAAACTCAAATACATTTTCGATCATCTCGCGCTCGGTTTCTTCGATGGCGCCCTTTTCCTCACCGAAATCAACCAACTGGCGGATCTCATCCTCCGTCAATTGCTCACTGTCTTCGTCAGGGTCAATGCCCATCAGCTTGACCAGCGCGCGATAGGTGAGGTTGCACAGGCTGGCCATTGGTAGAAATATGCTGTTTGATACCAAGGCAAAGCGGCTGAGCCTGCGGACAGTTTTTTCAGGCGCCCGCTGCGCGAGCTTGCGCGGCAAAAGCGTGGCAAACGCAAGCAGAACAAAGGTATAGAGTACAATAACCAGAATCGCCGACAGATAAATTTTACCGGCTATCCCAAGAAAGCCAAGCCAGCCGGCCTGTGTTATAGCGGCAGCCATCGGCAAAGCGAAGGTCCAGACGCTAAGTCCGGCAACCAAAAACCCCGTAAAAGCCAGGCAAGCCCTCAAGCCTGAAGGAGTATCAGACAGCTTTTGCACCAGCAGAATCAAGCGATCAGATTTGCCTTCCTCAGAATCAGCCTGCCTGCGCAATCTATTTTTATTCAGCATCCTGGCGGCCGTTTCTGCCGCAGTTAACAGGGCATAGGCAAGGATTAAAATCAATATAACAGATATTGTTGTACCCGTTGGGCCAGCTTCCATTGCTTTGTACTCCCCTTTCATATGGGCATTATAGCATAAATCAATCCTTAACTTCTATTGTTCACTGATAATTTACATGCAATTATTAATAACATAATGTATAATGCGCTATGGGAGAAACAAAGGAGGGAAGCCTGTGTTCGGTTATGTGATAGCCAATGTAGAAAAACTGACGGATGAGCAGCGAAAATTATATCAGGCGATATACTGCGGGCTGTGCACGGAACTTGGAAAGCGTCACGGACAAATCAGCCGCACAACCCTCACCTACGATATGAGCTTTCTGATCCTTCTCCTCTCCTCCTTGTATGATGAGGAACCGGTGTATGAATCCTTTCGGTGCGCTGTACACCCAATCAAAAAGCGCAACGCCTTTATCAGCCGGTTTACACCTTACGCCGCAGACATGAATGTCATTCTGGCGCACGCACAGCGGATGGATAACTGGGTCGATGACCGAAGCCTGCTCTCGCTCTCCCAGGCCAAGCTTCTTGAAAACGCCGCTGGAAAAGCGGAAGAAAACTATCCACGTCAGGTGAAGGCGATCAAAGATGCTCTTCAAAGGCTATCGATGATGGAAAAAGACGACGTGACCAACCCAGACCTGCCTGCTTCAGCTTTCGGCGGGCTTTTGGGCGAGATATTTGTGCCGGATGAACATATGCCCCAGGCCGCCGCTCTGTACGACCTGGGTTTCACGTTGGGCCGATTTATTTATATTATGGATGCGGTTATGGATCTGAAAGATGATATCAAAAAGCAGCGGTATAACCCCTTGATCCTTATCCCTACAGCGCAACATGAGGAAATACTCCGTTTGCAGATGGCGCAATGCGCGGCCTGCTTTGAGCGATTAGATATACACCGCAACAGGGAGCTGCTGGAAAATATACTCTATTCCGGCGTGTGGACGAGCTACGCGGCTAAGAACCGCAGGGAGGCTGCAAACGCATGAGAGACCCTTATGAGGTGCTGGGCATACCGCGCGGCGCCACTCAGCAGGAAGTGACCGACGCTTTCCGAAAGCTGGCTAAAAAATACCACCCGGACTTAAATCCGGGTGATAAGAATGCTCAGAGCAAGATGGCTGAAATCAACGTCGCCTATGAGGAAATCAAATCAGGCCGCGCGGCGCATACCGATTACTCAAGGCCAAATACGGGTTCTTCCGGCCAGTCCCCTTATCAGGGCTACAACCCTTATGGATATAGCAGCGGTTATAACCCCTTTGAAGAGTTTTTCAAAGGGTTCGGGGGTCAGCAACAGCAGCAATATCAGCGCAGGGGCGACGGACTGGATCCTGTTCGGCAGTACATCAATGCCATGCGCTATACAGAAGCGCTCTACGCCCTCAGCCAGATCAGTGACCGTTCAGCCGCCTGGTATTTTCTCAGCGCAATAGCTAACTACAACAGCGGCAATACCGTGACGGCGCTGCAGCATATTGACCGCGCCGTCAGCATGGAGCCGGGCAACTCCGAGTATCAAAGCGTGAAACAGCAGATTATGTCAGGATCGCAAGGCTATACAGCCAGACAACGCGGTTTCGGGATCCCAAGCCTCGGTATCCACCCTTTATGTATAGGACTATGTCTGGCCAGGATGTGCTGTCGATGCTGAGGATGATCAGCTAACCAAGTAAAAAGGATGGGTTTAATTCATGAAAAATTGGAGATATAAACTTGCTGAATGGATGCAGGGACGCTACGGAATCGATCCCATGTACAAAGGATTGTTGGGCATCTACCTCGCCATTGTGGTGCTTAATCTTTTTATCGGCTCACGCCTGCTAAGCGTTCTTGGCATCGCGGTGCTGGTATTTGCCATGTACCGCTTTATATCAAAGAATACAGCCAGGCGTGCCGAAGAAAACAGGATCTACATCAGCCTGCGTGACCGGATTAAAAAGAAGGTTATGCTGGTTTTTAACCGCGTAAAATACTTCAAGACCCATCGTTACCGGGAATGCCCTTCCTGCCACACGATGCTGCGGCTAAAAAAACAGGTTGGCACCATAACAGTCAACTGTCCCAAGTGCCACACCACCTTCCAGGCAACGATCAAACATTAAACAAAGCAAACGCTTTCTTTTACGGAAGGTTTTATCTTCCGTTTTTTTTGTGATTATTTTTCTGTCAAGATTGTTGCTCTTTGGCCGATAATGTGTATAATATATTTGTATTCTATTTTATTGTTCGTGTTTTTGGAGGTTCTAAGCGAAATTGGACGCGTTGAAGCAGGCAATTCAAAACCAAGGGCGAATGATCTCGGATGGCGTCGTGAAAGTAGACAGCTTTTTGAACCACCGGCTTGATACCGGCCTTTTGTTTTTGATGG